>JAKSJG010000044.1 GCA_024398365.1 Bacteroidales bacterium | reverse complement strand
TTACATCGGACCAGACCCCGGTCGGGAATTCTTTCTACGCATTCTATCCCGCTTCAGCGGTGGCTTCGGCCGCAGACGGTGGATTCGAGGTCACACTCCCTTCAACCATTGGATATACTGCCGGCAACATCACTCCGGGTCAGTTCCCGATGGCCGGTCACGGCTCGACTGACGGAATGGGTTTCCGCAACCTCTGCGCGCTTATTTCCGTCAAACTGGAGGCAGATGAGGCCGACAAGGGACGTCAGCTCAAAAAGGTCACCCTCTCTGCAGACAGGCCGGTATGCGGTAAGGCCAGGGTCGATTTCGGCTCCGACCAGCTCGCAATTACCGAAGGCGGCACCGATGTCACTGTCGAATGTGACGGCGTTTCCCTCGCCGATGCCCCTGTGATGCATTTCACCGTACCGGTGGGAACCTACGGCTCATTCGTCATAAGGATTGAAACAAAGGATGCAGTATACGCAATGATTCAGCTCAATGGTCCGTTCGAGCTGAAGCGTTCAATGGATTATTCGGCATCACTGCCGACCGGCCGGTTCTGCTCGCCATACATCTCGACCGTCCTCGACGTCGATCTGGCACCGGGACAGTTCATCAATACCCTTCCGGCCGGTCTTGACACCAAGGAATCAGCCATTGCCGCTGTTGCAGACTGCATAGTCGGCAAGACAAATACTATGATCCACCTCGGCGGCTGGGGCGGTTCCGTCACCGTCGGTTTCGACCACCCGCTGATGAACCTTGATGGTTCCGATTTCCGTGCATACGGCAACGCCTTCGACGGCTCTTCCGAGCCGGGCGTCTTCTATGTCGCACAGAAAGATGCCTCCGGCAATCCGGGAAAGTGGTATCTGATCAAGCACTGTATGTATGACAAGGCCATTCACGACTATACCATCACATACTACCGGCCGGCTGCTGAGGAAATTGTCACGACCTCTGCAATGTATTGGAAAGGCACCTATGCCACAGCTACAACTCAGGTGGTAAAGACAGTGTTCAATAAAAAGGCCACCAAGGTCACCTCTTTGGATTCGGAGAGCGAATGGTATATGTACAACGACATCCTTTACAAACTTGACGGCCAGGGTGCTTCCGCCGCTGTCCTCAAAATCAGGAAGGTTGATATCGAATCCGTCGAATTCACCGAAGGAGAGGCGCCGTCAACCTATGACGGAATGCCGCTGATCGGAGTGAATACGAAAACCACCAAAGTTATCGACAAGTACATCTACTGGACCGACAACCTCGGCCACAGCGGTTATGAATGCAAGAATTCATATCACGCACAGAGCTACTGGCCAGCATACGCAGGAGAGACCATCACCATTACCGGAGAATATCTCCCGACCAACTCCTTCGATACCTCCGGAAACGGCACTAACTATGTGCAGGATGCCAAGTGGTGGGGTTTCCCAGTAAACGACAAGGGCTTCGGACAGGGCGCCTGGGGCTTCGTGGACAATTATGTTAACACTAGCCCGTACTCGACCATCGACATCGCCTGGGCCGTGGATGAGAACGGCAATCCGGCCAACCTCGACCACATCGACTTCGTCAAAGTGATGTCAGCAACGCATAAGCAGTCCGGCTGGATCGGTGAAATCTCCACCGAATTCCAGGGTATCGAAGACCTGCATCTTCTCAACCAGAAGGTTACGGTAGATACAACGGTCGTTCCTTCTGCAGTAGAACTCATTTATTGGACATATTAGTATTGTATTGAAATGAAGGGAAGAGTCTCAGCCGTTATCCTACTGCTGTTGGCAGCAGTATCATGCACCATCGAAAAACCGGAAAAGCCGGATGATCCCGATGCACCGCGCGATACCGTCAGTCACGAAAACATCATTGTGTTGAATGAAGGCAACTGGCAGTCGGATAACGGCCAGCTCTCCTTCATCCGGGATGGAAAGATTGAAAACAAATGGTTCCAGAAGATGAACGGATACAAGCTCGGTGATACACCGCAGGATATTGTTCAGATCAACGACACGCTGATAGCTGTCTCCATCAACTGGTCCAATATCATCAGGTACATCCGTCCTGACGGCACAGAAGTCGCCAGGACGGAGGATGTACCGAACTGCCGTTCACTCTGCACGGATGCGGACTCAAGATATCTGTATGTCACCTCTTATGCGCACCGGACGGCACTGGGTGAGAACTATCAGAAAGGATATGTCGCCAAGATAGACCTTGCCGACTTCAGCGTAGCGGCCACCTGCGAGGTCGGATATGAACCGGAGGGGGTTGCCTGGTATGGCGGCCGTCTCTTCGTGGCAAATACCGGCGGTTATGCCTACACGGAGGCGCACGATTATGAACATTCCGTTTCTGTGGTGGACGCTGCATCGATGGAGTTGCTCAACACCGTGGATATCCTCCGCGAAGATGGCAGCTTCGTCAGCAACCTTTACGGTGAAATGTCGCAGAGCGGCAGATGGCTATGCATTAATTCGGCCGGAAACTACACCACAGAGGGGCCTGCGGCAGTGTTTTTCAACTGCTCTGATTTGAGCTACTATGTGTATGATATGCTTCCGGCAACCTGCAGCACTACGCTGACGGACGGGAAATTCTTCATCATCGGCTCATCATTCTCGTACGACACATACGATGGGGATACCTTCGTCTATACCGTCGATCCGGAAACGGGAGCGATTTATGACTCATATATCCTTCCGGACGGCACAGAAAACCTCACCGTTGTACAGGAGATAATGCAGATGAGCTCTCCATACTGCGTCTATCAGAACCCGTACACCGGTCATCTCTATGTCTCGGATGCCGGCACCTATGCCTCTTCCGGAACCATATTCGAATATGACACCGCCGGCCGGCGCGTGGCCACGATGAATGCATACATCAATCCGGGTCATATGCTGGCGCTGCCGTCAAAGAAGTGACCGGATTGTTCACTGATGAAAGCATTTTTTGCTATATTCGCACATTATGAAACACACTAAGAATATTTTCCTCTCATTGGCCATCGTAATGGCCGCATGCCTTATTGCGTGCTCCTGCAGCGCAAAGAATACCATTGTCAAAGTTCAGGACTTGCCACAGGCCGCTCAGGCCTTCCTTGCCGCACATTTCACCGGCACTGACGTCGCCTTGGCCATCAAGGACGGCAACGAATATGAAATCCGCATGGACAACGGATGGGAGCTTGAATTTGACAACAAAGGACAGTGGGAAAAGATCGACTGCCAGCGCGATGCAATCCCAGCCAGCGTGGCCTCAACCCTCCCCGAAGCGATAGTATCCTATCTCAGCAGCAACTTCGAGAACGCCTTTATCACCGAAATATCCAAAGACCGTTCAGGCTATGACATCGAACTCAGCAACGGCCTTGACCTAGAATTCACATCCAAAGGCCGTTTCAAGAGGATTGATGACTGATCGGCGTCAGCCCGCCTCACCATTCCTGTAAGGATTGATGCGGAGGCTGGAGTTGTAGTAGCGCGGATCGCCGGTGACTTCCTCTCCGAGCCATTCGGGCTTGTCGAAGGTATCGTCCTCTGAGGAGAGTTCGATCTCAGCCATTGTCAGGCCTTCGTTGGCGCCATGGAACTCATCCACCTCCCAGGTATGCACGCCATCTGTGTTTTTCACCAGATGGCGTGTCTTGTCTATGGTTCCGGGTTCAGCCAGTGTCAGCAGATCCAATGCTTCCTGCGCGGATATCTCTTTCTCCCATTCGAAGCGGGAAAGGCCGCCGTTGGTACTCTTGCCCTTGACTGTAATGTAACCCTTGTCGTCGCGTATCCTCACGCGAACGGAGTTGAGTCTATTGACGCTCAGGTAGCCCTGAACTATGTGTGAAGACGCATAGGCCTCCTGTCTGAAATCCCCCTTTACAAGAAATTTCCTTTCGATTTCCATGATCGGTCTTACTTGGATGCGGTCATGATGACTATGCGGAAGGTCATCGCATCCGGTACGAACTGCTCGTTGAGTTCATAATCGAAGTCACTGGCAGTGTAGTAAACGGTAAGCTTGCCCAGTTCCATCTCGTAGTCCACGGTCTCAGTGAAGAACACCCAGTTGCCGTTGTTGGCCTTGAACTCGTTAAGTCTTACGAAAGGTAGTTCGGTCTGCGCCGGGTTTGCCGTATCATAGTCATACAGGCGGTACATCTTGATGAGAGCGTTGTCAAAGACGTCCCTGGTGATCTCCGGCATGTCGAAGGTTGCTTTGAAGAAGTTGTTGTTGTCGAGGTTGGAATATACCCAGTTGTTCTTCTTGACATCCAGCACGATGACCTTCATGTCAACGCCTGAGCTGCTCTTGCGTGGAACGTCGATCACTGAACCGTCCGCCAGTGTGAAGTAAACCATCTCGGCATTGTAATCCACTTTCTTGAAGACAGGGTCACCGGAAATATTACCGACCTCCCCTACTTTCTGCCAGTTCTGGCCGTCGGTGGAAAGCATCCACCAGCCGTCCTCGATCTTGAGCTGAGGAGTGATGACCTTCACTTCGTTGTCGGCGGCAGCCTGCACCTTGTTGCCCTTGCTGTCCGTGAGCCAGTTGCCGTCGAGTGTCCAGTACCACCTGCCGTCAGTGTCCATCTTGACTCCGATAACCGGAGAATGACCGGTCGTGCCATTATAAATGGTAATGGCAGCACTCTTTGCGAAATCGATGGTGTATCCGATCACGACGCCGTCGCGGTTGATCGGGGTCACATTGGTGATGTAATCATTGGCACGGATCACATCCACTATGGTGCTGAGGGCGTTGATGTTGCTGTTAAGGTCCGAGCAAAGCTCCTCAAGTCCGTCCATGCGCTGTTCGAGGCGGTTGAGTCTGTTGTAAATCTCGTCATCCTTGTTGCAGCCGGTGGCGAGCAGCACGGCTGTCATTACAAAAAGAAAGTATTTCTTCATATCGAAACAATTGTTTTCAGGGTATATGTTTTACAAAAATAAGCAAAGTTGGTCTATGTTGCCAACTTTTGTTAACTTGCAGCATCAAGAAAAGTGCCAGATGCTCGAAATCGCCATCATAGGAGCCGGAGCGGCCGGATGTTTCTGTGCCATCGAAGTGAAGCGCAGATGTCCGGAAGCGTGCGTCACGGTGTATGAAGCTGCTGCCAGGCCGCTGGCAAAGGTCGCCATAACCGGCGGAGGCAGATGCAATTTCACCAATTCCTTCGAGGACATCACCAGGCTCGAGGAAGCGTATCCGCGCGGAGCGAGGCTGATGAAGAGGGCATTGAGTGCATTCAGCAATCAGGACGCCATGGCCTGGTTCGAACGCGAAGGAGTCCCGTATGTCATACAGGAAGACCGCTGCGTATTTCCGCGCAGCCAGGACGCGATGCAGATAGTCGGCACGCTGACACGCCTGATGCAGAGTCTCAGCGTAAAGCTCAACTGCGGCTGCAGGATTGAAAGCGTCAGCCGGGACGGGGATGCCTACAAGCTGCAGATGCAGGAAGGTTGCAAAACTGCCGGCATCGTGGTGGTGACCACAGGCGGCGGCGCCCTGAAGCTGCTGGAACCGCTCGCCCTGGAGATGGAGAAGCCTGTCCCGTCGCTGTTCACCTTCAAGGTGGAGGACGAATCCCTGCGCGCGCTGATGGGCATTGTTGCAGGCAGGGCCTCGGTGTCCCTGGCAGGCACGCAGTTCAAGGCTTCCGGTCCCCTGCTGATCACCGACTGGGGGCTCAGCGGACCAGCGGCATTGAAACTCAGCTCATACGCTGCGCGCCATCTTGCAGAGAACGGCTACAAGGGCTCGATGCTGGTCAACTGGACCGGATGGTCAGAGGATGAGGCGCGGAGCTTTATCAAGACCGCCGCTGCATCGCAGGGACGCAAGCTGGTGGCCAACGTGGCGCCGGAAGGCATCAACGCCCGCCTGTGGAAGCATCTGCTTTCGCGCGCAGGCCTGCGGCCCGAACTGATCTGGGCCGAACTGGGCTCAAAAGGGGCCAACAAGCTGGTCAACGCCATCTGCGCAGATGTCTATCCCCTCGCCGGACGCTGCCATTTCAAGGCCGAATTCGTCACCTGCGGCGGAGTGGCCCTCTCCAACATCAATCCCGGCACCATGGAGGCAAAGGCCCATCCGGGACTGTATTTCGCCGGCGAAGTCCTCGACATCGACGCCATCACCGGCGGGTTCAACCTGCAGGCCGCCTGGAGCACAGCTTACATGGTGGCCTCAGCAATAAGTCAGAAACAATGAATACCACACAGGCAAAGATATCAGGCGGCGGCAAGGCCGCAGGTTACATTCTCGGCGCCATAGGGGCGGCGAGCTACGGCCTCAACCCCACTTTCGCACTTCCTCTCTATGCCGACGGCATGAATCCGGATTCGGTCCTCCTGCTGCGCTACGGCCTGGCAATACCGCTGGTAGCGCTGATGATACTTCTGCGCGGGCAAAGCTTCAAAGTGGCCCGGCAGAGCATTCTCCCGCTCGCGGGACTGGGACTTATGATGACGATGTCTTCGCTGATGCTCTTCATCAGCTACAATTATATGGCAGCCGGCATCGCCTCCACCATACTCTTCGTCTATCCCTTGATAGTGGCGCTCATCATGACCCTGTTCTGCCATGAGAAGCTGACCATGCAGACGATACTGTGCATACTGCTGGCCACAAGCGGCATAGTGATGATGTACAATCTCGGCAACGGACAGACGCTCAGTCTCAAAGGCACACTGATAGTCCTGGCTTCGGCGCTGGCATATGCGCTTTACCTCGTTGCCGTCAATCAGAAGCGCATCGCAGGCATCGCCACCCTGACCGTATCATTCTATGTGCTGATCGTCGGGACAACGGTATTTGCAGGCAGGATTGCCTGCGGAGTGTCGGAGCTCACCCTGCCGGGAAGCCCGCTGCTCTGGCTCGACGCCGTGGCGCTCTCCGTATTCCCGACCATAATCTCGCTGGTGTGCACCACACGTGCCATTCAGCTCGTAGGCTCCACCCCTACCGCCATTCTCGGTGCTCTGGAACCTGTCACAGCCGTGATAATGGGCATACTTCTCTTCAACGAAGGAATGACCGCACGCGAGGCGTTCGGCATACTGATGATACTCGTCGCCGTCTCCTTCGTCATAGCAGGAGGCTCCCTCAGCGGCAGTTCTATCATACGCCACCTCACGCGCTTCCGCCAGATGTTCCCGAAGATCAGGAAGAGATAATGCCGGCGTCTCAGATGCTTTCCAGATACTGCACCTCTTTGCCGTGGGCGGTGGCATACTCTATCTCCGAGCGCGTGCTGGAACCGATGTAGCCCCCGACATTGATGACAAATATCCCGTCAGCCATGTCGATCTTACGCTTGTGCATGTCATCAAGCATCTCCTTGGTGCCCTCAGTCCAGACCTCATCGTCCCCCGAGTGACCGAAAAGGCCTACGCTGATTACGATATTGCCCTTGAGGGTCAGCTCCTTCTGAGCCTTTAAGAATTCCTCCTTGAAACGCGTGCTGCCGCACAGCGTGATGACTTTGTATTTGCCTACCATAGAATTGGGATTTTGATTGTCTTCGGCAAATGTAGCAAAAAAGCTGCAGACTGACCGCAGCAACCTTCCCCGCTCTGGCTGCTGTCGTTGAAATGACAAATGTCATCACAGCCGACAGCAGTCTGACCGGTTTCCTTTGGCATCCGGATGTGACAACGAGCCAATTTGGGCTCATCGTCACAGCCAGCCCATTTCCCATAGCCCGCCATACCGGTTTGCCTGTGACAACAAAAGTCATTTCAAGATTATTCTGCTGATAATTGAGCATTATTTAAACATTTTGACTACTTTCACAGCTGGAAGCCACTTGAGGCGAAAGATATGTGCAATGAAAATCAGTGACACCAAACTTAATCAGATCATTTCAGATCTCGGGTTTAACGCCCCATTCATCAAAGGCAACGATATTCCCGTTCACAACTGCTGGCATTTCTATACTGACGGTGCTGCAATTGACTCCATTTTCTATGACGACGAGGATTTCCATAACGGGATGAACCGCATTTATGTACTGTTGCCACAATATGACATTATCATACTGGCACTTATTCTGATGGACACGCACGTCCATTTCATTCTTTACGGTCGGTTTGAAGATTGCAACAGGTTCATGCATGAATACATAAGAAGAACATCCATATACATTTCCCGCAAATACGGGGAAAGGAACAAAATGAACGGGATACCAATCAGTCATCAGGACATAGATACTGACAGATATCTCAAGATTGCGATATGCTATGTCATAAAAAATGCCCCGGCCGGAGGACTGCCATGGCTGGCCTGCGACTATCCATGGTCAAGCGGTGCGCTGTACTTCCGCAAGCGTGGCTGGTGGACTTCGCCTGCGTGGTTTACCGAGTCAGACAGGGAGGACAAGGAAAGCATACACCAGATGAGCCGGATAGGCCGCAAGAAAGCATTGAGGACCAGGAATGCCGAACTTGAAGATGCACTGCTGATTGAAGGCATGGTCTTCCCCGGAGAGTATGTGGCATACGAGCTAGTTGAGAAACTGTTCAAGACCGTTAAAAGTTTCCATTACTTCATGTGCATAACAAAGGACTCCGACATCGAGTCCCGCGGAGGCACCATATCGCATTTGACACTGCCGATACAGGAAATGAGACAGCACAAAAAGGAAGTTTGTCGTCAGCTGTTCGGGCGCGAAGACTCTCACAGTCTGGATACCGGCCAAAGATTGCGTCTGGCACGCACGCTGAAAAGCAGATACAACAGCTCGTCCAAACAGATAGCGCGCGTTTGCGGTCTCAAATACTCTGAAGTAAAAGAGCTGCTTTGAGTCACCAATGTGATCCGTCCGGCGTGGCTATGGCTCCGCCCGAGTTGTATATCCCGTCGGTTCTCCGGCGTGGCCATAGTTTGGCGTATCATGTCGGTAAAAAGCGGCAGTGCCATCAGAAGCACAGGATTTATTCGAAACGACATTCGTCGTCACAACCGATAGCGGCCACACAGACTCTCAAGAACGGGCAACTGTGACAACGGGCCGAAATTGGCTCGTTGTCACAGCACACATGGCATAGAGGAGCTCTCATGCAGGTGGGCCTGTGACAACAATTATCATTTCAGCCTGCTCAAGCATACCGGCAGCCGGTGTGGCCCTCGCAATCACCTTCCAGACAGGAAATCATTTGACAGAAACCAGCACCTCGCTGGTCTCAAGCTTCATGTCCTTGTCGTATGTGTCGTGGCGGACGAGACCGATGCCGTCACTGTACCAGCTGAGTGCAGTGGTGACCCGGCTGAAGGCCGGAGCCTTCTCAACCTTGTGCTCGCTGATGACTATGCAGTCGAAAGACCCGGCCGGGGTGTTGATGGTCTCGCGACGCAGCACCTTGCGCTCCGTGACATTGGCGCTGTAGGACAGCTTGGCGTAGCCGGCAATGACGGAAGCGTCAGGCAGCCTGTCGCCGGGCTTCATCGACGATGGCAGCACAGTCGTTTTGCCATGTGCGGAGATTTCAGCCTTCGGCAGGAATGCCCGGGCGAGCACCAGCGCGGACTGACTCAGGTCCATGAGCACGTCCCCTTCGGGCGTAATCCCCACAGAAAGTCTCACCGGGGCCTTCATCTTGCTCTTGCCCTTCGCATCCTTCTGGAATACAGTATAACTCACGGTGCGGGAGCCGTCCGAAGCGGTCTTCGAAGAACCAATGGTCCATTCGTTCACCCATTTTGTGGCACCGTCCTTCACGGTAGTGCAGCGGTAGGTCAGCCTGGTGCCGTCCTGTGTACAGAAATATGTCTGTCCCAGAGCGCAGAGCGGAAGCATGACCAGCAGCAGCGCGGCTACAAATCTGAGGAGTCTTGTCATTTCGCGAAATAATTGCGGATGGCAGCAGTGTCATCCGTACGGGTCAGGGCAAGCATGAGCAAGATGCGTGCCTTCTGTGGATTGAGCGGGCCGGCGGCGATGAAGCCGCACTGCTCGTCATTCACTTCACCGAGCGGAGTAAAGACGCCACCGCTGACAACACGTGTGGAGCGCACTATCTTCATGCCTCCGGCAGCGGCCTTGAGCGCGAGGTCCATCACTTCACCGTAGAAATTGCCCATGCCCACGCCGGCCAGGACCACACCGTCGAAGCCGTTGTCGATGAAGGCCCGCAACGGCAGAGTCGAGCATCCGGCATAGCCGTAGATGATGCCCACCTTAGGCAGGACGCCAACAGAAGAGATGTCAAACATGCCCCTGCGCAGGCCGGAAAGGCCATTTCCGGAACAAAAAGCCTCGATGGCATGGCTGTCATACTTGAATATCCGCCCGGCTTCATAAAGCTTCCCGGCGGAGCAGCAGAGCACTTCCCTGCCCTGGCAGCGGCGGCTGGCGGTAGCCTTGACAGCGGCAAGGAGATTGGCGGGGCCGTCCGCATCCGGAGCATCCGAAGGACGCATGGCACCGACAAGTATAACAGGCTTCGGCCCGCGCACAGTCAGATTGAGGAAGAAGGCGGTCTCCTCCATCGTGTCCGTGCCGTGCGTGATGATCACAGCATCGTACACATCGCCGGAGAGCACTTCATTCACCAGGCGGGACAAGGCCATCCAGACATTCTCGTCCATATCCTGGCTGCCGATATTACAGAACTGCTCATAGTCGAGCTCCGCATATTTCTTCAGGCGCGGCACTGCGTCCAGCAGCACGTCTATCCCCACCTGGCCGGCATCGTAGCCTTTGCCGTCGGAGGCCGTCCTGCCGGCAATGGTTCCGCCGGTGGCAATGATATGGATCTTTGGCAATGCGGCACTGCAGCAGAGCGGCAGGCACACAAGATACATAAGGATCAACAGTCTTCTCATAGCTTATCTGCCCCAGCAGGACTGAGTTGAAGGGTTCTCGGACTTGACGGCACGGTAGCCGTGCTCTCCTATCATATCCTTAAGCAGAGGGAAGAACTCCATACCGGTCCGGCTCTCGAGTTCATCCAGGCTCATGGCCATGTCCAGGCTGATGCTCTGATCCTCATAAGGACGGTTCTCGAAGCTGAACGCACAGGCGTGGAATGATTTGCCGCGGCGCATCAGCAGGGCCTTGTAATAGCCCGTAGGCACTGCTACGTGGCGGTTTTCATTGTCGCGGACATATTCGCCGCGGTAGCCGTCATAAGTGCAGCCGGTCACCACATAGAGGGTGTCGCACTTGCGGGACCACCAGCGCACCTTGCTCTCGAGATTCTCCCAGAGGCCTCCGTTGAAATCCTCATCCTGCGGGGTCATGTTGACTCCGTAGAAAGTGGCCACATTGGCGCTGTATTGGCGGCGGTCGCCGGAAGGTATCTGATGTCCTCTGGAGTACCATCCGCAGTTGCCCTTGCGGTAGCCCTCTACGATGACAGGCTGGATGTCCTGAGGCATGTACGGGCATACGCCGAAAGCATTGCTTCTGTCGCCCTCCCCTATGTTGCCCTTGCAGAGAGGGTATGCCACCCAGTCCGCGGTAAGGTGCGATTCATTCCATTTTAGGGAATAATTGCGCTGCGGCACGCCGTCGAGAGTCATGTCAAAGGAATAAAGATTGACGTAATCCTCATCCGCACAGGCCGGAATCTCAAGCCATGCCTGCGGCCTGGCATAAGGGCCCTGCTCAGAGCCGTCATCAGCGCCGGACCAGTCCTGCGCCTCCGGCGCCGGATCCTGTCCCTTAAAATTGCTGTCACTGCCGGGGCCGCCCTTCTGCAGAAGCAGATACGCCCCGAGCGCCACAATCAGCAGAACTGCTGGAAGAATTTTCTTTTTCATAGACCAAAGTTACCATCTTTTGGCGGTTCGGCAAATAAAAAGACGGGCTCCCTTGCGGAAGCCCGTCAATTATTGAGTTACACGAATGTTATTCGAGTGAAAAAACTACGCGGCGGCATTCGTCCTTTGCGGTCATGCCTTCGTCACCGACAGCCTTTACGTCCTTGATCTGACCCTCTGATACGCCGAGAGCAAGGAGGGCATCCTTGACTGCGTTGCAACGGTTGACAGAAAGTTCCTGATTGTGGTCCTTCCTGCCTGTCTTGCTAGCGGAGCCGAGGAGTGAAACCTTGACGTCGTCATACTTCTTGAGGAATTCTGCCACGATCTCGATAGTGTTCTGAGCAGAAGCGCTTATCTTGTAAGAATCATTGGCAAAATAAACGACAGCCTTTGAAAGGATGTCAGCGAGATCCTTAGGAGAAGCCTTGTATGCTTCCTCAAGCTGCTTTTCGAGGGAGAGGCATTCAACCTCAGAGTCAGCGAGGTTCTTGCGTACATCCGCGATCTGCTTCTCGAGATCGGCATTGTCGGCTGCAAGCTTGGCAGAACGCTGACCACACGCATCATTGGCAGCATTGCTTGCTGCAAGGTTGCTGCGGAGAGCATTGATGACCTGTTTCCTGGTACGGCAGCCCTGCTTGAGGCCTACGATATTCCAGCGGAGAGTGACACCGACATTCTCGACAAGCTTCGGCATATAAGGGCCGACGCCGAGGATATATCTTGCGCCAGCCTCAAGTCCTACTGTGAATCTAGGGCTGAGGTCATACTCGAAACTGAGGTTTGCCGGAATGTATGGAGCATTATATGAAAGAGGATTGTTGTGAGCGGTAACCCAAGTCTCAATCTTGTAGTTGTCAGTATAAAGAGTCTTGTCAACCGTTTCCTTGAAACCCATCTTGATATCGTACGTGTTGCCGTATGCGAACATCAGGCCCGCACCGGTACCGAGGTAGATGTTGAACGCCTTGCAGGCACGGTCCTTCCATATCTCCATGATATTGAAGTCTGCCGTGAGATCGATGCCGTGGTAGAGCACACCGAGGTTGCGGTATGTCGTACCGTCGGCAGCGATGGCCGCAAAGCGCTGTTCGCGATTGAAGAGGGAGGCTTCATACCCCACTCCTATGCGAACCCATGGGCGGATATTGTAATCAATACCCAGCCCCGCCATTGGAGCAACGTATGTGTTCAGGCCGGCATTGATATTCTCAAATTCCCCACCGGTTGCGAACGACACACCGCCTTTGACATACGGAGACCAGGTATTGGTACGGAGAGCGTCATAGCTCTCGACCTCCACCTGCGCGAATGCCGAAGTTGCGAGAAGTGCTCCTGCGATTATGGTTAATACTTTTTTCATTAAACTTTGAGCTTTAATGATTGATTATTGATGCAGCTCCGCTGATTAAAGAGCAGCTATGGCTGTATTGATATTACCTAAAGCAGCGTTGATTGCAGCAAGAACTGTCTCGTTGTCTGTGTTTGTAGCAATTGTTGCAAGGTTACCGAGAGCAGTGTTGATAGCAGCGAGGACGGTAGCATTGTCAGTGTTGGTTGCGATTGTGCCGAGCGCGTTGTTGATAGCAGCGAGTACAGTTGAGTAATCCTTGATGTTGCCTGTGTTGGTTGCAATTGTGTTGAGAGCACCGAGAGCATTGTTGATTGCTGCAAGAACTGTTGAGTAGTCCTTGATATTTGCGGTGTTGGTGCCAATTGTACCGAGGGCATTGTTGATTGCTGCAAGAACTGTTGTGTAATCCTTGATATTACCTGTGTTGGCTGCAATTGTTGCAAGCTCGCCGAGAGCGGTCTCGATATTACCAAGTACTGTTGAGTAGTCCTTGATGTTTGCAGCTACTCCGTCAATCGCAGTCTTGATGCCATTGGCAATGTTGTAGTTGATGCTCTGGAGCTGAGTCTTTACATCCTTGAGATCAGTGTCAAGATTTGTGTTCATTGTTGCGAGAGTGGTCTTGACTACCTCAATGTAATTGTTCAGGATCTCGAGCTTGCTGCCCACTGTACTGCACTTAGCCTCAATATTGCCAAGGTAAGTTGTAAGGGTATTGTTGATAGCGTTAAGCTTGGCCTCGAGCTTTGTGGTCTGGTCAGCAACTGTTGCGTCAATAGCCTGGAGTGTTGCATTGAGAGCTGTTGTCTGAGCCTCTACTGCGGTCTTTGTATCGAGGAAGCCGTTCTTGACGTTGTAGTTGATGCTTGCGAGAACCTCTGCAAGAGCTTCCTGCTGTGCTGCGATAGCTGTCTTGACGTCAGCAAGACCTGTTCCGGCTGTTGTGTTGATTGCCTGGAGCGTTGCATTGAGAGCTGTAGTCTGAGCCTCGATAGCTGTCTTGGCGTCAACGAAGCCTTTCTTCAGCTGCTTCTTGATATTCTTGAGAACAGTCTGGAGAGTCTCAGTCTGTGTTTCGATAGCAGTCTTTGTATCGAGAAGGCCGTTCTTGACGTTGTAATTGATATTGTCAAGGCAGATCTTGAGAGCTGCGGTCTGTGCTGTGATTGCGTCCTGAGTATTGTAGAGACCTGTATCAACTGTTGTATTGATATTTTCGAGAGCAGTCTCGAGCATTGTTGTCTGAGCCTCGATGGCAGTCTTGGTGTCAAGGAAGCCGTTCTTGACATTGTAGTTGATATTGTCAAGGCAGAGTTTGAGAGCTGCGGTCTGTGCTGTGATTGCTTCCTGAGTATTGTAGAAGCCTGTGTCGACTGTTGCGTTGAGAGTTGCAAGAGCTGTTTCGAGCATTGTTGTCTGAGCCTCGATAGCTGTCTTGGTATCGAAGAAGCCGTTCTTGATGTTGTAATTGATGTTGTCAAGGCAGGTCTTGAGGGTTGCTGTCTGAGCCTTGATAGCGTCCTGAGTGTTGTAGAAGCCGTTGTCAACTGTTGTGTTGAGAGTTGCAAGAGCGGTCTCAAGCATTGCTGTCTGAGCCTTGATGGCATCCTGGGTATTGTAGAAGCCTGTGTCAACTGTTGTGTTGATGGTCTCGAGGCAGAGCTTGAGAGCTGCGGTCTGAGCGTCGATAGCATTCTTTGTATCAAGGAAACCTGCCTTCATATCTGTATCGATGGTCTCGAGGCAAAGCTTGAGAGCAGCGGTCTGAGCGTCGATGGCGTTCTTGGTATCAAGGAAACCGGCCTTCATGTCTGTATCGATAGTCTCGAGGCAGAGCTTGAGAGCTGCCTTCTGCTGATCGATAGCGGTCTTGACGTCGAGGAGTCCGGCCTTGAGGTCAGCGTCGAGGTCTTCGAGGCACTTCTTGAGAGCTTCCTTCTGCTGGTCAATAGCAGTCTTTGTATCGAGGAAGCCGGCCTTCATATCTGTATCGATGGTCTCGAGGCAGAGCTTGAGAGCAGCGGTCTGTGAAGTGATTGCACCTTCAACCTTGATAAGGCCTTCGTCAATAGCAGTCTTGAGAAGATCCATCTTGGCATTGACATCATCCTTGAAGTCCTTGAGGCCCTTTGTAAGAGCATCCATCTTTTCATCGACAGATGCGTCGAACTTGGTGATGGCAGCTTCTACAGCAGCGAGCTTGAGAGCCTGAGCATCCATCTTGTCCTTGAAATCCTTGTCAAGGAGGGCGAGTGCTTCATCAAGTGTAGTCACGCCAGCGTTGATGGCAGCGGTAAGGATGTCGCTCTTCTGGGCGATGGTAGCTGTCTCGTCATTGATGGCGCCCTTGATAGCGTCGAGTTTCTGATCGAGGGAGATGTTCTGTTTTTCAAGTGTGGCGTTGATGAGGGCGAGCTTGTCAGCTGTAGTTGCATCAAGAGACTTGATGGCAGCATCGAGCGTGGTCACACCATTGTTCACTGCGGTAGCGATAGCCTCTACTTTCTGAGCCAGAGTGGCATTCTGGTCGGTGAGAGCCTTCTGGAGTGTTTCGAGCCTCTCAGCGACAGTCTTTGACTGGTCATTGAGAGCGGCAATAATTCCTGAGAAATCGCTGTTGTGAGTGTAGCTCACATTGAAAGCAATTTCCGGTGCTTCGTTAACGCAGGATGCGAAGAACGGAGCAATAGCTGCGCATGAAAGCGCAATTAATTTTAGTTTTTTCATTGCTTTTGAATATTGTGGTGAGTATGTTGTGATTTAATTGACTTACAAATATAAACAATTATTTAACAATTACAAATGCCATTTATACTAAAAAAGGCCGGCGCAAATGATGTGAACCCCAAAAGTTGGACGGTTTAACATTAATGAGTCACTCTACTGG
>JAKSJG010000043.1 GCA_024398365.1 Bacteroidales bacterium | reverse complement strand
AAATTGCAATTTATCGATGTTCAGCTGCGAAGATAAGCCATTTTCCCATCTCCTCATCAGGCCAAACCCTTTTATTATCTCATTTTTCGCCACAGAATACGTCTGAAGGGCTCAGGAGTGATTCTGTGGCAGCATTTCGGGCAAAAAAGGTCATTTCCCGGACACAGAAGCACTCTGAAGCATCTCACAGGTATTCTGTGGCAGACAGCACGGCTTTTCACCTCTTTCTGAGCTTCGGCCAGGTCAGATCCTTAAGGATGATTGCAAATTGCAATTTAGTAAAGTATCTCGCCTCTTTTTTTTAAATCGCCAACGACGGTCGGAGCCAATTTGTAGCCTTTCGCCGGATTGTCGGAAAGCAGTCTTTTAATTTCTTCTTCTGTAGTTGCGTATTCCTCCAATTCCAGCAAAAACGTGTCTATCATTGTCCGGAATTGCAGGTATGCTTCTTCATCGTGTGTTTTAATCACCTCATTTAAAACAGTTTGTTTCATCTCCTGCCCAAATTGCTTGCCGTCATTCAGACATGATGCATACGCAATGGAGATTACACCGTTATAGTTTCTTTCGCCATACTTTTCCGCAAGTTTATCATTCGCCTCTTTCTCAAACTCCACAAGTTTCTTTCTGGATATACGTGTGGCGACCTCGCATATATCCCATATCAGTTGAGCATACTTCAATTCTGTGCTGTCGCGGACGATAAAGAATGACTGTGTTTTATCCATAGCCGCACAGAAAGAGTACTTCTCCTTCATAGTCTTCCACCTTCGTCTGGAGTCTGGAACATCCAATGCCGCCCAGAATCCGGTCGCCATTTGATGGTATATATTCAAACTTTCCATCTTTTGCACACAGGCAGAATCGGAAGGGGCGCCCTGGAACATTTCAAAAGTTAATTTGACCCCTGGCTGCCATACGATATGAGTGTCAGTCTCATATTGTGCATTACAACGGAAGGACGCTATCAGCAGAAGAATGAAAAGCAGAGCTATCTTTTTCATAAATTGCAATTTATCGTTGTGAAGTTAGCATTTAATTCTTGAAACCGTTAACGGTCAATCTTTTGATAGGCAAGTCTTGGGTCTCCGCCTGGTGGCGTAGGCGCCCCGCAGTCCTACTTCAGCCACTTGTCGAACCAGGCGATGTACTCGCGGTTCCAGTGGACGGAGTTCTGCGGCTTGAGTATCCAGTGGTTCTCGTCAGGGAAGAGCACCATCTTGGACGGCACGTCGAACATCTGGGCGGCGTTGAAGGCCATCATGCCCTGGCTCACCGGCACGCGGTAGTCGAGTTCGCCGTGGAACACGAGGATAGGGGTGTTCCAGTTCTTCATCAGCTTGTGCGGCGAATTGGCGTAGTGGCGCTTGGCCACCGGATTGTCGCTCCAAGGCGAGCCTTCGAGGTATTTGCCGCCTGCGGCGCAGGCTCCGTTGTCCCAGTTAGGGAACCACATCTCCTCGGTGCTCATGTACATTGCCTCCTGGTCGAAAATGCCGGCGTGCGCGATGAAGGCGCTGAATCGGTTCTGGTGTATGCCTGCAAGGTAATATACCGAATATCCGCCGTAGCTGCCGCCGGCCGCGCCCATCTTGCCAACGTAAGGCCTGCTGAGGAAACAGTCCGCTACAGCGAGGTAGTCCTTCATGTTCTGACCTATGTAGTCGCCGGATATCTGCTCCTTCCATTCCTGGCCGAAGCCGATGTTGCCGCGGCGGTTAGGGATGAGCACAATGTAGCCCTGTGACGCCATCAGGCGGAAATTCCAGCGGGTTGACCAGCTCTGGCTGCAGGCAGTCTGAGGACCGCCGTTGCAGAAGAGGATTGCAGGATATGTCTTCGATTCGTCGAACTGAGGAGGGTAGAGCACCCAGGTCAGCATCTGCTTACCGTCTGTGGTAGGTACCCAGACCTCTTCCATGCGTATGTCCTCAATCTGCGCGAGAATGTCGTCGTTCTCGTGGCTGATCTGCTCCCAGCTGCCGTCGGCTGCGGAGATGGATACAATCTCGGCGGAATGCAGCATGGAGGTGGCGGTGGCGATGAGCCTGTCGCCTGCTATCTGAGGGCAGCCGAAGTCCTTGAACTCATGCTGCGGTGTGACGCGGGCCATATTGCCTTCGAGGTCGGTCTTCCATATCTCCTTGACGCCTTCCACCACGGAGTTGAAATACAGTCCCTTTGAGTCAGGCATCCAGCTGATGCCCTCCACATCGTAAATGAAGTCGCCGCTGAGCTCCTTGCGCTCGCGCGTGTTCATATCCATGATGAAGAGGCGGACGCGGTCGGCCTCGTAGCCGTCGCGCTCCATGCTCAGCCATGCGAGGTATTTGCCGTTAGGCGAGAATGCAGGGTCGGTGTCGTAGCCCATCATGCCTTCGCTGAGATTGATGCATTCGCCGCTGATGATGGTATAGAGATAAATGTCGGTGTTGGTGGAGAAAGCGTAGTCCCTGCCCGTCAGCTTGCGGCAGGAATATGCGATCTGCTGTCCGTCCGGGCTGAAATCCAACTGCTCCAGGCCGCTGAAAGGTTCGGTCGGGAGCTCGTAAGGCTCGTCGCCGAGCAGGTCGAAATCAGCTCCGACCTTGCTGCCGGAGAAGTTGGCCAGATGGGTGTGCTGAATATTCTCCACGAAGTGGTCCCAGTGCCTGTACATCAGGCCCTCGATGTCGCGTGCGGTGGACTTGTCCAGGTCGGGATAAACGTCCTTGCCGATCTTTGCCACCTTGAAATCCGTGGAGAAGAGTATGTTGGCCTCATCCGGAGATATCTTGAACTCGTTGATGCCGCCCTCGTAGTCGCTGATCTGCTCGAGCTTCTTCCCGTCAGGGTTCATTGCCCAGATCTGGCCTTCCTTCAGGAATGCGATGCGCTTGCCGCCCTCTATCCAGCGGGCGTTGGACGCGCTCTTGGCGAAATGGGTGATCTGATGGTTGTCGCTGCCGTCAATATTCATTATGAAGAGGTTGCGGACACCCTTGTTCTGCTCGATGGAGGTGTATGTCACTCCGTAGAGTATCTGTGTGCCGTCCGGCGATACCTGAATGTCCGTGACCTTGCCCATCTGGTGCAGCACCTCGGCCGTAAAGTGGCCGTCTGCTACCTTCAGATCGGGTTTTTCAATAGTCTGTCCTTCTTCCTTCGGCCCGCAGGCCGTCAATGCCGCTATTGCCATAAGTGTTGCAAATGCTTTTTTCATATCGCTTCAAGTTAATCTTCGTCTGTTTTGTATCCGTAACCGTATTCGATGCCCTTGAGTTCGGCAGGCACGCCTTCGGTCATCCATATAGGGGCAGGGGCGCCCTTGAGGAAATGGTCGAAGAATTGCGCGAGGCGGATGCTGAGGTCCTTGCGGTTGCGGCGCTCCTTGAGGTTGTGGGCCTCGTCGTTGTACTGCAGCAGCCATGCCTGCTTGCCGCAGCGGCGGAGGCCGTTGAAGAATTCGATGCCCTGCCACCAAGGCACTGCGCCGTCGGCGTCATTGTGCATGATGAGCACCGGAGTGGTGACATTTGGCACGAAGAAGAGCGGAGAATTCTCCACATAGAGGTCGAATCCGTCCCAGAGGGTCTTGCCAATGCGGCTCTGGCCGTGCTCATACTGGCCTGTGCGCGCGAGACCGGACTCCCAGCGTATGCCGCCGTAGGCGCTGGTCATGTTGGAGACAGGAGCTCCGGCACCGGCGGCCTTGAATCTGTTGGTCTGGGTGATCATGTAGGCTGTCTGGTATCCGCCCCAGCTCTGGCCCTGGATGGCCATGTTGTCGCCGTCTATCCAAGGATATTCGCAGAGCATGTCGCAGGCCGGAAGTATGGACTTCAGCGCGCTCTTGCCAGGATGTCCGTCGGTGTAGTAGATGTCCGGTATGAAGCAGATGTAGCCGTTGCTTACAAAGTAAGGGATATTGACTGTGGATGCGCTCGGGGCAGGATTCCTGACGCCGTAGAGCTCATCTGAGTATTTCTCGTAGAAGTAGATGATCACAGGGTACTTCTTGCTGGCGTCGAAGTCTTCAGGCTTGTAGAGCAGGCCCTCGGCCTTGATGCCGTCCTCGGTGGTCCAGCTGACGAGTTCCACAGTGCCCCAGTTGTAATCCTTCTGCTGAGGGTTGGCGTCGCTCAGCTGCTTCTCGCTGGCGAAGTTGTCGGAGCTGCACCATACGTTGTTGCCTGTCTCGAAATTGCCCTTGGTGTAGGTGTAGATAGGTTTTTTGCCGCTGTTGTTGACGCAGAGCGTGCCGTAGGTGTAAGGACCGCTGACGAGCTGCTGCAGCTTTGCCTTCTTTCTGGTGATGTCCAGCACTGCGAAGCCGTTCTCCTTGGTGGTACGGTCGAATGTCGTGAAATACAGAGCTCGGTCCTTGAGCAGGCTGGTGCCCTTGAGCCTGCTTTCCCTGCTGCTGGCGTACGGGTTGGCTATGCCGTATCTCACTCTGTTCTCGCGGCCCTGGGTGAGCCTCATCGGAGCCTGTTTGCCGCTGGCGTCGAACTGCCAGATATCATACTGGTCCTGGAGGACGAATGTCTTCGAATCGTCGAACCACTGGCAGCTGCCGCATACCGGAGGAACGGAAGGATGGTCATCCTCGTCATCGTAGAAAATGACGCCGAGGTTGGAAGTGAGGTCCCTGACCTCGCCGGTGGCAAGGGTGTAGAGGAACCAGTTGCTCTTCGAATAATCGTAGAATGCCGTGTATTCACCGTCAGGTGAGGTGCTGAAATATGAATAAGGCACGTTCTGCATCAGCATCTTGCGGCTGCCGTCCGTCAGATCGACGAGGTATATGTCGCGGCGGGTCACGCCGTCCCACTGCTGTTGTACGCGGTAAGGCTTGTCAGTGTATGCCAGCACCTTGTCCTGCTTCTTCGTGCCGGGCACGGAAACGCTCGGGATGTCCTTGTCGGCGAGCTGTATCAGCTGGCCGTTGCCGTTGAGGTCAACCCTGGCCACATAGGTCTGCGCCTTGGTCCTGGCAAGTCTGCTCTTCTGGATAGGCTGGATATAATCCTCGTTCCATACCCAGATGTCGAGGCGTGGCTGCTCGAAATCGACGAGGGTGGTGTCCTTCTCGCGCGGTATCGGGCAGGTGCCAATGGTGATGAAGGCATCCTCCGGACCGAAGTTGATATTCGCCTTGCTGCTGATCTTCCAGCCTGCAGGCAAGCCCTGTGCGTCGCGGGCGACGAGCTTGCGGACAGCGCCCTTCTCGTAGAGGTAGATGTCCGTCAGCTTGGAAGCGTCCTTGGCAGTGTCAAGGTTGGCGTAGAAGGCCATCTTGCTGTTATCGTCATTGAAATATGCGCTGCCGAAGGTCGCCTTCTTCTCTCCGGTGAGCACTTCGTCGGTCCTTCCTGTCTTGAAATCATACATGTAGATGCCGCGCTTGACGGTGCTGTCCTTCTTGCCCGGCTTGGTGACGTAGGCCATGGACTTGCCGTCGGCGCTGAGATAGCAGTTCTCCACGCAGCGCAGGGTGTCGATGGCGAGGGTCTTGATGTCGAGCACGTAGAGGCTGTCCTTCTCCTTGGCGGTGAATGCCACGTGGTCGAGGAGCTCAGTCGGGACCTTGAGGGATTTGAGCTGAGGGTATTTGGTCAGCTTGCCGCTGGCCAGATCGATGACGGCCAGGGTGTCCTTAGGCATCTGGTCCGGTTTCTTCTTGTCTATCTTGGCCTTGCGTGTCTCCTGGAATTTAGGCTGAATCTTGAATACGGCCTTTTTGCCGTCCTGCGAGATGCGTCCGGCGGTGCCGCGTTCCACCGCATATTGGGTGCCTTTTGCGGAATTGTAGAAATACAGGACTCCGTCGCCTTCCTGCGGGCTGACGCCGTAGATGACCCATTCGCCGTCCATCTGGTCAACGGGGCGGACAATGGTTTTCCAGCCGTCATAGACCGAATGGTCGAGGGCCGGTTTCTGGGCTGTGGCCGCAAATGGCAGGGCCATCAGAGCCATGATGATGAGTGACAGTCGTTTCATATATGCAGTTTTTATCATTTTTTGCTATTTACAAATGTAGTGATTTTGAGGGCAATTATCTGCTTTTTCATTATATTTGTATCCTACGAGTATTTTTGACACATTACCAATACTATGAAATATTCAGGAATAAAAATTCTGGCAGCAGCCGCCGCGTTGATATTCTGCGGCTCCTGCACGGAGGATGTCCAACATTTTGGCAAGGACTCCGGATTCGTGGCTTCTCTCGAGAAGCAGACTTCCAACACGAAGACTACCCTCGACAACGGTTCCGTACTGTGGTCCGAGGGAGATGCCATCCGTGTATTCAGCGTTCCGCTGATGACGTCAGGCTATGACGGCGTCGAGATATGCGTCAACCCTGCAGACAAGGGCAGCACATCAGGCCGCTTCTACGACCCGGCTTGTGAAGATTACTGTTCTTCAACCTGCTATGCGGTTTATCCTTCAGCGATGTGCACCGGTTTCGAAGGCTCGTCCCTCAAGGTGAACCTTCCGTCAGTCCAGTATTACCGAGAGAACTCATTCGATGCGGGCGCCAACCCTTCAGTGGCCGTGTCATCCGGCAACGAACTGAGCTTCCTGAACCTCTGCGGACTTCTCGCAGTGTCATTCAATGATGCCCCTACCATCACTGAGATCACGCTCACCACTCTCGGTGAGGAGGCTCTCTGGGGAGAAGGCACTGTTGACATGACATTCACCGACAAGCCTGCCCTGGTGATACCGGCAGCCACCTCCGAGGAGCAGAAGACCATCACTCTCAAGATTGACAATCCGAACGTGGACGGCATGTTCCTCTCTTCCGGCGCTGAAGTCACGGTGCAGTCCGGCGTCATCTCCGGCGATGCCGCTCCTGCCACAGTCTATTATATCGTAGTCCCTGCAGGCGCTCTTGAAAAGGGCTTCGCGCTGACTGCCAAGTGTGCTGACGGCTCATTCATGAAGAAGGTGGCCCCTGCCTCCGTCAACACCATACTCCGCTCCACCTGCATTGCGATGCCTGCCCTCGCATTTGAGGACAACACCGATGTCGAGATACGCACTGACGTGCCTAACAAGGCATTCTACAAGGATCTCCTGATGGATACCGGTATCGGAATGTCCGATTACAAGACCATGCCGGTGACGGATTACCTCAATCTCTCCACAGAGACATTCTATGCAACGGGCAACAATGCAACCAACCAGGCTGCCCAGAACAAAGTATTCTGCGGCAATCCTGACGACCTCAACGGCATCCTTCTCTATCCGGACGGTGAGCCGCGTTACAAGATGATATATGTCAACGGCGGTATCGCCACCACCCACGGCCGCAGCTGGATGGTACAGGGCCGCGAGAACATCCGCACCTTCTTCTTCAACGGCGGAAGTTACGTGGGTTCCTGCGCCGGAGCGTTCGTGTCAACCTACGGTGTGATCGATTCATATATCGCTCACAACGGATATATGGGCCTCTGGCCTGGTTATGCCAACAATACATCCATTTATGACATTTATCCGGACTACATTCTTCCTGAGGACAGCCCTCTGCTGAAGTACTACGATTTCGGCGGCGACCACCGCGTAGCGGGCGTGAAGCACTGGAACGGCCCTTACTTCGAGCACTGGGACATGGTTCCTGGTACCGAGGTGCTCTGCATCAACGACTATCCGGCATACAGATATCACATGCTGCCTTCAGTCATCGCCTACAAGCCTTCCATCTATTCAGGCCGCGTGATCCCTTCAGGCGGACACCCTGAGCAGGAGAAGACCGGCGAGAAGCGTGACCTGATGGCTGCGTACTGCCTTTATGCCATGGACGGTGTCGGCATCGCCAAGGTCAAGGGCATTCTCCGCAACGGCGAGGTGCGCAGCATGACCAAATCTACAAGCGATGAGGATCCTGCATATACCAAGATCGGTGACAAGCAGTGCCACCACTTCGTATTCGCCGTACCTGACGGCGCGAAGAACATCAAGGTAAGGCTCGAGGCTCTCGACTCATTCAACCTCAGCCTCCGCCTGGCGAAGGGCACCTTCGCATTCAAGGAGGACGCCCAGTACAAGGTGGAGAACACCGACCTCGTGAAGGAACTTACATTCCCTTCACTTGAAAAGGGCACATGGTACATCGGCGTACAGTGCGAGGATACCGTGAACAACTCTTTCGGCACATACGGCATCACATACAGCGGAAAGACCGCAGTGCTCAATGGTGTTCCATATAAGATTTCAGTTTCTTGGGAATAACAGGAGGATACAATCATGAAAAAAACATTATTCGCAATAGCATCAGTTGCAGTTCTTCTGTTCACATCCTGCACAAAGCAGGAGCAGGCTGCAGACAATGACCTCATCACTGCCAGGATAGAGAATCTCTCCACCAGGACCGCTCTCGATCAGCAGGGTGACGTGTACAATGTGAACTGGGTTGAGGGCGATCAGATCAGCGTCTCCAACGGCACACAGAAAGCCATCTACAAGGCTCTCAGCGGCGGTTCCTCAGTAACTGATTTCAGCAAGATGACCTGGGGCTCCTTCACTGGAACCGAATTCACCGCCTATTATCCTACGGAACTCGCGGACGGTGTGCTTCCTTCCATTCAGAAATATGTGGAAGGCAACGTCTCCGGACTCCCTATGTATGCCGAGGGCATCACAGATCTCAAGGATATCGTGTTCAAGCCTGTGACCGGTGTCATCAGACTCAATGTCAGCACATCCGTGAGCGACGTACAGGTGTCATCCATCACCCTCTCGTCCGACCAGGGATTCAGCGGAGCCTGCAACATCAATTCAGGCATCGCCACCGTCTCCGCTGACCATGCGGGAGATGTCACCCTTGACTGTGCCCCTGGCGTAGCCATCGGTGCCACAGCCGTGCCTTTCTACATTTCCGTTCCGGCAAATGCCTACACCGGCATGACCATCGCCATCAACACCGCTGACGGCAAGCACTCCGTCGCAAAGCTTGAGGACAAGGGCACATATTCGGTACGCCGCGGCGAACTCCGCACGATATCAGTCAACATCAGTGAATTCACAGACAATCTGCCGGCTTCCAACAAGGGCGATGCTCTCCTTATGATGGGTACGGACTTCAACGAGGTGCTCAAGCAGTTCGTCAAATCCACAGCCAAGTCCATAGACAACGACAATACGATCAAGAAGATCGTATTCAAGACCAACGACCCTACGGTTGGTGAAAAGAAGGTCAGCTACTTCAATTCCAAAGTGCCTATCTATGCATCCTGGAATGCTTCCACAGCTACCGTGACCGTCACCACCGCAGCACCTGAAATCATGGCCAACGAGTCCCTCTCATTCGCATTCTGTTATATGCACGCTCTCGAGACCATCGAAGGTCTGACATGCTTCAATACATCCAGGACGAAGTTCTTCGACAGAATGTTCATCATGGCCGGAAGATTCAGCCCGAAGCTCAAGGAGATCGACTGCTCAAGCTTCAATACCGAAAACGGCATTTCCTTCCAGTCAATGTTCGATTCCTGCCTCAATGCCACCAAGATTGACGTATCCAGCTTCAACACTTCCAATGGCGAGAGTTTCAACTCCATGTTCAATGCTTGCAACAAGGTTCAGAAGCTTGACGTGAGTCATTTCAATACAGCGAAGGCTAACAGGATGTCATATATGTTCAATTGCTGCAAGGCTGTCGAGGCACTTGACGTAAGCAACTTCAATACTTCCAACGTCACCACGATGGCATTCATGTTCACCCACTGCGAAAAGGTGAAGACACTTGACGTAAGCAAGTTCGACACCAGGAAAGTGACGTCCATGGACAATATGTTCTCCGACTGCTGGGTTCTTGGAGAACTTGACCTCAAGAACTTCAATACCGACAAGGTGACCGACACCCGCAGTATGTTCAACCGCTGCAAGTCCATCAAGACTCTTGACATTAGCCACATGAGTTTCCCTGCCACAACACGTATGACCTATATGTTCTATCAGATGGAGAAGCTGGAGACCCTTCACATCGAAGGAATGGATATGACCAGATGGGATGCAAGCGCCAACCAGATACATATGTTCAGGTATGAGCCTTGCCTCAAGGATCTTTACCTGGGTGCAAAGGGATACAACAGTCCAAGCTTCCTTCCGACTTCATTCTTCACGGATTCTGCCGACGGCGTGGGCAAACGCACGGGATCCTACAGTGGTGCCATCACCATCCATTGCTGCAAGGATGCGGTCAAATGGCTTCCTATGACCACTCTCCGCTGGATCGCCAGCGGCTACAGCGGCCAGTCCAAGATTCCTGTAAAGTTCGTCGATTACATCACAGGCGAGGAATACACCCCAACCTGGGCAGCGAACTAAACGATAGTACGTGATATTTCACATATTCCGATCAGGCGGTCCAAGTGGCCGCCTGATTTTTTGTGTTTTGACTTGGCATAAATTATTCGTACATTTGTTCAGATTTGCAAGCAAGTAAATCGAAAGACATATATTAATCAGCGTTTGCTGTTGTTCGGGTGCCCCTGAAACCTAGGAAATTTCAAACAAGCACACCACCGGACAAGTTCAGTGAACGCCTGCGCGTTGGCGCGGGCGGGACTTGTTTGGTGTGCGAGGCTTCCTAGGGCCGCAGGGCACGGATAAGTTCCATCCGCGCCTTTTTTTGTGCCCTAGAACCTCGTATCGATAACAGTTCAGCGCGCAAGCCAAATGCGCAATGGGTGAATTGTACCCTGGCGGAGCTGCGTCCGTCCAGGTCAAATCCAGGGAGCGCGTCGCGGCCCACGGAGAGGTATTCACCAACGAACGTGAGGTCAACGCGATGCTTGACCTTGTCAAACAGGAGACGGAGCGCCTGGACTCACGTTTCCTCGAGCCGGCCTGCGGTGACGGCAATTTTCTCATAGAGATACTGCGTCGCAAACTCGCCATCTGCGAGTCCCGCGTCAGGTCGAAACAGTACTCCCAGCTTCAGTATGAGCAGAACGCCGTGCTGGCCGTCAGCAGCATCTACGGCATAGAGCTGCTGCAGGACAACGCCCTGGCCTGCAGGGAGAGGTTGCTCCAATATTTCGCGACTCAGTACCGGGCCCTCTTCGGAGACCGCTGCAAGGACGCGTGCATCGAGAGCGTCCGCTACATTCTCAGCAAGAACATAATCATCGGCGACGCCTTGACATACAAGCGCGTCGATGAACCTGACAAGTGGATAACCATTTCCGAATGGAGCTTCATCGGAGAGGGGAAGGTCAACAGGAGGGATTACGAATTTTCATACCTCGTGGGGGAGGACTCGGGATCGGACCTGTTCTCCGACCTGCCCATCGAGACATTCAAGCCCGTTCATTTCCTTAAAATCAATCGGGAGACCTATGGCGAATAACTACAACCCGGATGTCCTCAACTGCATTGCCAATCTGAGCAATGACGAAGTCTTCACACCTCCGGCCCTGGCCAATCAGGTGCTGGATATGCTGCCGCAGGAATTGTTCAGCAATCCTGCAACGACCTTCCTCGACCCGTTCACCAAGAGCGGAGTCTTCCTGCGCGAGATAGTCAAGCGCCTGGACCGCGGCCTGGAAGCGCAGATTCCCGACCGGCAGCAGCGCATCGACCACATAATGCACTCCCAGGTGTTCGGCATCGCCTGCACCGAACTGACGGCGCACCTGTCCCGCCGCTCCCTGTACTGCAGCAAGCATCCTGACGGGCCGCACAGTGTCAGCCGCTTCGACAATCCCGAAGGGAATATCCAGTACAAGGCCCTGCGCCACACCTGGGAGGGCAACAAATGCAAGTACTGCGGCGCCTCCATGGAAGTCTATGACCGCGGCGATGCCGCCGAGCAGTACGCATATCAATTCATTCATACAGACAACCCTGAAAATATCTTCAAAATGACCTTCGATGTAATCATCGGGAACCCACCGTATCAGCTGGACGATGGTGGATTTGGTGCTAGCGCAAAGGCATTATACCCATTATTTGTAAAACAAGCGCTGAAAATTAATCCACGTTATTTATGTATGATTATTCCAGCTAGATGGTATGCTGGTGGTAAAGATCTTGATAAATTTAGAGATATTATGCTTTCAGAACGGAGAATCAGATACATCCATGATTTCCCTGATGCATCAGAGTGTTTCCCAGGTGTTGAGATTAAAGGCGGAGTCTGCTATTTCTTGATGGAACGTCATTATAATGGTCCAGCTGTCGTATATACACACAAAAATGGAATTATTGTATCAAGTATGGAGAGAGAAATAAAAGAATCATATTGTGATACTTTTATTAGAAGCAATGAAGCGGTTTCCATCATAAAAAAAGTTGTAGCTAAGAAAGAAAAGTCTTTTAGCGATATAGTTCATCCTGCTATGACATTTGGAATAAGGACATATGTAAAAGAGTTTGATTCTGATGTTCCAAACCCAGGATACACTAAAGTATATGCTCAAAAAACAATAGGTTATATTAAAACAGAAAAAATCACTCAAGGACATAATTATATCAATCAATGGAAAGTAATTATTCCTGAAGCAATTGGCTCTGGTGAAATGGGAAAAGATATTCTTAAACCAATACTATCTGAACCTGGATCAATTAATACAGAAACCTACATTATGAATGGTCCATATAATTCAAAAGCGGAGGCGGAGAATGCAGTTAGTTATATTCAAACAAAGTTTTTTCATATGATGGTTGGGTTAAAAAAGATTACTCAGCATACAACAAATAAAGTGTATAAACTCGTTCCTCTTCAGGACTTCTCCCACCCGTGGACCGATGAGATGCTTTACAAGAAATACGGACTCACCGACGAAGAGATCGCCTTCATCGAATCGATGATCCGTCCGATGGAATAATAGTATTAAAACAAAACATACAGCGTTCTTTGAAATAATTGAAAACTTTCATACTTTAGCGGCCATAATAGTTCGCTATGAATATTGAAGTTCAGGAAATAATCAGCAAGTTCTTCAAATCCTGGCCTGTGGAGAAGGCATGGGTGTTCGGATCGTTTTCCCGTGGTGAAGAAACCCCGGAAAGCGATGTGGACATTATGGTTCGTCTCTCCAAAGATGCGCATCTTGGGTTTGAATATTTCAGAATGATTCTGGATTTGGAGCAACTTCTCAATCGTCCTGTCGATATGGTAGTGGAGGGAGATTTGCTGGAATTCGCGAGAGCCAGCGCAGAACATGACAAAGTTCTTGTGTATGAGAGAGCCGATAAGAGACAAGGGACGGTTGGAGCACATTCTTGAAGCCATTGATTTCGTAAAACAGTATTCTGCCGGGTATGATTGTGATACTCTGGCAGCTGATCCGTTGCATTTTCACGCAACGGTCCATAATGTTCAGGTCATTGGGGAAGCAGTTTATAAATTAACGGCTGACTTTAAGTTCAGCCATCCTGGAACAGACTGGAATGCAATCGAAAAGATGAGGCATATTCTTGTTCATGATTATTACAGGATAGACATTCTTTTGTTGTGGGATATTATATCCAAGGACATCCCGGCTCTTGAGATTCAGATATCGGAATACCTTTCCGAGTTTCAATAGTTTTCAATTATTCCGAAGCGCGCCATACATTCAAGTCTATGGCAGCGAAGGATTTTCTGCAGAACAGGGTCGAGCAGACGCCGACCATCTACGCCTACGAACTGGTGGGCGTGCCTGACCATGAAGGTCTCATCAAGGTGGGATTTACCGTCAGGGATGTTGAGGAGCGCATCAACGAGCAGCTTGGCACTGCCGCTGTGAAGCACAGGACACTTCTTGTCCGTGCCGCGATGCGTCAGGACGGCAGCGTGTTCGACGACCACGCGGTGCACAGATTGCTGCGCGCCGACCACGTCCCCAATCCGGAGGGCGAATGGTTCCGCTGCAGCGTGAAGACTGTCGAGCGGGCCATTGATAGCGTCCGGGAGGGCCGCAGCACGATGACCCTGCGCACGCAGAGCTTCAACATGCGCCCGGAGCAGGAAAGGGCCGTGGACAAGACGGCGGCTTATTTCACGTCATTCATCAAGGACCCGGACAACAGGGGCCTCACGCCGCATTTCCTCTGGAATGCGAAGATGCGCTTCGGCAAGACTTTCACTACTTATCAGCTGGCCCTGAGGATGGGCTGGAGCAAGCTGCTCGTCCTGACTTTCAAGCCTGCGGTCAAGACGGCGTGGGAGGAGGATCTTAACAGTCACAAGGACTTTGACGGCTGGCAGTTCTGCCAGAAGCAGGAAGACCGTGAATTCAATTATGTCAATGAGCGGAAACCTTTTGTCTGCTTCGCTTCCTTCCAGGACGTGCTCGGTACCAATTCCCTCGGCGGCATCAAAGCCACCAACGAGTGGATACAGACCGTGGACTGGGACTGCATTGTCCTTGATGAATATCATTACGGGGCCTGGGGCAGGAACGCGAAGAATTTCTATGACAAGAAGGACCCTGCTCTGGAGAAGGCCCGCGAGGCAGGGGATATCATTGCGGAGGATTCCGACAATACCCGCGAGCTGGAGGCCCGCGAGATGTACGACGAGGGGCTGATGCCTCTGCACACGAAGGCTTATCTCTACCTTTCCGGCACTCCGTTCCGCGCCATCAGTTCCGGTGAATTCATCGAAGAGCAGATCTACAACTGGACTTACAGCGACGAGCAGGCGGCCAAGGATGCGTATGAGGGGGAGGATAACCCTTATGCGGCGCTTCCGAAGATGGTGATGCTCACCTACAGGCTGCCGGACCGCATACGCGAGATTGCGGAGCAGGGTGAGTATGACGAGTTCGATCTCAATGAGTTCTTCCGCGCCGATGAGACGGGATTCCTCCACGAGGAATATGTCCAGAAATGGCTGGACCTTATCCGCGGCTCGTATATCGAGAATATTGTCACGGAGCTTAAGCTGGGCACGGAGAAGCCGCCTATGCCTTTCTCCGATTCCCGACTGCTGAGCTACTTGCAGCATACTTACTGGTTCCTCCCGAGCGTGGCTTCCTGCCGGGCGATGGGAAAGCTGCTGCGCAAGCGGCAGAACCGCTTCTTCGACGATTATGAGATAATCGTGGCCGCCGGCAACGAGGCCGGAATGGGCGCTAAGGCGGTGGATCCGGTGTACAACGCCATGGGGGATCCGCAGAAGACAAAGACCATCACGCTGTCCTGCGGCAAACTGTCTACCGGCGTGACCGTGAAGCCGTGGACCGGCATATTGATGCTGCGCAATTCGCAGAGTCCCGAGACGTATTTCCAGGCGGCATTCCGCGTGCAGTCGCCTTGGACGATGCGGGATGAGAACGGGGATGAGGTGATTCTCAAGCCGTTGTGCTACGTGTTTGATTTCGCGCCCAACAGGGCGCTGAAACTCGTCGATGAATACAGTTGCCAGCTCAACGTGCAGGAGTCCAATCCGGAGAAGAAGGTGCAGGAGTTCATCAAGTTCCTGCCGATACTTGCATTTGACGGCACGTCGATGAAGGAGATCAGCGCCGCTGAGGTGCTGGACATGGCGATGCAGGGCACGACAGCGACCCTGCTGGCCCGCCGCTGGGAAAGCGCCCTGCTGGTCAATGTGGACAATGCCACGCTGAAGCGCCTGATGGACAATCCGGAGGCAATGGCGGCCCTGATGAACATCGAAGGCTTCCGCAGCCTGAACAGCGACATCGAGACCATCATCAACAAGTCGGAGCATGTCAGGAATGTCAAGAAGAGCAAGGACCCGTCGGAGCTGACGCCGAAGGAGAAAAAGGAACTCACTGCCGAGGAAAAGGAGTTCAAGAGCAAGCGCAAGGAGATTCAGGAGAAGCTCATCAAATTCGCGACCCGCATACCTGTCTTCATGTATCTGACGGACTACCGCGAATACTGCCTCAAGGATGTCATCACACAGCTGGAACCTGAGCTTTTCCGCAAGGTGACGGGTCTTACGCTGAAAGATTTCAGCCTGCTTGTGAGCCTTAATGTCTTCAACAGCGAGCTTATGAACGATGCTGTCTATAAGTTCAAGCGCTATGAGGATTCATCTCTGGAATATACAGGTATCAATACCTATACAGGCACCCGAATCGGTGGATGGGATACTGTCATTGAGATTGAGCCGGAGGCGACTGTCGGGGCGGCTGGGGAGAAGATTGCGGCAGGGGAGAGGACTACGGCCGGACCCGTGCAGGAACCGGTTGAGGATAAGGTCAAGACTGCACCCGTGGCTAAACCTTGGGAGAAGCTCCAGGTAGGAGGTGCGGTCATGCACAAGAGCTTCGGCAAAGGCTGCGTCAGGTCCATCGATGGCAAGTACATCATTGTCAATTTCGGTTTCGGGGACAAGAAATTTCTTTACCCGAGCATCTTTGAGCG
>JAKSJG010000042.1 GCA_024398365.1 Bacteroidales bacterium | reverse complement strand
AGCCGTCTGGGGCATGTTGGGGCCAAAGTGCCGGAAGAGGTACGGAGCCAGAGGGGCCTGGGTGAGTTGTGATTCGTAAGTAGCTGTAAAATAGTTTTTTAAGCAAAGATCCTTGCGCAAATTAATGCGAGGGTGATATGCTAAAGCATTTATTGTTAGGTAGATGACGATTACGTCGTGTGGCTTGATGTGTCTGCAAGACCCTTTTGGGCCCTTAACAGTTGCCTTCCTTCGTCACTGTTTCCCGCTGCGCGTGTTGCCCTTGTCGAAAATTATCAAGCGGCGGACTTGGCGCTCTTTTTTTTGCACAATATCGTGGGGAGGACCCCAGCTGGCACAAATTGCTGCACAAATCCTGATTTTTTGTGCACGATGGGCTCAATGTCGCCGCATTCCGGCACGTATACCTGCTTTCTGTTATCGCGGGGGGTACCGCCCGTATGCTCAGCTACCGCAACTTGGGCGCGATCACAACAGTGCCGAGCGGCCTGGCCGCGATTACCGCAGCCTTGCCACGATCACCGCAGCTTGCCACAGCCACCACAGCCTGGTGCAATCACCGCAGTTTACCACAGCGCGGCGTAGATGGCCGCGATCTGCTCTTCGGGCATCGGGATGTAGGTGTTGGCCAGCAGGCGCTGCTGCGAGGCGAATACCTGGGCCGCGAAAGTGCGTACCTCCTCCTGCGTCATGCCGTATTCGCGCAGCTTTCTGCGGGCGATGAGCGAGCCCAGGCGCTGCTCCAGCGCGTCATAGACAGCTGGCGCCGGTGCGTCCACCGCGAGCCCCAGCTCCTTCGCGAAAAGCCTGTTCAGGTCCGCTATGCGGCCCTCCGGCCTGCATTCGCTGTAAAGCTTGAAGATGTGGGTGAAGAACTGATAATTCGATTCCCCGTGCGGCACGTGATAATTGCCTCCGAGAGGGTAGGAGAGCGCATGCACCGGGCCGCAGCCTGCATTGCCGAAGGCTATGCCCGCCATATTCGCGGCCACCAGCATGTCCTCCAGCCGCTCGAAGCGGTAATCCTCCCCGCGCTCCACTATGCCGCCGAACACCTCCAGTATTGTGTGTATCGCCGCCTCCGAGAAGAGGCGCGAATGCGCCGTGGCCTTGGGCGAGACGTATGACTCCGCCGCGTGGATCAGGGCGTCGATGGCGCTATATACGTAGAATTTGAACGGCAGTCCCTTCAGCAGTTCCGGTATCAGCACCGCCTCGTCCGGCAGAATGGCATTGTCCGCCAGGCCGAGTTTGGTGTGCTTCCGCTTGAGCTCGGCTATGGAGATGTTGGTCACCTCGCTGCCGGTGCCGCAGGTGGTCGGGACTATGACCAGTTCCCGTCCCTTGACGATGGGCATCTCCCGCAGATATGCCGCCTCCGGGTCCTCAAGTCCCTTCAGAACGAACAGCTTGGCAATGTCTATTACCGTGCCGCCGCCAATGCCGACGATGCGCTTGAAGCTGTCTGCCGGTGCGCTGCCGGGCCCCTCAGCCCCGCCTGCCACCGCAGCCCCGCCGGGCCCCTCAGCGCGCAGGTCATCAAGTATGCGGGCTATCATCTCGTCCGACGGTTCTCCCGCTCCGTAGCGGTCCTGCAGGACGAATTTGCATTCCAGGCCGAGCCCCTTCATATACGGTTCGTACAGGAAGGACTGGGTGATGACCAGATCACCGGCTCCGAGCCCCGCCTTGCCGGCGAATTCTTCAAAAGTGGCGCACTGCCACACAGAGGTCTTGAGAGAGAACATTATCTGACGTTATTGAGTGAATACTTGCGTGTGCCTATGCCGAGTTTCTCGGCGTGGTCGAGGCAGGCCTCCCAGTCCGTGTCCGGATGGACCATATGGAACAGCTCGTGTCCGCTGTGGTGCACGTGGTCCTCGCAGCTGCATTTGCGTTCAGCCTTGCTGCCGGGCATGATTGGCTGGCCGTTGGCGGCATCCACGCAGGCCTGGTCGAGTGCCACGGGGTCGAAGGACGCGAACATGCCCACGTCCGGTATGATAGGCAGGTCGTTGGTGCTCTCGCAGTCGCAGTCCGGAGACACATCCACGAGAAGCGATATGTGGAACGCCGGCTTGCCGTCGAGCACGGCCTTGCTGTATTCGGCGATTTTCTTGCTGAGCACAGGCTTGGCGCCGGTCCATTTGCATTCTATTGCGCCCTTCGGGCAATAAGCGAAGCAGAATCCGCAGCCGAGGCAGTGCTCCTCGTCGATGACCGCCTTGCCGTCGATGACGTGTACGCCGTTGTTGGCGCAGTGGCTGACGCACATGCCGCAGCCTATGCAGGCGTCGGTATTGATGGCCGGCGTGCCGCTGGAATGCATCTCCATCTTGCCTTTCTTGGAGCCGCAGCCCATGCCGATATTCTTCAGCGCTCCGCCGAATCCTGCGCTGCAATGGCCCTTGAAGTGGCTGAGCGAGATGAATACGTCGGCCTCGGCTATCGCTGAGCCGATCTTCGCTTCCTTGACGAATTCTCCGCCCTCGACCGGTATCAGCCTCTCGTCAGTGCCGCGCAGGCCGTCGGCGATGATGGTCTGCACGCCGGTGGAAAGAGGGTTGTAGCCGTTCAGGTATGCGGTGTCCAGGTGGTTCAGCGCATTGTTGCGGTATCCCGCGTAGAGAGTGTTGCAATCCGTCAGGAAAGGCTTGCCTCCGCGTGCCTTGATGTGGTCGCAGAGCACTTTCGCATACTGGTGGCGCAGGAACGCCAGGTTGCCGTACTCTCCGAAATGCAGCTTGACAGCCACGAATTTGTCCTGGAAATCAATGTTGTCCATGCCGGCCCTGGTGATGAGCCTGTCGAATTTGCGGAGCAGGGTGTCGCCCATCTCCACGTGCAAGTCTGTGAAATAAACCTCGGAAGCCATAATGATCGCTATCTTGTTTTCAACAAATCTACAAAAAAATCCCGAGGTCCGAAGACCCCGGGATCAAATATGTAAAGTATGTCGGTAATACTAGTTAGGAGACCAGGTTACTGTAAGAGGCATGCCGGTGGTGTATTCAACGAAGTTGACAGGGATCGGTGTATGACCGTTCGCCTCATTGTATCCTGAAGGGAACCAGCGGAGGCCTGTAGTTGCAAGCCAGTCAGCAGTATCCTGAGTGCAGTGGATTGTGATTCCGCCTGCCTTGTTGCCGGTTCTTACATAATCTCCGTTGCTGAAATCGTCGGTTCCTGTGTATCCCCAGAAGTTGCTAGGCTTCTTTGATGAGATGAATGAAGGGCCGAACCAGACCTCACCGAGGTAAGGGCAGCGGCAGAACATGTATGACATGGTAGGGTCGTGTGATGTGTCGAAGAGTGCGCCCAGCTTGAGTGTCTTGAGCTCGCGGCAGTCATATACGAGATATGAAACGGTTGTCGTAGCGCTTGCATCGAAGCTTGAGAGATCGAGATTCTGAAGCTTGTAGCAGTAAGCGAATGCGTAGCTCATTGTAGTAACGCCGCCTGTGTTGAAGTTGGAAACGTCGAGGCTCTCGATGTTGTCGCAGTGGCAGAACATACTCCACATTGAGCAGTTGTTTTCGGTGTTGAAGCTTGTGACATCAATCTTTGTTGCAGCCTGGCAGTACCAGAACATATGGTCGAGGGCGGTGCAGTTATCAGTATTGAAGTTACTGAGGTCGAATTCCTTCATAGCTGAGCAGTATGCGAAAAGATATGCCATGTTTTCGCAGTTTTCAGTGCTGAGTTCGGTGAGACCTACAATTTCTTCGCACTTCCTGAATCCATAGAACATACTTGATGCGTCGTATCCCAATTCGAATTTGTCTGCTACTGATGCGATTGTGATCTCATCGGCAATAGGGTCGTAAGTTGCGTATGCAGGGCATTCTGAATCAAGGTCGCTGACTATCAAGCCGGCAGTTGAAGGATTCCTTGGCGACAGGATGATCCTCTTGACGGCATTGGTTATCTTGGTGTCCTTTGCAAATGTTGCGGTAGGGTCAGTGAGTGACTTGAGTGCGAGGCAGACCTCTTCTCCAACTCCGAGTGTACAGAGACCACCGAGTACAGGCGCACCTTCGAGGCTGTTGAATGCGAAGTCGCCTTCATAGATCTTTGAGCGCTCTACTGTGAGGTTCTTGTCAGCCTTCATCTTGAGAGTCTGGCTTCTACCGTCTGTGGTTTCAAGTTTGATCTCGAGGTTGGTGTAGGTGTTGGCAGGAACTACTACATAGAAAGGAACTGCGGTTGCACCGATGGCAACGCCTTCTCCGCAGTTGAGTACGAGATTGTCAGGATTTACCAGGACAGCTGCGTTATCCTCGACTTTGTACTCTCCGGTGAAGCCCTGGTCGGAAGAGAATGAGATGCTCTTGACTTTGGCATCGGCTGCGGTGGTGGTGACGTTGAGCTTGAGAATACCGCAGAGGTTCTTGAACGGAAGGTTCTCGTCGGTTGATGTTGCATACATCGGGTTGTATGCGACATTGCCGGCTACGTAACCCTGGGTTGCAGGCAGATACGGAGTAACTGACGCTGAAGAGAAGTAACGGGCAGGATAGTATGCCACAACTTCTTCGCCTGTGAGGGTGGTGTCGGCTTCGTTTACCTTCATGAAGCCTGCGGTTGTACCGCCTTCGTATGCTTCATATTTCACTGTGTAGGCAAAGTCCGGTGTGGCAACCACAATCTGATCTCCGCCGTCCCACGCTACGTGATAGACGTCACCGTCGGCCTGGAGGGCTGAACGGGTCTCGTTGTTTTCGATGGTTGCATAGAAAATGCCATCGTTCTTTGCGTTGTCCTTCTGGTTGAAAGACTCCTGCTGGCAGCCTGCGAGCACTGCTGCGGCTGCTGCGATTGCGAATAATGATTTCTTCATACCTCGGTCCTCCTTAGAATGGTTTGATTGATTCGAAGAGATCCGGGGTGAAGCCGTTGCCCTTGCCGAAATCTTCGTTACTTCCGTTGGTGCCGCTCGCACAGATGATGTTTTCTCCCATCATCCCGGAAACTTCGATAAGCGGGGTGGAATAAATTGTCTTGCGCATAGTACTGTTTTTTTTAATGCATTACATATGTATAAATGCAAAAATCTCAAAATACTGCAACAATTCCAAAAAAATCGACAAAAAAATGAAGGGACCCCGAGGGGCCCCTTCAGATAAGATATTTGAATGTAAGTTGATTACCAACCAGGGTTCATTTCTGCACCTGTCTTCCAGTCGAAGAACTTGACAGGGCAAGGAACACCGTTGTAGTAACCGTCGTTTACATACTTCACTGTAGCGCGGGATGCCACCCAGTCCATAACATCTGAACTGCAGTAAATATCCACGTGACCAGGATCAATACCGGTCTGGGTTAACGCACCGTCGCCTGTAGGCTTGTTGGTTGTGCCGGCGAACCAGCAAGTCGAACCTGTGCAACTCGTACCGAGGAAGCCGTCACCGAGGCGGAGAGTATGGAGGCAGCGACAGTTGTAGAAGTTGTAAGCCTGTGATGTAGTGTTCTCAGTGTTCCAACCTGTACAGTCGATCTCGCCTGCCCAGCAGCCTGAGAAGAGATAGTACAATGTAGGCAATGTTTCGGTGTTGATACCTGTAAGGTCAAGCTTGAGGTTTTCTGAACCGTGGTAGAACCAGTTAGAAACTGTTTCGACACAGGAGAAGTCGACATCTTCAGGGAAGCTTACCTTGACGAGGTTAGGGTTTTCTCTAAAGACGTAACTGCAACCGATGAGGCCCTGCATGTTCTGCCACTTGGACAAATCGATTTCAGGAAGTCGCAGGCCACGGAATGCACGGCCGATGTTCTGGAGGTTCTCAACGTTCACCTCCTCAGGCCAGATGATCTGAACGAGTGAAGAGTCGTATGCGAATGTGCTCATCAGAGTGGTGTCGTTGGTGAAGTCGAAGCTTGAGAGGTCGAGTTCCTTGAGCATACCGCAGTACATGAACATTAAGCCCATATCGCAGCAGTTGGTGGTCTTGAGCTTGCTTACGTCGAGAGTTTCGATAGATTCGAGGTTGTAGAACATATAACGCATGTTTTCAACGTTATCTGACTTAGGGTCCTCAGGGAGCTTGAGTTCCTTGACTTTTGTCAGATAGTAGAACATATAAGCGGCATCGAGGCAGGAACTGAAGTCGAAGTTGGATACGTCGAGGGTCTGGAGAGCTGCGTCATAACCGAACATGTATCTGAAGCTTTCAACGTTTGTAGTGTTGAAGTTGGATACGTCGAGGTTCTTCACCTTGCGGAGGTTACGGAGCATACCTTCCATAGTGGTAACGTTGGCTGTGTTGAAGCTGCTGAGGTCAAGGCTCTCGAGGCAGATTACGCTTGCGTCTGCAATGGTCTGAGTACCGAACATGTAGTACATATCGGTTGCTGCCTCAGTGTTGAGAGTGTTGAGATTGGTGTAGTGCCTGCAGGCTGTGAGACCGTAGAACATGTGATGGCAGTTTTCGCCTGTAGCGAACTGGTCGGCAGGAGTGCTGATGACTACGAGGCCTGATTTCTCATCGCGGTTGAGGTAGATAGGGAACGCTGAGCTTGCGTCCTGGATCTCAATACCGTCGGTGCAGCTGCTGTTGTTCTGGAATACGATACCCTTTACGTTTACATCTTCAACTCTGCAGTCAGTGTTAAGGGTCTCGAGGTCTGCAACACCGTCAACTATATAAGTTGAAATGTCCATACCCTTGAGGTAAGCATTGAATATAGGACCTGCAGGAAGTGTTGCCTTTGAACCTGAGTGAGCAATTTCAGCGAACTTGTTGAATTCGAGAGTACCTTCAGCAACCTTTGAGCGCTCAACCTTGATGGATGCGTCAGCCTTGAGTGTGAGGGTCTGGGTCTTGCCGTCCACAGTGTTGACAGTAACCTTGAGGTTCTTGTACTCACCTGCAGGGACAACGAAGTTGAAAGCAACAGGAGTTGCAGAGATGGCTACGCCGCCTGTGCAGTTGAGGCTTGCGCCCATTGTGCCTTCAACGACTGCTTCGCCGGCATCGTTGATTGTGAAAGCGCCGCTGAGGCCCTTGTCAGCAGAGAGAACGACATTTCTTACGATAGCGCCGTCAGTGCTTGTGAGGTTGAACTTGAGGATACCGCAGATGTTCTTGAATGCGAGGTCTGAGGTCTCAGGGAGAGCCTTCATCTCACCCTTTGCATACATAGGGTTGAACTGTACGCCGTTCTCGACATATTCCTGCTCGTAAGGGAGGACCTTGTCGAAGTTTGCAGGGTAGAACGCCTCAACTGCGCCTACAGGGAGCTGGTCGTCCGCTGCGTCAGTTGAGAACCAGGTAGCAGGAGCACCGCCTTCACCGGCAGAATAGACTGCAGTAAGAGTGCCGTCAGTTACGCTGACCTGGTCACCTGCGAGCCAGTTTACGTGATAGAGGTCACCGTCAGCTGCAAGCGCTGTACGGGTAGCATCGCTGTTTTCGATTGTGGCGCGGAATTCCCTTACGCCTTCGCCGGAGCGGATTGCTCCTAACTCTTCCATCTGGCAGCCTGCGAGCACTGCTGCGGCTGCTGCAATTGCGAACAATGATTTCTTCATACTTCGGTCCTCCTTAGAATGGTTTGATTGATTCGAAGAGATCCGGGGTGAAACCGTTGCCCTTGCCGAAATCTTCATTGCTTCCGTTGGTGCCGCTCGCACAGATGATGTTTTCACCCATCATCCCGGAAACTTCGATAAGCGGTGTTGAATAGTAGTTTTTAGACATAACTGTTATTTGAATAGAGTTAGTTGATATTATCGCATAACTGCAAATGTAATAAATGATTAGGAAAAATGCAAATCATTGGGATTCCATACAGACAAAAAAGGAAGGGCGACTTTGCGCCGCCCTTCCAAATGATGATATTGTTTACTCTGTTAAAGAGTTGTTGACCATTCGGTTGACAATTCCTGACCTGTCTGGAAATGCTTGAAAGTGATAGGGATAGGAGTTGTGTAGCTGCCGGCAGGAGCGATGAGTCCGTTGTGAACCCAGCGCCAGCCGGTCTTGCTGAACCAGTCGGCGAGGTCCTGGGTACAGTAAACTGTGATGCTGCCGTGTACGGAACCAGGACGGTTCTCAAATGGAGTGTCATTTGCGCAAGGCATGTAGGTAGGCTTGGATACACCGAAGTCGAAGTCTTCTCCGAGGTAGAGTTCCCTGAGGCTCTTGCAATCGTAGAAGAAGTAACCGCTGTATGTGGTGTTGGTGATCTGAGGGATCTTGACCCAGGATACGTCGATTACCTCGAGAGCGTCGCAACGGTTGAAGAAGCTGCGGATCTCGGTGGCTGATGATGTGTCGAATGAGGTGCAGTCAACTTCACGGAGTGAGTAGCAGTGGTAGAAGAAGCGTCCGAGGTCTGTTGCATTCTCAGTGTTGAAGTTGGTGAGTATGGCTGACTCGAGAGCCTGGCAGTCACCCATGAAGTAGTCGAAGTTTGCTACGTTCTCGGTGTTGAAGCTGCTTACATCGATGGCTGTTGCCCTGTAGCAGTCGTAGAACATGTAGTGCATGTCGGCTACGTTCTCGGTGTTGAAGCTTGTGCAGTCAATCTTCTTGAGGTTGACGCAGTACTGGAACATGTATGACATATCCTCTACAAGACTTGTGTTAAACTTGCTGAGGTCGAGCTCGGTGATAGTGCGGCAACCGTTGAACATTGAACGCATGGTGGTGCACTTTTCAGTGTTGAAGTTGCTGAGGTCAATGTACTTGAGCTTGCGATTTGTCATATTGACGTAGCAGAACATGTTGTGCATGTCCTCGCAATCTGCTGTGTTGATGGCCTTGAGGTTGACGATCTCTTCGAGTGAGCCGAAAAATGCGAACATGTATGAGCCGTCGCTCTGGAGCTTGAACTCTGAGGCAGGGGTGCTGACAGTCACGATACCTGATGCCTTGTCAACAGAAAGATAGACTGGCTTTTCGGAGTTCATGTCCTGTATAGATGTGCCGCTTGTGAGAGGACAGTTGGTGTTGAAGATGATCTTGGTGACAATTTCCTCGTCAAGGGCGGCGTATGTGAGTGTCTCGTCCTCAAGGGCAAGCTGCTTGATTGCGGCGTTGAAGTCAGGGCCGGCAGGAAGTATTGCGGTTCCGCCGAGTTCAGTTGCGGCGAGCTTGTCGAAAGCTACTGTACCTTCGCTGATCATGGAGCGGTCAACTTTGATGGACGCGCCTTCCTTGAGTTTTATTGTCTGGGTCTTGCCGTCGGTTGTGATGGCTGTGATTGCCAGGTTTGTATAAGTATTGGCCGGAACTGACAGGCTGAAGCTTGCAGGCAGTGCTACACCTGCATCGCCACAGAAGAGGGTGACGCCGTCGGTGCCTTCAACTGTCGCAGCATTGTCAACGACTGTGAATCTGCCTGACATACCCTGGTCAGCGGTAACTGTGATGTATTTGATCTTTGCGTCAGCTACTGTGGAGGTGACGTTGAGCTTGAGGATACCGCAGAGGTTCTTGAAGTTCAGTGCAGGCACTTCACTGTCCGTTTCCACGGTGCATTCCGCATACATAGGGTTGGCTGTGCTTCCGCCATCTGCATATTCCTGTGAAGAAGCGAGATAGCCGTTGCCAAGATATGCAGGGTAGTAAGCCTTCAGAGCACCGACGTGATTGCAGGTGTCACCGGAGGTGAACCAGAATTCTGCGGACGGTGTGCCGCCCTGTTCAGTGTAATAGATGTTGTTACCTGCATCGGAGATGAGGCGGATGCGGTCGCCCTGAATCCAGTTTACGTGGAAAACTTCACCGTCAGGAGTAAGATTGGTACGGGTCGCTTCGATGTTTGCCCGAACCGGCTTCATTTCCTTGGAATTATTTACAAGAGCAAGATTTTCCTGCTGGCAGCCTGATAGCACCGCTACTGCTGCTGCGATGATGAATAACGTTTTTTTCATGGCTGACTTGCAATTAGAATGGTTTGACACTTTCGAAGAGGTCGAATGAGAATCCTGTTCCCTTGCCGAAATCTTCATTGCTTCCGTTGGTACCGCTTGCGCAGATGATGTTTTCACCCTGCATTACGGATGTCTCAACGACTGGATTGGAATAAATTAACTTTTTCATGTAAATATGATTAAGAAATAATAGTTACTTTTGAGGCAACAAACTGCAAAGATAATTATTGCATCCAAAGAGAACAATAAGCGACAAATTTTTTTGATATCATGGAAATCAACGAAATACCGGTCCTCCTGCTTACCGGCTACCTCGGCAGCGGCAAGACCACTCTGCTCAACAGAATACTCTCCAACCGACAGGGCATCAAGTTCGCCGTCATAGTCAATGACATCGGCGAGGTGAACATCGATGCGGCCCTCATCCAGCAGGGCGGCATCGTCGGCCAGAAGGACGACAGCCTGGTGGCGCTCCAGAACGGCTGCATCTGCTGCACCCTGAAGATGGACCTCGTGGCGCAGCTGCGCGACATCTGCGCGATGCGCAAATTCGATTACATCGTCATCGAGGCAAGCGGCATCTGCGAGCCTGAACCTATCGCGCAGACCATCTGCTCCATCCCTTCCATGGGCAAGGAGTTCATCAAGGACGGCGCGCCTGTGATGGACTGCATCGTCACGGTGGTGGATGCCCTCCGCATGAGGGACGAGTTCGCCAGCGGCAACGACCTGCTCGCCGGCCATTTCGACGAGGAGGACATCAAGAGCCTCGTCATCCAGCAGATCGAGTTCTGCAATGTCATACTTCTCAACAAGGCTTCGGAAGTGGAGCCTTCCGAGCTGGCACGCATCAAGGAGATTATCCGCGCCCTCCAGCCTAAGGCTGAAATCATCGAATGCGATTACTGCGACATCGATTTCGACAAGATAGTCGGCACCGGCATGTTCGACTTCAACGAGGTCATAGCCTCCGCCGCATGGCTCACCGAGGTGGAGAAGCACCACGATGACGACGAACATCATCACCACCATCATGATGATGACGAGGGCGAGGCTGAGGAATACGGCATCGGCACTTTCGTGTACTACCGCCGCGAGGCATTCGACCTCAACAAATTCGACAGTTTCATCGCAAAGCACTGGCCGAAGGAGATCATCCGCGCCAAAGGCATCTGCTACTTCACGGATGAACCGGACACCTGCTTCATATTCGAGCAGGCGGGCAAGCAGGTATCACTCAAGGATGCCGGCCTGTGGTATGCCACCATGCCGGAGGACGAGCTCAAGGAGCGCATGGAATGGGACAAGGGCCTGCAGCACGACTGGGACGAAGTCTATGGCGACCGCATGCAGAAGCTCGTCTTCATCGGCCAGCACCTCGACAAGGAGGCTATCATCAAAGCCCTCGACTTCTGCCTGGTCAAATAGCCCTCGACTTCTGTCTGGCTAAATATCCTTCATCTTCGCGGCCAATCATTTGCCGGTACAATTATCTGCGCGGTATAATTATTTTTCTGCCGCTTAAATCTCTGATTGTCAGCTGATTTTGCATTTAGCCTTGCGTCATTTGACGCAAGGCTAAATAGCGGGTGCGTTGATACTCAGGAGCTTGAGTAGCAGGGAATACAGGAGAGGATTAGCGGAGAAGACTTTGTTCAACGGTTTCTTTCACTAGCTGCTGTTCTTGGCTCCTGCTGTTTATGTTGCTGAATGTCAGTATATTATATGATTAGCCTTGCGTCATTTGACGCAAGGCTAATCGGGCAGCGCTCTGATACTCAGTGGGATAGGTGGCAGAAGCTCAGACGTCGTAGAGGTTTAGAGATTCATAGGTTCGAAGCTCAGAAGTTCAAATGCTTAGCTGCCCCGGGCCTCAGCGGGCCAGGCGCTGTGCCAGTTGCGAATGTCGGAGTTGCAGCCTTCAGGGACTCTGACCGCCGCTGTTACAACGTCAGACGCAGTCCGGCCTGCAGACCGGGCTGGAGCGGTGCTGTGTCATAGATGGTGGACGCGATGCCGGGCGTATCGAAGTGATAGGACAGGTACGGTTCGGCGAAAATGCCGAGCCAGTCGTTCAACTTGTAATTGATACCTGCAGCGCCGGAGGCTGAGAATAAAACGGAACTGTCGTCCATGCATTTCTCCGCCATTGCCCCGGCTTTCAGATAGAGGGAGACCCTTTGCCCATCGACGAAACTGTATCTCAGCGCCAGAGGTATGCCTATGAAGCGATGCGAATACGTGTCCGGCCTTGACGGCATGGCCAGGCGTGACGAAAAGCTTGTATAGCAGAATCCGCTCTCAAGCGCAAGCCTGTCCGTCAGATCGTATGACAGGGATATGGCCGCCGAGACAGGCGCGGAAAAGACATAATGGGTCTTTTCTTCAATCTGTCTCATTTCGAATATCTGCTGCTTCTCGGAAGCATTGCCATAGGATAAACCGTCTATGAAAGGATCCTTTATCGGTGTCACAATGACGGATGTTACAATTACCGGCGAACCGGCTACATTGTCCATCAAGCCTGAATTTGCAGCGAATGACAGATTGAGCCTTTTGCGTTTCGGCTTGCTGTCAGCCAGAGAGGCGAGATATCTGTTGGCTGCGGCGATATCATCCATGGCGGAAGTGGTTTTGTCAGGAGTTTCCGAAGCGGGAGTTTCCGAAGCGGGTGTCTTTGAGTCGGGAGCGGCGACGCTTGAGGCGGTATCCGCCACGGAAGTGCCGGGCAGAGATGGTTCGGATATTTCGGTTGGCGCGTCCGGCGACTGCCGGAAAGTTGCAGCCGCTGCGGGACCATGTGACGGCGCTGCAGCACTGCCGCCAAGCAATGATTCGTGCGTGGCTTCCTTTGTTTCTGCCACATATTCTGCGCTGACGGCCTGCTTTTCTCCGGATGGCATCAGTGCGAACACGACTATGGCGGCAGCTGCTGAAAGAACGGACGCAAGTGCGACATTCCTGACGCGCCTGTGCCTTTTCCGTGCCGCCCATCCTGCAAGGATGGACTCCAGGGCACCGTCCGGTGCCTTGTCGTCAATATTCTCAACCTCGGTCTTCAGTGCCTTGAGCCACTGGTCCTCATTTGTCTGTTTCATGGTTCTCCCGTATATACTCGTTTATTTTTTTTGCCAGATACTGCCTTGCGTGGAAAAACTGGGAAGAGGAACTCCGCTCCTTGATACCAAGCCTGCGGGCTATCTCCGTGTGGGACATCTCTTCGAAAACGCGGAGTATGAAGACGCTCCTGTACCTTGCCGGCATATCGTTGATGAAGCCCCTCAACACTTCCGCCGGCACTTTCGGTATCTCCTCAGGTGCCGGTTCTGCGGCAGTCTCAACCGATTCAAGCCGGATTTCGGCCCTGTTGCCGCGCAAATGCATCAGCGCCCTGTTGGTCATCACCTTCGACGCCCAGGCGGAAAGAGAACCCTCTCCCAGCCAGGTGAACTTGTCCAGTCCGTCGAGAATGTCTATGAACCCGTCCTGGAAAATGTCATCAGCCTTCTCCTGACCGGCATATCGTCTGCAGATGGATATCATCCTGGGCGCGAGGGTGTCGTACAGCTCCTTCAGGGCTGCATCATCACCTTGTCTGCACAATTCGACCAGTTTCCTTTCATCCATACAAGCTGACTATTTGTTCATATAAATGCACGAAGTGCGAAATACTGCATCCCAAATTGAAAAATTCGAGCAATTTCAGATACGATACAAATTTATCTAAAAAGGCATGCAGTATTTCTCTCATCTTGCATTTAATCAGGCGAAAGATAGTTTTTGAAAGCACGGAAATATATTCCAGCTGTGTTGAATAGAGTTGAAAAATATATAGGACTTGCACTGAGCGTATCAGGAGTTCCATATTCCGTGCTTTCAGCGACTATTACAAAAGTAACTTAAAAATAGCATTTTATGAATTCATATCTGAAACGATTAAGCCGCGGTGAGGCGATGTCTTTAATGACTGGACTATTTTGTTTGTGTCTTGCTCTGATTGCTGCACCATCCTGTACCCGGAGTGATATAGCATCAATCATTCCTGGCGATATGCCTGAGGATGGGTTGGCAGGTGCCAAGACGAGGGCAGATGTCAGCTCATTTTTTGTTGATGAGGATGACATCGACTGTTACATCACTTTCAAGAGTATGATTGAAAAGGAAGATGTCAAAGTCAATTCTATTGTCCCTGTATCCAAAGCTGGCAATGTTCTGGCATATGCCATCAATTATGAAAACAGTTGGGAACTTGTCTCTGCAGACAAACGTACACCTCAGGTCCTTGCTACGGGCAGTGGCAAATATCAAGAGAAGGAGTGTAATCCTGCTGCAAAGGCATGGCTTGACGATATCCTTGCCTGCGTGGAGGGCTTGAGTGGCCTGACTGAGTTGAATGAAGTTCACAAGGCCAATGTGAACCATTGGAAAATGATTACTCAGGATCAAGCTTATCTGGAACGTATATGCGGCGGCCAAACCAGATCAGGTAATTCATTACAATACCGTATTGTGCGGATAGATACTGTGTATACAGGTACGCCGACGCCTCACTTGATATGTGCTGAATGGGGGCAGACATCACCGTTCAATATGTATTGTCCATTAAAGAGTTACTCGGATTCAGAAAGGGCTCCGGCAGGATGTGTGGCAGTGGCGGGAGCCCAAATGGCATACCATCTTCATGGCCTGTGGGGATATCCGGCAACGGCGCCTGAACGCGCAAGTTGCAGTGGGCATGTTGGCGGCACTATCAGCATGAGTCAGTATGACTTCACCGCCGATGCCTGGGATATGATCGATGAGGGCGACACCACGGTCATTGCCGCTCTCATAGCTTATGTGGGAAGTGTGGTTGAAATGGTATACGGAAATGATTTTTCAGGGGCGGATACTCGTTATTTATCAAGTCCGTTATTCAACGATATATATCATTATGAAACTGAATATATGGATTACGATGAAGATGTGGTCTATGAGCTGCTTCAGAATGATATCCCTGTTGTAACAAGAGGTAGTGTCCAAAGCGATCATACATTTATTATTGATCGGTATTTCGATTCAGCTACAGAATACTATTATACTATTCAAATAATCAACGGTAATGTTGTTGGAGAGTTGGATCATATAGAATATGGGCGGACATTATTTTGGGGGATGAACTGGGGTTACGGTGGTATCGGGAACGACAATCTATATGTTACTACAGCCCCATGGATGTGTGGAGCAAGCAATTATCACAATAATGTAAAAATCATCAATTTTATACAGCAATAATTATGAAAGGGTTAAAGTGTTTTTTACTGGTCATGCTTTCTGCCATGGCCGTGTCCTGCAATGAATACGAATATGATGCCCCCCGGGTACCGGAACTGGACGAGACAATAACAAAAGTCAAGCCGCTGGAATACGTGCCATTGACCAGATCGCAGGCAGAGGTTGCTGACAGGCAGGGTGAATTCGGTTTTGAATTCTTCAAGGCCTATGCCGGAACATACGATGGAAGAAAATACAATATACTCCTTTCACCGTTTTTGATGTACGGTAATCTTTGTGCGGTTTCGTTGGGTATGGGAGGTGAGGATTACAGGAATCTTGTATGCAGGCTCGGTTTTGAAGACGAGATCCTCGCTTCCAAAGATACGGAGATCACAGAGTTGTATGACAGGTTTGACAATAGCCTTGCGGACTACTTCACAACAATATGCGAAGATATTCTTTCTCTGGATGAGAGTACTCGTCTTACATATTGCTCCGCACTCGGTTTTACAACATCTTCACTTCTGGAGAGCTACAGGAATAAGCTTAAGTCTTATTATGGTATCAATGTGCTGGAGGGAGGCGAGTATGAGATGAAGGCCTGGATAGGAGATATGGTCGGACAGCCTTACGACCGTGCAAATGGCAATATAGGCGGAATAATGGACCTATTTTTCGGAATACCTGCCAACAGCATAATGAATGTTCTGACCTTCGATGCCAGGTGGAGCAATTATAATAAGACAGAGACGCGTGTGTTCAATGGCTCCGATGGCATCAGTTATGATCGCGAATACCTTACGGGCCACGGAAGTCCTGTACTGGATCGACAGAATCACAGGCCGACCTGTATCAAGGTTTATAGAAGTCAGGATCCTGCTGAGCCGTCTGCACTTTGGCTTCCGTACGGGAATGGAGCGTTTTCACTTGTCGTGATGCTCCCTCGCGAAGGTGAGGCCATTAGCGATTTCATACAGGGTCTGTCTTATGAAGATTATAAGTTCTGGAATCAGAAATCCTGTACTTACGGCGACGAATTCACATACCACATCCCGACCATAGACATCAATTATATCGCCCATTCTGATCCGTGTGCCGAAGCCCTGGAAGATATGGGTCTGAATTACGGGGAAAACTGTAATTTCGAACGTGCAGTGGAAGGGAATGCGCAGGCACCTGTTTTCTCATTCGGACAGGGAGCTGGAATCAAAGTGACAAAAGAAGGTACGGTTGCGGTTGCATACAGCGGGCAAAGCCTGACCTTGTCCGATTCTCCCGGTACTTCGCCTGATCCGGTCGAATTCATAGCTGACCGTCCGTTCGTCTATGCCATTGTGGATGTCCACGGCAGCATCCTCTTTATGGGCACAGTTACGAAATAGCGGCTTGTAGTTATTTCATGCTGCACAGCGACGTTGCACACAGCGGCATGCAGAGTGAAACTTAACACTGAGCACGGAATAGGAGCTCCCTGATCATGCTTTCATTGTGGATAGATATAAGCGTCAACAAACCAACTACAGATTTCGGGACACTTGCAAACTTCCGTGTTTGATATGATATAAATATCCATTGATCAAG
>JAKSJG010000041.1 GCA_024398365.1 Bacteroidales bacterium | reverse complement strand
CGACCAGAAACAGCTGAAACCTGTTACTCCCAATATCGCCGAAATAACTCCATTGTGATACAGAGCAACAAAGAGGTACGGAGCCAGAAGGGCCTGGGAGGGCGATTTTGTCCGTACCTGTCAGAGCGGAAAATTGCCGATGTGCCTCAGAGGGCCCTCCAGGGCAGGTTGGAGCTCAGATGCCAATAGAGGTGCGGAGCTAGAAAGCTATAGGAGGGCGATTTTGTCCGTACCTATCCGGGGACGACAAGTTGTAAGATATGAAATAATCGCCGGCCGCCTGAATGAACTGGCGACCGGCGGACACTTCTGCGGCATCGGTAATGAAGAGCTGCTTATGTCCAGGTTTCCGATTTAGTGACTATTTTTCTGAATAGCATAGGAATAAACAATCTTCAGCACTGCGGGACCGAAGTTTGTCTCGTTGTTGTTGCCGGAGGCAAGGATGATGACGCCCCAGTCATTGTCGGAACCGGAGGCCACCGGACGGGCCTTCCCGCTTGCGTCCTGGTCCATACCGTACATCATATACGTATTTGCGCCGTAGGCGGAACCGTTGTGCCCGCATAGCAGTGTGCCCGGTACGCTTGAGACATTGTTCATCGTGAAAAATGCATAAGTCGAAGCCGAACTCCTGCTATTGAGCATCCGGAGCGTATTCTCTTCTGAAATAACCCTTACCCCGTCAGGCGACACACCGCCTTTCTGGAAAGTCTGCGCATAACGCATCAGGTCTTCCAGATTGCTCTTCACATTGCCGGCAGGGCCTATATAGCCGGTGTGGTAGCCCGGGATGTAGCTTTTCTCCTGAGCGGCCGTCAGGAGAGGGGAGTATGCGCTGTTGAAATATCTTGTGCCGCCGGATGTGTAGAGGTGGACGAACTTGACCGTTCCTGATGTGTCAATCTTCGATGGATCGAAACCGGAGTGAGGCATTTTTATCCTGTCGATGATATTTTCCTTGACGAACTTGTCCAGTCTCTGTCCGGATGCCAGTTCCACGACGGCACCGGCCACCTCGGCTCCCATATTCGTATAATTGTATGCCGTGCCCGGCTCGCTGGTGGTATATTTTATGGTTTTGAATCCGTCGGCGTAGTCTGAGGATGACATCGATCCGGTGATGGATGATGTGTGGTTGAGCAGCATCCTGACTGTGATCGGCTTGTCCGGGAAGGAAGGATTGCGTACGCTAATACGCTTGCCTTCAGGCAGTGTGTTGAAATACTTGTTGACATCGTCATCGAGTCCGACCTTGCCCTGGTCAAGGAGCACCATCATTGCGGCTCCCACGAAATTCTTGGATATGGAAGCTATGCGGAATACATCCTGTACTTCGAGCGTATCAACATTGCCCTTCATTTTGTATCTGTATCCGAATGCCTTCTCATATACCACCTTGCCTTTGCTGTATGCCAGGACGGCGAGGTTGACGGTGCCGGTCTCGGACATATACTGTCTCAGAGCAGTATCCAGGCCTTCTTCTGAGGTGTCACTCTTCATATAATATGTATAGCCCTTTGCGTACTCTTCAGGAAAATCTTTCTGCGTGCTAGTGATGGCACAGCCCTGAGCTGTGTAATTCTCAGGTGAACCATCGTAGTAGCGGTAGAGACTGTTGGTGTCAAAAAATCCGCCGTACACTGTCGTGGTGCAGTTGGTATAGCCGCGGTAGAAGCAGCGGTTGGAGCTCGAATACTTGCCTGAGCATTTGAAATGGCCGCCATATATGCTCAGGAAGGCCTTCTTGTAGCCTGTTGTGGTCTCACGGGTGACTACCACGTTGCATTGTCCGTCAGGACATTGGAACCACCCGCCTTCTATAGTGGCTACTGTGTTGGTCGAGGCTGCCGCCGTACCCTTTACTATCAGAGGCCTGTAGGATGATGATGTCAGGAATACGCCACCCTGCACTGTCATGTTTGCGCCGTCGGTGCAATATACCGAGTATGTTGATGCCTTGGAACCTGTTATCTTGCCGTTTGTGAGAGTGAGTTCCGCACCTGCTCCTGCATAAATGGTATTGTCGCTTGAGCAGGATATGATACCATTGCCTGTAGTATTGGCGTCAGGCGCGCTTGAGTCAGTTATTTCCAGTTTTGAATGAACTTCAATCCTCCCTTTCATCGTGAGCTTGAATCCGGCCAGGTCCAGTGTGATGCCTGCTCCTTCAGTGTTCTTTATTTCAATTCCCTCAGGGCTTGATGATTCCATGAGTTTGATTGTGCAGTCGCTGGACGATGCGTTTGCGGCTTCAACAGCAGCTTCGAAAGAAGAATATCCTGTGTTTGTCTCGAGAATAATCGCCTTGTAGTCGTAAGTAGTGGTATCAACCGGCTGAGGATCAGGAATGGTGTCAACCGGAGGTGGAGACGGAATGGTGTCAACCGGCTGAGGATCAGGAATTGTGTCCGTCGGCTGAGGTCCCGGCTGAGGACCAGGTTCAGGTTCCACCGGGTTGCAGGAAATGGCAATGGCAGCGCAGAGCGCTGCCATTGCATTGAATATGAATGAAGTTTTATTCATCTACTACTTCTATCTGATGATTTACCTTCCTGTGCCTCAGCCAGAGGCCATAGACTTCGCTGACATTGCCTGCGGTGATGAATGCCTGGAACTCGTTGTTGCGGATGAAAGCCATGACTGCACTGAACTCGTTCTGGGTGAGGAGTGACTGGATTTCCATCTGCTTCTCCCCGGTATAGCCGCCTATCACCTCATAGAGGCTACAGCCGCGTTTCAGGTCGTTTATGATGTAATTGCGTATGGCATCATAATCCTTGCTGATGATGCATACCCTCTTGCGCTTGTTGAGTGAGGCCGTGAAATAATCCACCACGATGCCGTTGATCCAGGTGCCGATCAGACCCACGATCACGAGCCTCAGCGGATTGATGGCAAGTGCCGTGAGGCAGATGACAGCTCCTGCTGCGGTGACGGATGCGCCGATGTCCATATGCAGGTACTTGTTGACTATCTTGGCCAGGATGTCCAGGCCGCCGGTGCTGGCGTTTATCCTGAAGAGTATGGCCTGGGATGCGCTCAGCAGCAGCACAAAGCAGCACAGGTCAAACCACACGTCGTTCATCACGCTGGTCTGTCCGGGCTCTGTGAACAAATTCTGGACAGGGTAAATTGCCTCCCAAAGGTCCATCATAGGGCCCAGGACCAGCGCGCAATATACTGTCTTGATGCCGAATTCCGGGCCTATCAGGACGTAGGCCAGTATCAGCAGTATGGCGTTGATGATGAATATCACCACCGATATCTTGATATTGATGCCGGCTGCTTCGAGTACACCGCTGATGACAATGGAAAGACCGGAGATACTTCCGACAATGATTTTGCTCGGTATGAGGAAATAATTGACGGCGATTGCAGCTACGAGCATACCGAGGGTCATGATAAGGAATTCTTTCCAGAACTTTCCTGTCCTGACCACTCCGAGGGCTTCGAGTACTTTACTCATGTTCTATTTGTTGACGGTGGCCTTGCTGTCGCAGTATGCGCAGCGTACGACACCGTTTTCTGTCAGTTTGAAAGAGTGTGGAATATTTTCGTTGTTACAGATGCACTTCATGTTCGCGCAGCGGAAGCGGCGGTCGTGGAATGTCTCGCCGTTTTCAGGCATTGTGTGCTCAGGGTCGTCCTTCCACTTGAGAAGGCAGGTGATGAGCGCCATGCGCACGAACTTGCCGTATTCGACCTGGCGGAAATATGCGGCGCGCGGGTCGGCATCCACTTCCGGAAGTATCTCGTTGACGCGTGGGAGAGGGTGGAGCACAGCCATCTTCTCCTTTGCGAGAGTCATCTTGCGGCAGTCGAGCACGAAGCTGTTCTTGACCCTGTCGAATTCCTCTTCGTCGAGGAAGCGCTCCTTCTGGACGCGTGTCATGTAGAGCACGTCGAGCTCGGACATCACGTCCTCAATGTTGCGTACCTCGCGGTAAGGCATGCCCTGCTTTTCGCAGACGTCCTGCTTGATGTAGTCGGGCAGTCTCAGCTCGTCAGGCGCGATAAGGACTATGCTGATGTCCTTGTAGCGTGTGAGGGCCTTGATCAGCGAATGTACGGTGCGGCCGAAACGCAGGTCGCCGCAGAATCCTATGGTGAGGCCGTCGATGTGGCCGAGCTCCCTCTTGATGGTGATCAGGTCGGTGAGGGTCTGGGTAGGATGTGCGTGGCTGCCGTCACCGGCATTGATGACAGGTACTGGGGAGACGCGGCTGGCTACGTATGGCGCACCCTCGATGTGGTGTCTCATCGCAATGATGTCTGCGAATGAGCTTACCACCTTCGCGGTGTCCTCAACGCTTTCGCCCTTGGCTGCGGAGCTGTTGGTGGCGTCCGCGAAGCCCAGCACGTTGCCTCCGAGTTCCATCATGGCTGAGGTGAAGCTCAGCCTGGTGCGGGTGCTCGGCTCGTAGAAGAGGGTCGCGAGCTTGCGGTACTTCTGCGATTCACGGTAGCGTTCGGGATGTTCGTAGATGTCCTCTCCGAGAGCGATGATCTCGTCGGTCTCCTCTCTGGTGAGGTCGGTCGGGTCAATGAGATGCTTCATTGTTTATTTGCTGGCGATCCAGCTTTCGTCTGATGGGTTGTTGCGGAATTTGATGATGCGCTCCTTCCATTCAGGGGCTATGTAGCCTTCCTGAGCTGCGACTTCCACGAGGGCGTCGAGGTTGGAGAGGGAATAGTTGACAACCTTGGCTTCAGCGAGGCGGTCGAGGCCCTTCTGCATGCCGTAGGTGAAGATGCTGACGATGCCGAGTACTTCTGCGCCGGCTTCGCGCAATGCGTTGACAACTTCGATGGCGCTTCCGCCGGTGGATATGAGGTCTTCGATTACGACTACCTTCTGGCCCGGCTCGAGGCGGCCTTCAATCTTGTTGTTGCGTCCGTGGGTCTTGGCTTCACCGCGCACGTAGCCCATAGGGAGGCCGAGTATGGATGCGGCGATGGCTGCATGGGCGATGCCGGCCGTGGATGTTCCCATAAGTACTTCTACCTGAGGGAATTTGGCCTTCACGGTGTCGGCGATTGCCTGCTCTACGATGGTGCGGGCTGCCGGTGCGGTGAGGATGAGACGGTTGTCGCAATAGATAGGGCTCTTGATGCCGCTGGCCCATGTGAACGGTTCCTCCGGACGGAGGAATACTGCCTTGATGTCAAGGAGCTGTTTTGCTATGATTTTTTCCATAATGTCTTTATTTACAAAATTCTTCAATGCAACGGTTGTATGCTGCCACAGGGTCTTCTGCGGCGGTGATAGGGCGGCCCACCACGATGAAATCCGAACCGATCTCGCGTGCGCGGGCAGGGGTGGTGATGCGCACCTGGTCATCCGATGCGGCATCGGCGAAGCGTATGCCCGGGGTCACTGCCATGAACTCCTTGCCGCAGGTCTCCTTGATGAGTGAGGCCTCAAGCGGAGAGCAGACAACACCGTCCAGACCGGCTTCCTTGGCATTCGCGGCATAATGCGCTATGGTCTCGCCAATGGTGGCGTTGATCAGAAGGTCCTTCTGCATGCGTTCCTCGCTGGTCGATGTCAGCTGGGTCACGGCAATAAGCAGAGGACGTGTGCCGTCCTCGCGGGTCAGGCCCTCGAGAGCCGCCTTCATCATCTCAATTGTGCCGGCTGCGTGCACGTTGGTCATGTCAATGTCAAGTCCTGAGAGCACCTTCATGGTCTTGCGCACTGTGTTAGGGATATCGTGCAGCTTGAGGTCCAGGAAAATCTTGTGTCCGCGGGCCTTGATGGTGCGGACGATTTCAGGACCGGCGCCATAGAAAAGCTCCATGCCTATCTTTACGAAAGGCTTGCGCGGGCAGTTTTCAAATTTATCGAGAAAAGCAAGAGCCTGCTGGGCTGTGCCGAAATCGCAGGCAATGATTACGTCTTTCATACTGTTGCTATTATTTCATTTATATCGTCGATGTGCAGGCGCTCCATCACGCCCGGCAGATCTTCAATTATTTGTTTACATACATAAGGGTTCCTGAGGTTCTCGGCGCCCACCTGCACCGCTGTCGCACCGGCCATCATCATCTCGATGACATCCTCGGCGCTGGCGACTCCGCCGCAGCCCATCACAGGGATGTGGCAGGCGTGGGCCACCTGGTTGACCATCCTCAGGGCCACCGGGAATACCGCCCTGCCGGAGAATCCTCCGTAGCGGTTGGCTACCACCGGACGGCGGCGCGCTATGTCTATGCGCATGCCGAGAAGGGTGTTGATGAGCGTGAGACCGTCAGCGCCCGCGTCCTCGCAGGCTCTGGCAATCTCAACTATGTCCGTGACATTAGGGCTGAGCTTGATGAATACAGGCTTGTCAGACACTTCCTTGGCGATGGCGGTGATCTCCGCCGCAGCCTTGGCCGATGTGCCGAATGCGAGACCGCCTCCGTGCACGTTAGGGCAGGAGATGTTGACCTCTATGATGTCCACCTCAGGAGCGGCGGACGCCTTGGCGCAGCACTCGCGGTACTCGTCAGGGGCGAAGCCGCTGATGTTCGCAATGATCGCACCGCTATAGACCTTGCGGAGGGCGGGCAGCTTCTGCGAAGTGAGCACGTCTATGCCGGGGTTCTGCAGGCCCACGGAGTTGATCATTCCGTCCGGGCATTCCGCAATGCGCGGGCATTCGTTGCCGAAGCGCGCCTCACGTGTGGTGCCCTTGAGCGAGATGCCTCCGAGCACGTTGATGTCATATTCGCCGGCCATCTCGAGGCCGAAGCCGAATGTACCGCTGGCAGGCACCACCGGATTGGCGAGCCTGACACCGCAGAGATTGACTTCCGTTACCATACAATTACCTCCTTGTCAAATACAGGTCCGTCCGCGCATACGCGGCGCGGGCCTTCAGTGGTGTGGCAGGTGCAGCCGTAGCAGATGCCGCAGCCGCAGCCCATCCTTTCCTCGAGGCTGATCTCGCCCTTGCCTTCAATGCCGGCGCATACCGCCTTGAGCATCGGCAGCGGGCCGCAGCCGTAGAAATGATCGTATTGTATTCCGCCTTTGGCGAGAATGTCCGTCACAAAGCCCTTCGTGCCGAGGCTGCCGTCCATGGTGGCGATTTCCACGCGGGCTCCCAGAGCCTTGAAATCCTCCACCAACATTGCCTCTTCGGACTTGTTGAAGCCGAGGACGACTGTCACGGCCTTGCCTGCGGCTATGAGCTCCCTGGCAAGCAGATAGAGCGGTGCGGTGCCGACTCCGCCTCCGAGCAGCAGTGCGTCAGTGGCGCATGCTTCAGGGTGGAAGCCGTGGCCCAGACCTGTGAGTATGTCAAGGGTCGCACCTTCGCTGAGGCCGCTCATCATGTCCGTGCCCTTGCCGACTACCTTGTAGACGAGTGTCAGCGTGCCTTCGGTGGCGTCATTTACGGAAATCGGCCTTCTCAGGAAAAATCCCGGAAGGCTGATCTCTACGAACTGGCCGCTCCCCTTGATGGCGGAAGTGTCGCCCTTAAGCACCATCTTCCAGGTGTTGAGGGCTATCTCCACATTGGAGCTGACAGTGAACTTGACTTCTTTCATACTATTTGTATTCGGAGTCGATGGTTGAAATGCCGAGTGTGATCTCTTCGAGCACGTCGAGCAGCACGCGTACGGTCTCCAGGGATGTGAAGAGGGTCACGTTGTGCTCCACAGCCGCGCGGCGTATCTCGTAGCCGTCGAGGCGGGTGCTGTGCTGGTTGAGGTCTATGGTGTTGATCACGTAGCTTACGTGTCCGTGTCTCATCGAGCGGAGGATATCGTCGCTGCCCTGGCTGAGCTTGTTGATCCTGCGGGTGCGGATGCCGTTCTCCTTGAGGAATTTGGCTGTGCCGCTGGTGGCCTCGATGTTGAAGCCGAGGTTGTAGAATCTGCGGATGAGAGGGAGGGCCTCCTGCTTGTCCTTGTCAGCCACTGTCGCCAGCACGGTACCGTAGTTCACCACGTTCACGCCTGATGCCTGAAGTGACTTGTAGAGGGCGCGTGTGAGCGAGTCGTCGTAGCCGATGGCCTCGCCGGTTGACTTCATCTCAGGTGAGAGGTAGGTGTCTATACCCTTGAGCTTGTTGAATGAGAAGGCAGGTGTCTTGACATAGTGGCGCTTGCGCTCAGGGTAGTAGGTGCCGCTGTAACCGAGTTCCTTCAATGAGTGGCCGAGCATAACCATGGTTGCAATCTTCGCCATAGGCACGCCTGTGGACTTGGACAGGAACGGTACGGTGCGTGAAGAGCGAGGGTTGACCTCGATGACATACACGTCGTCGTTAGGGTCCACGATGTACTGTATGTTGAACAGACCCACGATGCCGATCTCAAGACCGAGCTTGACGGTGTAATCGATTATCTGGTCCTTGACCTTCTGGCTGAGGGAGAATGCAGGATATACGCTGATTGAGTCTCCGGAGTGGATACCTGTGTGCTCCACGTGCTCCATGATACCGGGGATGAATACGTCCTTGCCGTCGCAGATGGCATCGACCTCGGACTCCTTGCCCATGATGTATTTGTCCACCAGGACAGGGGACTTCTCATTGATCTCAACTGCGTTGTGGAGATAGTGGCGGAGGGCTTCCTCATTGCCTACGATCATCATCGCACGGCCGCCGAGCACGAATGAAGGGCGGACGAGGACAGGGTAGCCGATCTCGGCTGCAGCCTTGACGCCTTCCTCGACGTCTGTCACTGCCTTTGCCTTAGGCTGAGGAATGCCGGTCTTGCGCATGATGGCCTCGAAGAGCTTGCGGTCCTCGGCATTGTCGATGGCCTCGATCTGAGTGCCGATGATAGGCACGCCGAATTCAGCGAGAGGGCCTGCAAGGTTGATGGCGGTCTGGCCGCCGAGTGTGACTATGACTCCCTTAGGCTTCTCGAGCTCGATGACGTTCATCACGTCCTCGACTGTGAGAGGCTCGAAGTAGAGCTTGTCGGAGATTGTATAGTCGGTTGATACCGTTTCAGGGTTGTTGTTGATGATGATGGCTTCGTAGCCGGCCTCGCGTATCGCCCAGATGGCGTGCACGGTGGAGTAGTCGAATTCGACGCCCTGGCCGATTCGGATAGGGCCTGCACCGAGCACGAGAATCTTCTCGCGGTCGCTTACCACAGTCTCGTTCTCCTGCTCGTAGGTGGAGTAGAAGTATGGTACGTTGGCATCGTGTTCTGCGGCGCAGGAGTCGATGAACTTATAGACAGGGCGGATGTTGTTGGCCCAGCGCCATTCTATCATCTCCTTCTCGCTCTTGCCCCAAAGCTGACCTATGAACTTGTCGCTGAAGCCGAGCTTCTTGGCCTCGAGCACCACTTCCTTGCCAAACGGAGCAGCGCTGAGCTTGCGCTCCATGTTGATGATGTTGCTGATCTTGTCAAGGAAGAGCATGTCGATCTTGGTGCAGTCGTATATGAGACGCGTATCGACACCGTTGCGTATGAGCTGAGCTACTGCGAGCATGTGGTCGTCAGGGAATTTGACGATGTACTTGAACAGCTCGGCGTCGCTCATATTCTCGAATTTCTTCTTGTAGATGTGGCTCACGCCGATCTCGAGGGAGCGTATCGCCTTGAGGAAGCTCTCCTCGAAGGTGCGGCCGATGCTCATCACCTCGCCGGTGGCCTTCATCTGGGTGCCGAGTTCGTTGGAAGCTTCGCTGAATTTGTCGAACGGGAATCTCGCCACCTTGCTGACGATGTAGTCGATGGCAGGTTCGCAGCATGCCGGTGCGTCAGCCACGGTGATCTCGTCGAGGGTCAGGCCAACCGCAATCTTGGCGGTGACGCGCGCGATAGGGAAGCCGCTGGCCTTGGATGCCAGTGCGGACGAACGGGACACGCGAGGGTTGACCTCGATGATATAGTAATTGAATGAGAGAGGGTCGAGCGCGAACTGTACGTTGCAGCCGCCTTCTATCTTGAGGGCGCGTATGAGCTTGAGAGCGCTGGCGCGCAGAATCTCGTATTCCTTGTCGGTGAGGGTCTGCACCGGTGCCACAACGATGGAGTCGCCGGTGTGGATGCCGACTGGGTCCACGTTTTCCATCGAGCAGATGGTGATGGCGGTGTCATTCGCGTCGCGCATTACCTCGAACTCGATCTCCTTGTAGCCCTTGACGCTCTTCTCGATGAGCACCTGGTGTACAGGGGAGAGGGTGAGTGCGTTAGGCATCATTTCGCGGAGCTCCTCCTCGGTGTTGGCGAAACCTCCGCCGGTGCCGCCGAGGGTGAATGCAGGACGGAGGACGACAGGATAGCCGATCTTGGTGGCTGTCTTGACTGCTTCCTCTACCGTGTAGCAGATGTCGGAAGGGATGACAGGCTCGCCGACGCTGATGCAGAGCTCCTTGAAGAGCTCGCGGTCCTCAGCCTTCTCGATGCTCTCGAATGAGGTGCCGAGGATCTGCACTCCGCACTCCTCGAGCACGCCTTTCTTTGCGAGCTGGACTGCGAGGTTGAGGCCTGTCTGGCCGCCGAGACCCGGAACGATGGCGTCAGGACGCTCGTAGCGTATGATCTTAGCGACATATTCGAGTTTGAGCGGCTCCATATACACCTTGTCGGCGATATGGGTGTCGGTCATGATTGTTGCCGGGTTGGAATTGACCAGGATCACTTCGTAACCCTCTTCCTTGAGGGCGAGGCAGGCCTGAGTGCCGGCATAGTCGAATTCCGCAGCCTGGCCTATTACGATAGGGCCGCTGCCGATGACCATCACTTTCTTTATATCTGTTCTCTTTGGCATATTATTTTTCCTCCATCATGCTAATGAATTTGTCAAACAGGTGCTCGCACTCCATAGGACCCGGAGCGCCTTCAGGGTAGAACTCCACTGCCAGAACCTTGTCCTTTGCGCATTCGATACCCTCGATCGCGCCGTCTATCACGTCGGTGTGGGTCACCTTGAGCTCAGTGCCTTCAAGGGACTTGAGCTCAACTGCAGGGCAGTTGTTGTGGTCTGCGATGAAAATGCGGCCGGTGGCGGTCTCCCTTACAGGGCGGTCGCCGTGGTGAGGGCTCTTGAGCCTTGTGATCTTGGCGTCGTATGCGCAGGCTATGATCTGGTGGCCGAGGGCTATGCCCATCATAGGCAGCTTGCCCTTGAGCTCGCGTATGGTCTGAACTGTCTCAGGTACGCCGTCCGGTGTGCCCGGGCCTCCGGAGATGAGCACTCCGTCCGGATTGAAGGAGAGCACCTCAGCGGCTGTGGTATTGAAAGGAACTATCGTGACGTTGCAGTCGCGCTTGTTGAGTTCCTTGATCTGGCTTGCCTTGAGACCGCAGTCAATGGCCACCACGTCGTATTTGTGGCAGGCTGTGCGTGAGAACCATCTCTTCCTGCAGGACACGCGGCTCACGTAGTCCGTAGGAATTTCTGTATCCCTGATGAGCTTGAGTGCATCTTCAAGAGGCATGTCCTCGTCCACTATGGCCGCCTTCATGGAACCTTTGTCGCGTATGATGCGGGTCAGCATTCGGGTGTCCAGGCCTGCGAGGCAAGGTACGTCGTGCTCCTCGAGTTCCTCTGAGAGAGTCTTGGTATATCTGAAGTTGCTCGGGGCTTCGCAGCACTCGCGGACGATAAGGCCCTCGAGATATGAGTTGCGTCCTTCGAAATCCTCGTCAGTGATGCCGTACTGGCCCATGAGAGGGTAGGTCATCACCACAATCTGTCCTGCGTAGGCCGGGTCGGAGATTATCTCCTGGTAGCCCACCATAGATGTGTTGAATATGATCTCTCCAACGTGGGTGCCGCTGCTTCCGTAGCGTATTCCCTTGAATTCCTGGCCGGTTTCAAGAACCAGCTTCCCTGCTTTGTTCTGTTCCATTTATGTTGTTTCTTTTTGCGTCCGGACAAAAAAAATGACGACTAAAGAGTCGTCAATCCTGTTAAAAAATAAAAATGAGCGATGATGTCGCCGTGGGGGTCAACCATAATGAAGAAGGTATGTATCCGATACAGTTTGTCATTGCCCGAAAATTTTTGCAAAGTTAATAAAAAACTCGCCAAGATTGTAATGGTTCTGTTTGAAAATTTTTACGTAAATTTGAAAGATAATTTTTATATAATATTTACCAGTATTTTAGATGAAGAGATTACTCAGATTTTTCGTAATTTCATTCGCGTACCTTGCTGTTGCAGCCTGCGGCAATGACAATTCCGAGCCGGTGGCTGAGCGGACCGGGGACATCCTGGTCGCAAACCTGGAGCAGGTTCAGACCACGAGGGCGAATCTCTCGGACTGTGTTGATGGCCGTTATGATGTACAATGGTCCGCTTCGGATCCGATTGCACTTGTCGGCAAGGCTGCGGACGGCAATGCAAAGACAGCGAAGTTCACGTTGTCCGAAGGTTCCGGTACGAATGTCGGCACGTTCAAGGGCAACATCGCCGATGCCGGTACAGGACCGTATCTTGCCATTTTCCCATACACCGCCGATGCCAGATTTGACAACGGTGACATAGTGTTCCCGATTTCTCAGCGCAAGGGCGCCCAGCAGGGCAATGTGCCTACCAAGACCCTGCCTATGATAAGCAGGGTTGACGGCGGAGCCACGCCGACTGTGACAATGAATAATCTTTTCGGTCTGCTGAAGATCACCATAAGAAGCGCGGAGAAGCTTTCTGTCAAGAAGATTACGCTCCGTGACCTGGGCGGCAATATGCTCTGGGGCGACTGCCGCGTGCCTCTGGATGCGGAAGGCAATCCTCAGTACGATAAGGCAACTCTCGAGAACGGTACCAATTCCATAGATATGGTCTGGAACAGCCCGGCCTCCATTACGGCATCCACTGCAAAGTCATTCATGATGACCGTGCCTGCCGGAGCTCTTGACCAGGGCTTCTCCATAGTGGTCTATGAGTCTGACAAGAGCCAGCCCGACACCGTGGGCCGTGCCTACACTTTCCTCCAGAAAGTTTCCTCACCGCTTGCTGTACAGCGCTCGATGGTCCTCGACATGAACGAGGTCACACTCGTCAACAAGGCTGAGCGTTTCGACGTGAACGGCAGAGGTTACTACAAGAGCCTCTTCGTGGATGCCGGATACAAGCTTTCCAACAACTACACCACCGCGGGTATTCCGGCCATCAGCTATCTGGGACTCGGCGATGACTACGAATACATCAGTGTGACTGAAGAAGGTTACAGCAGCACCCAGGTCGCAATCTTTGCCGGCGGGGTCAAGGGACAGGTCAACTGGCAGGACGCCAACGGTGTGCTGCTCTATCCTGACGGTGAGCCGCGTTTCCGTACAATGTACGTCAACGGAGGCCGCTCGGAAGATCACGGATATTCCCTCACGAAGGCGGGACTGGATGCGGTCAACAAATATTACAACAACGGCGGCAGCTATGTGGGTACATGTGCGGGCTCGTTCCTTGCAGTGACCTATGTGGACGGTACCAGGCGCTATGGCAATGCCAATTCCGCCGATGACCGTTCGTTCGGCCTCTTCCCCGGCCAGCTGACGCACACCAGCCTTCCGCCGAGCATCACCACCTGGCCTACGGTATATACCGGCATGGCTGTGCTTCCGGCTCTCCAAGAGCTCGGAGCGGAGTATGGCTTCAAGGCGCTGGCAGAGTTGGATACCATCGAGGATACCAGGCATCATGGCGGAAGTTACTATCCCCATATCGCCAAGAACAAGTCGTATAAGGTCGAGGAACTCCTGAGCTATCAGTACAGCGACCACCATTCGGCAAAGGATACTTCATGCTATACTTATAACAACAGCCTGACACGCGCGAAGTTCCAGAAGAAGAACGGCACTCCTATCGACATTGTGGACTCCGTCTCCACCTGGGCTTACAAGACTTCCGCCAAGACCGGACGCATTGTACTGACCGGTTCTCATCCGGAGAAGCAGAAGCTGGGTACGCAGAGGGATTTCATGGCCTTCATGCTTGCCTATTCCATGGCAGGTAACGGCGCACCTTCCACCAAGGCGACCCTCACTCTCGGCACCACGCGCAATATGAACAAGGCAACTTCAGCCAACAGCCCTTCAACGACGATGATCGGTGACAGGCAGTATCATCATTTCCTGTTCAAGACAACTGAGGACATAGAGAATTTCCAGGTGAAACTGGACAGCCAGTACGATGCCGCATCAGGCGTTGACCTGTATCTCTCCCTGCGCAATGGCGATTTCGCATGGATAAGCGACGCGGAATATCTGCTCTGCAACAAAGGTGGACAGAAGACTCTCAATGTCAAGAAGCTGCCTGCAGGTACATGGTATATCGGCGTATTCTGCGCCACCACGGTGGATGCGACCGTTACCGAATCCGACCCGCTTTTCTTCAAGTACAGCGGCAATGTCAATGTTCTCGACGGCGTGGCATACTCCATCGGAGTCAGCAAGGCCACCAAGGCTTCTGACGCCAGGTCATCCAAATCATCACCTTTCGATTTCGATCTTTAAATTCAAAACACACAATATGAATAAAGTATCATACACTGCTCCTGAGATGGAGACAATGCTTATTGCCAATGACGGCGCAATCTGTCAGACTTCCGGTGCCAATGAGAGCTTCGGCACTATCCCGGGCGTTGACTGGGACTTATGAGAAAGTTGTGAACAATGCGTCTAATTGTCATATAATCGTTATATTTTTGCATCTTTAAATTCCATAATACAATGAAACTCGTTTACTCTGGCAAAACCAAAGATGTCTTCTCTCTTGAGAACGGCAATTATCTCCTTAAATTCAAAGATGACTGCACTGGAAAGGACGGCGTGTTCGATCCGGGCGAGAACTCAGTCGGCCTCACCATCGACGGCGTGGGCGACGTCAATCTCCGCATGTCAATTTATTTCTTTGAAAAGATCAATGCCGCAGGTATCCGCACACACTACGTAAGCGCGAACCTCAACGACACTACTATGGAAGTTCTTCCGGCAAAGGTGTTCGGAAAGGGCCTCGAGGTTATCTGCCGCCACAAGGCAGTGGGCAGTTTCTTCCGCCGTTATGGTGAGTATATCGAAGAGGGTGCTGACCTTCCTGCATATGTGGAGACTACCTTCAAGAATGACGCGAAGGGTGATCCTCTCGTAACCAAGGACGGCCTCGTAGTCCTCGGCGTGATGACAGCTGAACAGTATGATGCCATCAAGGCTCAGACCCAGCAGATCACCAAGATCGTCGCTGACGACCTCAAGGAGAAAGGCCTCGTGCTTTATGATATCAAATTCGAGTTCGGTTATGACCCTCAGGGCAATGTGATGCTCATCGATGAGATCGCATCCGGCAACATGCGCGTTTACAAGGACGGCAAGTATATCGACCCTATGACTCTGTCGAAGCTTTTCTTCGCTGAGAAATAATCCTGCAGACCATGCTCAAGGTAAGTGTCATAATGGGGTCCACCAGTGACCTCGATGTCATGAGTGCGGCATTCGACACCCTCGAACAGTTCGGTGTCGAATACGAGAAGCGCGTGATCAGCGCCCACCGTGCTCCGGATCTGCTTGCCGAGTTCGCCAAGGGTGCGGAAGGCCGTGGCGTCGGTGCCATCATTGCCGGCGCCGGCGGAGCCGCCCACCTTGCAGGCGTAACTGCGGCATTCACCACATTGCCTGTCATCGGCGTTCCGATCAACGGCAAGGCTTTCGGAGGCATGGATGCACTCCTCGCCACCGTGCAGATGCCGTCCGGCATTCCGGTGGCCACCGTGGCCGTCAACGGCGCCAAGAACGCGGCGCTTCTCGCCATAGAGATGCTGGCGCTCGGCGAACCGGCTCTCGCGGCGAAACTCAAGGATTTCCGCAGGGAGCAGACTGAAAAAATAAAGAACACAACAATCTAACCATTTGAAATGGCTGATACAAGAAGAATATTTGTAGAAAAGAAACCGGGATTCAGGGTGGAGGCGGACAGCCTCAGGGATGAGTTCAACGAGAACCTCTCGCTTGGCCTGAAGACCCTCCGTTTCATCAACGTATATGACCTTTCCGGATTTTCAGACGAGCTGCTCGAAAAGTGCCGCTACTCCGTATTCGGAGAGAAAGTTACGGACAATGTCACCGATGAGCTGCCTCTCGAGGGACGGAAATATCTGGCGGTGGAGTACATCCCAGGCCAGTTCGACCAGAGAGCATCGTCGGCGGTGGACTGCGTTCACCTTATCGACCCTGCGGCAGAAGTGCGTATCCGCAGCTCCAGGCTCCTTGTATTCGAAGATTCAATGCCGGATGAAGCCATTATGGCCATCCGGCATTACTATATCAATGCAGTGGAGTCCCGCGAGAAGGACCTTTCCAAGCTGAGCTTCAGCGAGAACGCTGACATTACCCCGCTCCGTCCTCTGGACGGCTTCACGGAAATGCCCGAGTCTGAATTCCAGGCCTTCTGCAAGGACTGGGGTCTGGCAATGAATACGGATGACCTCCGCGAGGTGGTGAATTATTTCCGTAAGGAAAGACGCAATCCTACCGAGACGGAGCTCCGCATACTTGACACATATTGGAGCGACCACTGCCGCCACACCACCTTCACCACGGAGCTTACCTCCATCAAGGTGGATGACTCTTTCATCCGCGAGGAGATCGAGTCCGAGCTCGGCGAACTGCACGACATACGCGCCAAGCTGGGCCGCGAGGGCAAGAGCCTCTGCCTGATGGAGCTTGCCACCATCGGTGCTCGCTGGCTCCGCAAGGCCGGCAAGCTCGACGATATGGAGCAGAGCGAGGAGAACAACGCCTGCAGCATCTTCATCGACGTGGATGTTGACGGTCAGACTGAAAAGTGGCTCCTCCAGTTCAAGAACGAGACACACAATCACCCTACCGAGATCGAACCTTTCGGTGGCGCTTCGACCTGTCTTGGCGGCGCCATACGCGACCCGCTCTCAGGCAGGGCATACATATATCAGGCAATGCGTGTCACCGGTGCCGGTGACATCTGCAAGAGCGTTGCCGAGACCATCCCGGGCAAGCTTCCTCAGAAGGTCATCAGCCGCAAGGCTGCAGCCGGATATTCCAGCTACGGCAACCAGATTGGTCTGGCAGCCACCCAGGTGCGCGAGATATATCATCCGGGCTATGTTGCCAAGCGTATGGAGGTGGGTGCCGTTGTCGGAGCCGTGAAGGCTTGCAACGTGCGTCGCGAATCACCTGCGCCGGGCGACGTGATACTGCTGCTCGGCGGCCGCACAGGCC
>JAKSJG010000040.1 GCA_024398365.1 Bacteroidales bacterium | reverse complement strand
AACTTCATCAGCCTCCGCCAGAGCCCGAAGGAAGTGCCTAACTATTACGCAGTGGAGATCAACGCCAAAGGCAAGGTGAAGCACGAGGCCGTCACAAACTTCGAGAACCCTCTGCCTCAGCTCCAGGATATCCAGGACACATTCATCACCTACAAGCGTGCGGACGGTGTGATCCTCACCGCACGTCTCTTCCTCCCTGCCGGATATGACAAGGAGCGCGACGGCAAACTGCCTGTATTCATGTGGACCTACCCATACGAATACCGCTGCGTGGCAGAAGCCCAGAAGTATCGTCAGGACAGATATACCTTCCCTGTTCCAAGCCGCACCGTACACATCATGTGGGCAACCAAGGGCTATGCCGTGGTACAGGGCTTCTCAATGCCTATCATCTCCAAGACCACCAAGAGCGAGCCTAACGATGATTTCATCAACCAGCTGGTAATGAATGCCGAAGCTGTCATCAACTACCTTGACGAGCAGGGCATCGGAGACAGGAACAGAGTCGCAGTAGGCGGACACTCCTACGGATCGTTCATGACCGCAAACCTCATGACCCACACCAAGCATTTCAAGGCGGGCCTCGCGGAGAGCGGCGCATTCAACCGCACCCTCACTCCGTTCGGATTCCAGAACGAAGGCAGATCATACTGGAAGGCAAAGAAGGTCTATGACGAGATGTCACCGTTCAACTACGCTGACAAGCTCTCCGGCCACATCCTTCTCGTACACGGTACGATGGACGAGAACTCCGGCACCTTCCCTATCCAGAGCGAACGCCTCTTCCAGGCATTCGCCGGTCACGGCGGTGACGCGGATTACGTCCAGCTCCCTTACGAGCAGCACGGCTACATCTACACCGAGAACATGCTGCACCTCTTCGGATCGACATTCGACATGCTCGAGAAATACGTGAAGAATGCAAAGCCTGCAGCAAAGGAAACAGACAAGACTGCTGACAAAAAGTCTGAATAAAGACAATTTGATTATATTTGCAGCCAAATTTACCACAGATGGCAGAAAATTCACTTTTAGACAAGCTTGAAGGCTTGAAGGAAAAATACGCTGACCTCGCCAGGCAGATCGCCGACCCGGAAACGATGGCCGATATGAAGCGCTATGTCCAGCTCAACAAGGATTACAAGGAGCTGGAGCCTATCATTGCGGCGGGAGACAGATATAAGAAAATGGTCGAGGACCTCGCAGGAGCGAAGGACATCCTGATGAACGAGAAGGATGAGGACCTCCGCGAGATGGCCAGGGAAGAAGCAACGGAGATTGAGGAAGCCCTCCCGAAGATGGAGGAGGACATCAGGATCATGCTGATCCCGGCCGACCCTCAGGACAGCCGCAACGCCATTATGGAAATTCGTGGCGGTGCCGGTGGCGATGAGGCTGCAATCTTTGCAGGCGACCTGTTCCGCATGTACTCCAAGTATTTTGAGCGCAGAGGCTGGAAATGCGAGGTGACAAGCGTAAGCGAAGGCACCTCCGGCGGATACAAGGAACTCATCTGCAAGGTGAGCGGCGAAAAGGTATATGGCACTCTCAAGTACGAGAGCGGCGTGCACCGCGTTCAGCGCGTACCTCAGACCGAGACCCAGGGCCGCGTGCACACTTCCGCAGCATCCGTGGCAGTGCTTCCTGAAGCTGACGAATTTGACGTCGAGATAGACATGAAGGACGTCCGCAAGGATATCTTCTGTGCCTCAGGTCCTGGCGGACAGGGCGTCAACACCACCTACTCCGCCATACGTCTGACCCACATACCTACAGGTATTGTAGTGCAGTGCCAGGACGAGCGTTCACAGCTCAAGAACTTCGACCGCGCGATGGAGGAACTCCGTACACGACTCTACAACATCGAGTATCAGAAGTACCTTGACAGCGTATCCGCACAGCGCAAGACCATGGTATCGACGGGCGACCGTTCAGCGAAGATCCGCACATACAATTACCCGCAGAGCCGCATGACGGACCACCGCATCAACTATACCATGTACAATCTCCCTGTCTTCATGGACGGAGACATCCAGGAAGTCATCGACCAGCTCCAGATAGCCGAGAACGCAGAGCGTCTCAAGGCTGCGGGTGAGTAGATACCAGATATGAAATAGCGGCTTGCGCGCAGGCGCAGCCGAAAGAGGCCGGCAGGTAGGACACAGTTCCTACCTGCGACTTTTTATTGCGGTCCTCCATCGGGACAACCGCGTCGCGGTCGGGAAGTTCTTCGGAGAATACGACCTGAATGCCCTTGCTTATGCCCAGCTTGCGCAGGCGCTTGCGTATCATGTAGGCGAGAGGGCAGTTGAATGACTTGGAGATGTCGCTGATGCGTATCTTGGTCATGTCGCTCTTGGCGCCGGAACCCATGGATGAGACGCTCGGGATATGATTGTCGTAGCAATATTTCATCAGGGCTATCTTCGGGGCCAGGGTATCAATGGCATCCACGACATAGTCCGGATCGAAGGCTCCGAGCACTTCGGAGACATTCTCCTCAGTAAGATATTCGCTGATGATGTCCATCCTCAAGTCCGGATTGATGTCAGCCAGACGCCCGGCCATCACCTCGGTCTTGAGGCGGCCTATGGTGGAGTCCAGGGCCAGCAGCTGGCGGTTCTTGTTGGATTCGCTGACGCTGTCGGAATCCAGCAGCACCACGTGCTCCACCCCTGCCCTGACAATCATTTCGGCAGCATAGGCGCCCACTCCGCCGAGGCCTATGACTGCCACGGTGGCATTGCGGAGCCTTTCCATCTGCTCATCCTTGAAAAGAATGGCAGTGCGTTCCTGCCATGCGTGCATCAGAGTCCCTTGGCTTTTGCCTCGTCCCAGATGGCGTCCATCTCGGCGAGTGTCATGTCCTTCAGATCACGGCCAAGCTCCTTGGAGCGGAGTTCGAGATAGGTGAAGCGGTCACGGAATTTGCCGCAGGTGCGCTCAAGGGCCGTATCAGGATTGAGGTCATACAGGCGGGAGGCATTGACAATGGAGAACAGAAGGTCTCCAAGCTCGCCCTCCGCATCCTTGACTGCAGAAGCATCACCGGAATTCATACGCATGAGTTCGTCCTTGAACTCGCCCAGCTCCTCGCTGACCTTGTCCCAGACATCCTCCTTCTTCTCCCAGTCGAAGCCCACTGCACGGGCCTTGTCCTGTATCCTGTATGCCTTGATAAGCGGAGGCAGCGTGTTCGGAACACCGGAAAGCACGGTCTTGTTGCCGTCCTTCTCTGTACGCTTGAGCTGCTCCCAGTTCTTGATCACCTCGCCTGCGGATGATGCCTGTACGTCACCATACACGTGCGGATGACGGTAGATAAGCTTGTCGCAGAGGAGATTGATGACATCGGTGATGTCGAAGGCATTCTGCTCCTTGCCCATCTTCGCATAGAAAACTATATGCAGGAGCACGTCGCCGAGCTCCTTGGAGATATTCTTCATATCGCCCGCCATGATGGCGTCGCACAGCTCGTAGGTCTCCTCGATGGTCTGCGGACGGAGACTTTCGAAGGTCTGCTTGCGGTCCCACGGACACTTCTCGCGGAGAGTGTCCATAATGTCGAGCAGGCGCGCGAAGGCCTGCATCTCTTTCTGCCTGTCCATACGCTAATTGTCGCGAGGTTCGATGTATATCCAGAAATAAAGCGGGCAATATTCAGGGATGGAATTGCCGACACCGGTGGATGAGTATCCGAAATCAGAACGGAAGAAAGCCTCGGATGTATCACCGTATTTCATACGCATGATAGCGTAGGTGAAACCTTTGACAGTCTTTGAATTCTCCAGGAAAGAAGACGCGTCCTTATAATATGTCACATCCATCGCCTCGTATCCGTTGCTCGGATTGTAGATGCGGTACTTCTTGGCAGTATCCTGGATGTTGGTATCAAACACGGTACCGTCAAGTCTCTTGCCTACGTAGCGCACATGAATGGTAGTCTCGTCCTGGAGGCTGTCGCAATCCGCCCTGGAGGACAGGAGTCTGTAATAGAAGCCTTCCATCAAGGTGTCTGTACCATTTGCATGTCTGAGACTGTAATCCTTCAGCTGTCTGTCCTGATGGTCAAAGATATCCTCAACCACAGAATCGACTTCGAAATCGTATATCACATTCATTCCGGTGATGTTGAAGGCATTGTAGCCCGAATACTTCACCACCGTCTGATCCGCCGGCACGGCTATCTTAGCCTTGCCGCCAACCTTCATTGTGAGGAGTATCTGCTCGAGACCCGGTGCCACTGACTCGACGCCCACGCACCAGATATCGCTTCCGTAGTAATCTGTCAGCGAATAAGTGCCCAGCTGGCGCGCCACATCCTCCCTGTTGGTTGAGATGACGTTGCCCAGAAGGTCTGTGCATGTATAATGAACGAACACATACTGACTGTCCTTGACAGGCATCCCGGTGCCCGGCTCATAGCTGAGCACATATACGCCGGAATCGTTCGGCGCGATGGAAGTACCGTAATTGGTCCTGATCCATGCGGCGAGGGCTCTCTCATAAGCCGACGAATTGTCAGCCACGTCCCTCGCACAGGAGATTGCAATGGCGGTCAAAGCCAAAATGAAAGCTGCTGCTGTAACTCTCTTCATATTAATTCTTCTTTATTGCCGTTACTAAAGTGTGGAACATCAGTGCCGACATCGGGGGCACGACTCCCACGGATGATTTGTAATAGCCATATTTGGCTGAGAATATGATGTAGGACTCCTCGCCCAGGCCGGCACCTATGAGGCCATTGCCCAGGCCCTCGACGACATCCCTGCCTCCTACCCTGATGGAAGTGCTGTCGGAGAGGAACTGTGTGGAAGGTCCGTTCTTGAAGACGAATCCCTCCAGCATCACGGTTACGGAGTCGCCTGAAGCCACGACATCGGACGGACTGCCGGGAACAAGCACCACCCTGTTGGCGCCCCCGTTGTGGAACACCTCATAATCGGTGCATTTGTTCTGTATGAAAGTCTCGATCTCCGCCTCCTGATTGATGACGGACATGGCATTCTCGCTTTCGCAGGATGCCATGGCCAGAACCATAGAGACGCATATTGTGACAAAGGCTGTTATTTTCATTTTCCAAAAAATTCCTGCAATGATTTCAAGAAATATGCCGGAACATCCTCCGGCTTGAGCCAGAGCCGTCCGCCTGCGGCGTTGACGTGTCCGCCGCCGTTGAAATATGCACGCGCCAGGGCATTCACGTCAGTACCCGGGCGGGACCGCAGCGACACCCTGATATACCCGTCATCCGGACATTCCGTAAAAAAGGCGGAAATGCGTATCCCCGCTATGGTAAGCGGCATGTTGACAAGACCTTCAGAATCCCCGGACTTGAACGAATACTGCTGCTTCTCCTCAGCCGTGAGCACCATATATGCGGCATCGTAACCATCAACGATCTGCATCTTGTCCTTGAGCAGATGGCCCATCAGACGCATGCGCGGCTCGGAATGGTTGTTGAGCACCGCAAACTGCAGGGCATTCTTGTCCACGCCCCTTCTGAGCAGTGCGGCCCCCATCTCGAAGGTGGAAGGGCTTACCGAATTGGAGAAATTGTTGGTATCCGTCATCATTCCCACATAGAGAGGATTGACCACGTCCATGCCCAGGCGGCTGACATCCCCGGCCACGTCAGACATCTGCATCAGCAGCCAGAAAAGCAGTTCGCAGGTGGATGACACCTCGGTGGATGCATATACAAGGTCGAATTCGGAGGCATCCTGGGAGGCGTGATGGTCGATCAGGACCTTCACGGCCTTGCTGGCCCCGATCTGCTCCTGCAGGTACTCAGTTCTGGACAAACCACTGAAATCCAGACAGATTATGGTGTCAGCGGCAGCTATGGCCGCATTGACGGCATCCTCATCATCCTGGAAAATGAGCAGACCCGAACCTTCAGCCACGAACTGGAGATACTCGGCCAGAGGGCTTGGAAGCACAGGAGTCACATCCACGCCGCGGCTGCGCAGATAATTGCAGCACGCGGTGAGCGAACCCACTGCATCCCCGTCAGGTTTGAAGTGGCTGACGGCAACAACGCGGCGGCTCTTTGATACTATGGCCTCAAGCGGCCTTATGTCGGGTATTATATCCAAAATGATTAATGTATTAAACTGCAAATTTAGAGAATATTTGTAACTTTGAGCCAAATTTGAACTACAAAATATGGAAGAAAGCATAAAGGCCGTCCACTACGGACAGCGCAACACCTCAGAACTTGTCTCACCGGAATGCTTCGGATACGAAAATGCAAAGAAGGTCAACAAGTTTCACCAAAGTTTCCCGGAATACAAACCGACACCTCTGGCAAAGCTCGACAATCTCGCCAAAAGCCTTGGTGTCAAGAGTTTCTACGTCAAGGATGAGAGCTGGCGCTTCGGCCTCAATGCGTTCAAGGTTCTCGGCGGAAGCTACGCCATAGGCAAATACATCGCCGGCAGACTCGGCATGGACATCAGCGAACTTGATTTCAAGAGAATGATCAGTTCCGAGATCCGCGGGAAGCTCGGAGACGTCACCTTCGTCACCGCAACCGACGGCAACCACGGCCGCGGAGTGGCCTGGACCGCAAACCGCGTGCAGCAGAAGTGCGTCGTATATATGCCTAAGGGCTCCGCAGAGGAGAGACTCCGCAACATCCAGGCTCTCGGCGCCGACGCTTCCATCACCGACATGAACTACGACGATGCCGTACGCCTCGCCAACGAAGGCGTGGAGAAGAACGGCTGGGTGCTCATCCAGGACACCGCCTGGGACGGCTATGAAGACGTGCCGGGCTGGATCATGGAAGGATACACCACCATGGGCTACGAGATAGTCGATCAGCTCAAGGGCGAAATGCCGACCCACGTATTCCTGCAGGCAGGAGTGGGCGCGATGAGCGGTGCCATCACCGGATTCTTCGCAGACCTCTGCAAGGGTGAGAGCAAGCCTGTCATCACCATCGTGGAGCCAAACAAGGCGGACTGCATCTACCGCACAGCCAAGGCCGCCGACGGCAAGCTGCATTTCGTCAAGGGGGACATGAACTCCATCATGGCCGGCCTCTGCTGCGGCGAACCATGCACCATAGGCTGGAACATGCTGCGCGACTGGGCGGACAACTTCGTGTCCATGCCGGACTACGTGGCCGCCAAGGGCATGCGCGTGCTCGGCAACCCTATCGGGGACGACCCTCGCGTCATCTCAGGTGAGAGCGGCGCATCCACCACCGGCTTCGTTGCAGAACTGATGCAGAACCCGAGCCTCGACTGGCTCCGCGAACAGATAGGCATCAACGCCGACTCCCGCGTGCTCTGCATTTCCACCGAAGGTGACACAGACCGCGAAAACTACAGAAAGATAGTCTGGGACGGCCTCTATCCAAGCTTCTAACCTCAAACTGACATCCTATGTGGGACAAGATATGCAGCGTCACTGACTTCCTCTGGGGCACTCCGCTGATGATACTCATGATCGGCGTGGGCCTCTACCTGACCCTCGGCACCGGTTTTTTCCAGATCACAGGCATCAGGTCCTGGTGGCGGAAGACAGTCGGCGAGATTGCCGGCAAGGACCGGAAAAAGACTGACGGCAAGGGCGAACTGACTCCTTTCCAGACCCTGTCCACCGTGCTCGCGGGTACCGTGGGCTCGGGCAACATCGCCGGCGTGGCATCAGCCATCGCCATCGGCGGCCCGGGCGCAGTGTTCTGGATGTGGATCATATCCATAGTCGGAATGATGACCAAGATGGCCGAAGTGTCACTCTCCGTGGCATTCCGCAAGTCCGGCGACAACGGTGAATTCTACGGCGGACCTATGCATTACATGAAGCAGGGCCTCGGCAGGTTTGGAGCGGTTCTGGCCGCTGTATATGCGGTGGCGCTCCTCATCGAGGTGTGCACCGACGCCTGCTTCGTCCAGGTCAACACCCTTGCGGTATGCGTCAACGACGTGTTCAAGGTGCCTCTGCTCGTCTCCGGCATAGTCGTGGTGCTTTCCAGCTTCATCCTGGTGCAGACCGGCGGCGTGACCAAGATCGGCGCATTCTGCGAAAAGATGGTGCCTTCCATGATCCTCATTTACATCGTGGCCTGCCTCGCAGTGGTGATCAGCAACATCAGCAAGGTCCCGGAAGCCTTCGGACTTATCTTCAAATACGCCTTCGCCCCCGCCCCTGCCATAGGCGGCTTCGCCGGCTCCACCATTTCGCTTGCCATGGCGCGCGGAGCATCCCGCGGCATCTTCTCCAATGAGGCAGGTATGGGTACGGCGGCCACCGTGCATGCTACGGCCAAGACGGACCACCCTGCCCATCAGGGCATGTACGGTCTGCTCGAGGTATTCGTCACCATCATCATCTGCACCCTCACCGCACTGACCGTCCTCTGCTCCGGCGTATGGAGCAACGGACACGACGGCGTAGTGCTGACCTTCGACGGATTCCGCACCCTCGGCGAGTCGGCGCCGGTGCTCGGCATGATAGGCGTGGCCATACTCGGCATCGCTGTCTTCCTGTTCACATACTCCAGCTACATAGGCTTCTTCGTGGAATTCCGCACCTGCGTGGAATACATTTTTGGAAGGAAGGCGCTGAAGTGGATCAAGTATCTCTTCTTCATCCTGCCTATTCTTGCAGTGGCCCTCGAGGTAAAGCAGATCTGGAATCTGGCCGACATGGCCGTGGGCTTCATAGTAGTGCCAAATATGATAGCCCTCGCGGCGCTGAGCCCCAAATTCTTCCGCCTTTTCAGGGAATACCGGGGAAAGTGCAGGCAGGATAAGCAAAATGAGAAATAATATCTTGCATTAACTGAATATTTATTTTACTTTTGTAGGTCGTAAAATCGATTATTATAAATTAACAAATATGAAAAAGATTCTCACTTACTTAATTCTGCCTGCAGCAGCTATCGCATTGGCCTATCTCATTTTCATGAGCATTACAAAGCCAGTAAACTTCAACAAGGAACAGGCTGCCCGCGAAAAGGTCGGTATCCAGGTTCTTAAGGATATCCGTACTCTCCAGGTCACCTACAAGTCAGCTTACAACCACTATGCTCCTTCAATGGACTCCCTTATCGATTTCTACAACAACGGTAAGATCACCATCGTAAAGCAGATCGGTTCAATGGATGACTCCGCAGCAGTTGCAATGAAGCTCGTAAGACGTGAGACCAGCCAGATGGCAGTGAAGGACACCCTCTTCAATGACAGGCCGGACTTCAATGTTGAAGAACTCCGTTACATCCCATTCACGAACCACGAGGATACAGTCATCATGAGCACAGTTATCAAGACTGTATCAGGTGTTGAAGTTCCTCTCTTCGAAGCAAAGATCCCTTACGGTGTACGTCCGGCTCCGGGCCAGCCGTTCAGAGGTCTCCTTCAGGGCATGGACGAGCAGCTCATCATCAACCTCAACGCTGAAAGGGAAGACACTTTCCGTTATCCTGGTCTGATGGTCGGCTCTGTCGACAACGCCAACAACAACGCCGGCAACTGGGAGTAATCTTGAAATACACAGTAGTACCGGCCTTCTTCTTCAGGAAGGAGAGCACATACGAAATCTTGTCAGAAGCGGTACAACTATCGGAAACAGACAAGGTCGAATACAAAGAACTGCCTCAATACAAGGCAGTTCTTGTTTATGCATATACTGATGGGGAAGAAGCCTCAGTTCCGGTCATAGCAAAGCTCATCGAATCGACCAAAAGGATACGCGAGCACAACAAGCTGGCCGTATATTTTGGTGAAGGCTATGTCAACATCGCCATCGCCACAGGCGACAAGCTTCTTCTGGCCAACTCCTACCCGGCAGAGGACCCGGTGACCGCCGAGTACTTCGTATTCGCATCACTCAAGCAGTTCCAGATCAACCCGCAGGTCACTACCATATATATAAGGAAGCCTGTGGTCGGCGAGATGACCGATGACCTGGTGAAATACTTCAAGGGAGTGGAGACCATATGAGAATAGTAGGAGGAGACTTGAAGGGACGGGCAATCATGCCCCCGGCAGGATACCAGGCGCGTCCTACAACGGATTTCGCCAAGGAAGGTCTGTTCAACACCCTCACCAACGAACTTGATTTCGAGGAGATATCCGTGCTCGACCTTTTCTCCGGCACGGGCAGCATATCCTATGAATTCGCATCCAGAGGATGCAAGGATATCATAGCCGTGGAAATGAATCCGGCAAATGCCTCCTTCATCAAGAAGACTGCGGCGGCACTGAAGCTCAACGGCAGCATACAGGTGGTGCACCACAATGTATTCGACTTCTTCGGCATATGCACCAAGAAGTTCGACGTGATCTTCGCGGACCCGCCCTACGCCATCGAAGGTCTGGACACCATCCCGGACAAGGTATTTTCAAGAGAAATCCTCAACGAGGACGGACTGCTGATACTTGAGCACCCAGCTGCATACTCATTTGAGGCACATCCCGCCTTCATCAAGGAAAGAAAATACGGAAACGTGCATTTTTCTTATTTCAGAAACAAAAAAATCTAAAATAGTTTTGCGGAATCAAAAATAGTGTCTATATTTGCAATCCCAAAACGAAAGCACGGTGCGGTAGTTCAGTTTGGTTAGAATGCCGGCCTGTCACGCCGGAGGTCGCGAGTTCGAGCCTCGTCCGCACCGCTTAAGAAGTCCAACAGAAATGCTGGACTTCTTTTTTTTGTGCCCTACTATATACAGGATTGTTTGTTGATGTAGAGTTCGCGTCCGTCGAAACGGACCTTGTAATAATTACCGGACTCGCCCAGCAGCTCCAGCCTCGCACCATCTTCAGGGCACTTGGCATTGCTGCCATCAGGCTTATAGACAGGATCCTTTTCGCGGTCCGGCCCGGTACGCAACTGCTGCCTCTCCCCTTTCACCGTCACATACTGCTTCGGTGCCTCCTCGGCCTTCGCGGCCGCTTCCAGCTGCTGCTCCTCGGGCTTCACCTCAGGCTCCGGCGCCGACTCGGGCTCATGCTCAACCTCCACCACCTCGGTGATGGTGATCACATTGTCACGCTTGTGAAACGTCGGATCGCCGCATGCGGTCAGGCAGAAAATCAAAGATATATACAGGGGAAAAGTCTTCATATCCACATTAAGTTCAGAGTGCTAATTTACAAAAATTACAACGAAAAATGCTAACTTTGTAACTATGACAAAGGAAGATGAAATACTTCTCGCGGCGGAAGAAGAATTCTTCAGCAACGGCTATGACGCCACATCGACGGCAACCATAGCCAGGCGGGCCGGCGTGACCCATGCCATGGTCAACTACTATTTCAAGAACAAGGAGCTTCTTTTCAAGCAGGTACTGGACAACAATGTCTACAGCCTCATACAGCAGTTGAAACATCTGATGCAGAGCAACAAGAACCTCGCTGATGTCATCACCGACGTTGCATGCACCATATTTGACATCTTTGACAAGAAAAGACGGCTGCCATTCCTCCTGTGCGACATAAGCAGAACGCACCCCGAATTCTTTTCTCCTTACAGCGAATACTTCGACAAACTGTTCTTCGAATCGATGGAACTGCATCAGAAATTCCTCAAGCAGAGATATGAGGCAGGCGATATCCCGGACTGTTCGATGAGAGATATGTACCGCACCATAGTCACCCTGTCCACGGCCCCTTATCTCGCACTGCATTTCATCCAGAATGTAGTGGGATTCACTAAGGAACGCACCGAGGAATTCCTGGCCAACAGCCGCGCTGAAATGATACGTCTGCTCCAGGCACGCTATACCGTTGCCAGATGAAAAAAGGAGGCGACATATTCGACACCACCCTCTCCGACTTCAGAAGCTACCTGAAGCTGGAACGCTCATTGTCTGACAACACAATAACAAGTTACAGCTCTGATTGCGCGAAGCTCTTCGGCTTCCTCAAGGGCCGTGGCATCACAAGCCCCGAGGATGCAGGCATAGATGAACTGTACGCTTTCATCGACAGCAGCTACGCCCAGGGCATATCCCCGCGTTCGCAAGCCAGGCTGATAAGCTCCGTCAAGACACTGTTCAGATTCCTGGACAGCGAAGGCAGGCTCAGCGACAATCCCTGCGACAAGATTGAGACGCCCAAGATCCAGCGTCACATCCCCACAGTCCTCTCCGTGGAGGAAATCACTGCGATCATCGAATCCGTGGACCTCTCCAGGCCCGAGGGCGAACGCAACCGCGCGATGCTGGAAGTTCTCTATTCCTGCGGCCTGCGCGTCAGCGAACTTGTGAACCTGCGCATATCCGACCTCTTCCTTAAAGAGAATTTCATCAAAGTGACGGGCAAGGGCAGCAAGCAGCGCCTGGTACCCATCGGCGGGCCGGCCATCAGGCACATCGGGCTCTGGATGGACATAAGGAAGACATGGAAGATCAGCCGTGAGGCGGAGGACATTCTCTTTGTCAACAGCCGTGGCGGCAAACTCAGCCGCGTCATGGTATTTGACGTAGTCAAGGCCCAGACCGCAGCAGCCGGAGTGCACAAGGAAGTCTCACCGCACACATTCAGGCATTCCTTCGCCTCCCATCTGGTAGAGAACGGAGCGGATCTGCGCGTGGTACAGGAGATGCTCGGACACGAGAGCATACTGACCACCGAGATCTACACCCACATCAATACGAAGAAATGGCAGGAGACCATACTGAAATATCACCCATATCACGATTGACAAAACAAAAACATCACTATATGAAAACAAGAATCCTTACAATCGCCCTGTTGGCAGCATCCCTGCTGACAGCGTGCAAACAAGGCCTTTCAGGCGAAATCACCACTGAAGAAACAGGCATCAAGCCGGACTATGAAGTCGTCAAAGTCAAAGGCTACGCAAGAGTCACCGTCAACCTCGAAAGCAGGGTTGTGAGCACTGAAACTGACAAGAACCTCCAGAAATACGTCAAGATCAAACAGAAGGGCAAGACCCTCATCATCGATGCAAGCAACAGCCACATCAAGGATGCGATGGATGAGAACGGCGAGCGCCTGGTATGTATCGCGATCCCTTACTGCACAGCCTTCGACGACCTCAGGATGGAAGGCTCATCGACATTCGATTTCGAGATGATGCTCTCCCCTAACATCAAGATCACCACAAACGGCAACAACATCATCACGGGTCCTGTCACCTGCGAGACAATCAAGATCAAGTCTTCAGGTTCGGATCAGATTCTCATAGACGTAAACTGCGACAAGATCGATCTGGAAATGACCGGCAACTGCACCGCCGGCTCTCTTATGATTCCGCTTGCCTGCTCCGAGGCAAACTGCCACCTGACCGGCACATGTACCGCATATGTCGAGGCCGGAATGACCAGGGGAATGGTCGAGGATGACTCGGAACTCCACTACATCGGCGACCAGGAATGCCGCGCAAAGTCTTCAGGCTCCGCCAGAATCATCAACGACCGTGACAGGGAACCGATGGATATCACCCGAATACCTCGCAAGCTCTAATGAATTACAGAGAAGAATCACTCAAAAAGCACGCACAGTGGCGCGGCAAGATAGAGGTGTCCTGCCGTGTACCGGTGGGTGACAAAGACGAACTTGGCGTGGCATACACCCCCGGTGTGGCCGAGCCATGCCTGGCTATCCATGACGACATCAACAAATCCTTCGAGCTCACACGCCGCTGGAACACCGTACCTGTCATCACCGACGGCACAGCCATCCTCGGTCTGGGAGACATAGGCCCTGAGGCCGGAATGCCCGTTATGGAAGGCAAATGCGCCCTGTTCAAGGCATACGGCGACGTGGATGCCTTCCCTATCTGCATAGGGAGCAAGGACACAGAGGAGATCATACGCACCATCAAGCTCATCTCCGGCTCTTTCGGAGGCATCAACCTGGAGGACATCTCGGCTCCGCGATGCTTCGAGATTGAGCGCAGGCTGCTGGAGGAACTGGACATACCGGTATTCCACGACGACCAGCACGGCACGGCCATAGTGGTGTCAGCGGCCCTGCTCAACGCACTCAAGCTCGCCGGCAAGCAGATCGGCGAGGTTCAGGTGGTCGTCAACGGCGCAGGCGCGGCCGGAATAGCCATCTCCCGCTTCCTGCTGGACCTCGGAGTGAAACATCTCACTGTATGCGACAGAGCAGGCATCATCGACGACTGCGATGAGTTCAACCTGCCGCAGCGCGAGCTGGCAGCCCTCATCAACACAGGCCACAGGCGCGGCACGCTGGCGGATGCTCTCAAGGGCGCGGACGTATTCATCGGCGTATCAGTCGGCAATATCGTCAGCAAGGACATGGTGCGCTCAATGGCCGACAAACCGATCATCTTCCCTATGGCAAATCCTGTCAGCGAGATCAGCTACCAGGACGCCGTCGAGGCGGGAGCATTCATCGTGGGCACCGGAAGCAGCGCGAATCCGAACCAGATCAACAATGTGCTGGTATTCCCGGGGCTGTTCCGCGGAGCGCTGGATGCACGTGCAAAGACGGTCAACAGGGAAATGCTGCTGGCAGCGGCGCGCGGACTCCAGTCCTGCGTCAGCGACAGCGAGCTCAGCCGCGAATACATCCTGCCTTACGCATGGGACAAAAAGGCTCACGAGGCCGTGGCGAAGGCGGTCATGCAGGCGGCAATAGACACAGGTATAAGTAAAATATATTGATTATGGCATACAAGATCTCAATGAAGCTGCCGGAAGGATGGCAGCAGGAAACCAGTGTAAGCAAGGAGCAGGACGGCTCCGAGGTATCTCATCTCGAAGCTCATCTGCCGGATGACAAGAATGAGACAGACAAGGCGCTCATAGATATCTGCCTCGGCCCGATGCCGGAGGATACCACAGCTGCGGATGAAGCCTACGCCAATTATGTGGATATGATTGGCTTTGACGAGGAAGAGGACGGGCCGGATTTCGACCCTTTGATCGAGTGGCCTTTCCAGAAAAAGAAGGCCTACGGCTTCGAGGCATTCTGCGAGGATGAGTCGCCGATGCGCGTGATGTGCGTGGAGATCAAGCAGAAGCTCCTCGCAGTCATCACCTGCATTGGCAAGGATGACGAGGCTCTCGTCGATGCCATTACCCTCGTGGACCACAATCTCCGCATCGGACAATAGGAAGCAACTGTAGAATAACAGACACGCAATAATAAGCCGCCTGCAGGCGGCCGGCGGAGAGCGGGTCTTGCGCAGCAAGACAGGAAGCTCGGGAGCCAGCAGGGGCTCGGGGGTGCAACCCCCGTATACACAATAAAGCCAGGCTGAAAAGCCTGGCTTTATTGTAGCCCCGAGCAGAATCGAACTGCTATCTAAGGTTTAGGAAACCTCCATTCTATCCGTTGAACTACGGGGCCAACTCAAAAAAATTACCGGGATGTCCCGGTAATCTCATTTTCCTGGAAACCCGGAATTATGCGTCAGCCTTGGCGATGACCTGACGGCCACGGTAGTAACCGCACTCAGGGCATACATGGTGATACATAACAGTTGCACCGCAATTTGAGCAAACTGCCATCTGAGGGACAATTGCCTTGTCGTGAGTTCTTCTCTTATCTCTGCGCTGCTTTGAGATTTTGTGTTTCGGATGTGCCATATCTAAATATTTTTAATTTTATAATTATTCATTCAACAAATCTTTCAGGCCGCTGAACGGTGACTGCACGTCCTCGCTCTGCTCTCCCGCCCCATCGGAAAGTCTGGCCAGCATGTCCGGGTTGCACTTTCCTTCGGGATGAACTTTCATTATCGGGAGGCTGAGGCAGATATAGTCATAAACGAACTGGCTGATGTCAACTTCGCCGTCTGTCTCATTTATCACGAGAACATCCTCCTCGTCAACGGAATCATCGATATCGACGCTTCCGAATCCTACGGTGAGTTCACGCTCCACATCAACCTTCAGCACCAGATCGTCAAGACAGCGGTCGCATTCCACTACAACATAACCGCCTATACGGCAGACAACACTCATCAAAGTACTGTGGCGGACAACATCCGCCTTTACGCTGCAACCGGCATCCTTGATCTGGGTATTCCCGAATATTTGAAAGAACTTGCCGTCAATTGCATAGTCAAACGTGTGGCCACCCTTGGTAAGGCCCTTGAGCGGAATGATAATATTCTGTGCCAACTCGTCCATCTTGCAAAATTGGGCTGCAAATATACTAAATAATTTTCAAATCTCTAGCGCTGAGCCTTTTTTCTTAAATTTTCATCAAGAATAATCTTGCGCATACGCATTGACTTAGGGGTAACTTCCACGAGTTCATCCTCCTGGATATACTCCAGAGCCTCTTCCAGACTGAATTTGACTGCAGGAGGAAGCATCACCTTCTCATCCGTACCGGCTGCACGGACGTTGGTCAGCTTCTTGGTCTTGCAGACATTGATATTGAGGTCGAAGTCACGGATGTGCTCTCCTACGACCTGACCGGCATATACGTTCTCACCAGGCTCGATGAAGAAGCGGCCGCGGTCCTGGAGCTTGTCCATGGCGTAGCCAACTGCCAGACCTGTCTCATTAGCGACGAGGGAGCCGTTGGTACGCTTCTCGATATCGCCCTTGTAAGGCTCGTAGCCCTTGAAGCGGTGAGCCACCACCGCTTCGCCCTGAGTGGCGGTGAGCAGGTTGCTGCGGAGACCCATCAGGCCGCGTGCAGGTATCTCGAACTCGAGATGCGTACGGTCTCCACGGGTTTCCATGTGTATGAGAGCAGCCTTGCGGCGTGTGGACATTTCGATGGCGCGGCCCACGAACTCCTCAGGCACGTCGATGGTGAGGTACTCGATAGGTTCGCAGCGCTGGCCGTTGATGGTCTTGTCAAGCACGCGCGGCTGGCCCACCTGAAGTTCGAAGCCTTCGCGGCGCATGGTCTCGATGAGGATTGACAAGTGGAGCACGCCACGGCCGTAAACGATGAACGAATCTGCGTTGTTGCCCGGCTTGATGCGGAGCGCGAGGTTCTTCTCGAGCTCGCGGTCCAGACGCTCCTTGATATGGCGTGAGGTCACGAATTTGCCGTCCTGGCCGAAGAAAGGCGAGTCATTGATGGTGAATGTCATGCTCATCGTAGGCTCATCCACAGCGATTGGAGGTAATGCCTCAGGGTTCTCGATATCAGCGACGGTATCACCGATCTCGAATCCTTCGAGACCCACAACCGCGCAGATGTCACCGCAGCCGACAGTATCAACCTTTGCCTTGCCGAGACCCTCGAAGACCATGAGTTCCTTGATTCTCTGCTTCTCCACGATATCGTACCTCTTGCAGAGGGAGACAGGCATTCCGGCCTTCAGCTCGCCACGGGTGATGCGGCCGACAGCGATACGGCCCACATACGGAGAATACTCGAGTGATGAGATGAGAAGCTGAGGAGTACCTTCCTTGTATTCCGGTGCAGGTATCTCTTCGATGATGGTGTCCAGCAGTGCGGTGATATCGTTGGTCGGCTTGCGCCAGTCCCTTGACATCCAGCCCTGCTTCGCGCTGCCGTAGATGGTCTTGAAGTCGAGCTGCTCCTCTGTTGCATTGAGGGAGAACATCAGGTCGAACACTTCTTCGTTGACCTCGTCCGGACGGCAGTTCTGCTTGTCCACCTTGTTGATGACAACGATAGGCTTCTTGCCCATCTCGATGGCCTTCTGGAGCACGAAGCGGGTCTGAGGCATAGTGCCTTCAAATGCATCCACGATGAGGATGACACCGTCCGCCATATTGAGCACGCGCTCCACCTCGCCGCCGAAATCGGCGTGGCCCGGAGTATCTATGATATTGATCTTGACGCCCTTGTAAGGGAATGACACGTTCTTGGCGAGAATGGTGATACCACGCTCCCTTTCGAGGTCGTTGTTGTCAAGTATGAGTTCGTTGAGATTCTCGGCGCGGCGTGTGAGCTGAGCCTGATAGATCATACGGTCCACAAGAGTGGTCTTACCGTGGTCCACGTGGGCGATAATCGCCACATTTCTGATATCCTGCATATAATTCGTTCAATAACAAACTGCAAAAATAGCAATAATTCTCAAGAAAGCCTTAAAAATCAACTGCAATTGCA
>JAKSJG010000004.1 GCA_024398365.1 Bacteroidales bacterium | reverse complement strand
ATGAACATTGTTAACTCTTGTTGTGAGTCAACCTTTTTCAGTTAAAGACAGGCTGGGCCCCCGACTGCGGATTCCTGCACAAAAAGCTCTTTTTTGTGCACGGCTGAGCCCCCGACTGCGGATTCCTGCACAAAAAGCTCTATTTTGTGCACGGCTGAGCCCCCGGCTGCGGATTCCTGCACAAAAAGCCTTTCTTTGTGCACGGCTGGGCTTCCGGCTGCGGATTCCTGCACAAAAAGCCTTTCTTTGTGCACGGCTTGGCTTCCGGCTGCGGATTCCTGCACAAAAAGCTCTTTTTTGTGCACGGCTGAGCCCCCGGCTGCGGATTCCTGCACAAAAAGCTCTTTTTTGTGCATAGACCTTTGAGGATTAATTGCTATTTTTGCCATTATGCATTATTCCCGGCAATGACAAGGACTGGTACAGCGACGGTAGTCAAGCATACAGGCAGCCATTATCTGCTTTCGGAACTCCCTCAGTGGGAGCTCTTTCCTGCGGTGATACGCGGTAGGATAAGGCTCAAGGGCTCAAGCTCCACCAATCCGGTGGCGGTGGGGGACCTCGTGGACTACAGCATCGACACTGACTCCGCCGAGCCTATGGGCAACATCGAGGCCATACATCCGCGCCGCAACTACATCATCCGCCGCAGCGCGAATCTCTCCCGCGAGTCCCATATCATCGCCTCCAATCTGGACCGCGTCTTCCTGATTGTCACCATGGCGTTCCCGGAGGTCAAGCAGGCCTTCGTGGACCGTTTCCTGGTCACCTGCGAGGCATACCGCATCCCCGTGGTCATCCTCATCAACAAGACCGACCTGACCCGCGAGTTCATGCAGGAGCAGACCGAGGATTTCGAGAACATATACCGCGGTGCGGGATACGAGGTGATGGAGGTTTCCGCCCGCACTGGCGAGAATATCGAAGCCCTGCGCGACATGTGCCGCGACTCCGTCTCCCTTTTCTCCGGCGTCTCCGGCGTCGGCAAATCCTCCCTCATCAAGGCACTCGACCCGACTCTGGAAGTGAGGACAGGCGAGATATCGCTTTCCCACCTGCAGGGCAAGCACACCACCACCTTCTACGAGATGCATCCGCTCTCCAGCGGCGGCTTCATCATCGACACTCCGGGCATACGCGGCTTCGGCATCGTCGATATCGAGAAGGAGGAGCTCTCCACCTATTTCCCGGAGATGCTCCGCGTGATGGACGACTGCCGCTACAAGCCGTGCACCCACACCCACGAACCCGGCTGCGCCGTCAAGCAGGCTGTAGATGACGGTCTGATCTCCGCTGAGCGCTACAACTCCTATCTCGGCATGCTCGAGGATGAGAGAAAGTACAGGTAAGTTTGCCTTTGTCATTTTTTTGCCCTAACTTTGAGGGGGGGGGTGAGAAAGTCCCTATTTTTCAGGCATATACTAACGTTCTCAAAATAACTTAGATGAAACCTTTTACTATGCGATTCCCGGAACACTTGCATCGGAAAGTTGTAGCGGTGGTCGCCATTGCCGGCATGCTCATTACCGGCACGGTGGCGCACGCCCGCAACTCTTCTGATCCGGCTGCATCCCGGAACGAAAAAACTGACAGGGCCGCCGCCCTTTCCGCTCCAGCCGGAAAGGTTAAAGTCAGCGGTATGGTGACCGATGAGACAGGTCAGCCGTTCCCTTTCGTGGACGTATTCATTGAGAATACCTCGCTCGGAACGATGACTGATGCCAAAGGACACTACGAAATCACTGTTGAACCGCCAGTTAAATTGACATTCGCCTTCATGGGATATGAAACCAGGACGGTCAATGTCGGCAAGCAGACGGTGATCAATGTATCCATGACACCGACTTCGAGCATGATTGCGGAGACGGTTGTCGTTGCGTTCGGTGAACAGAAGAAATCTGCGATGTCAGCCGCAATTTCCACAGTAAAGTCTGAGGAGATCATGAAATCGCCGGTTTCGAACATTTCCAATGCAGTCGCCGGCCGAATCCCGGGCCTTGTTTCCATGCAGGGCAGCGGTCAGCCTGGTGCTGATGAATCCACCCTGTATATCCGCGGTGCAGGAACCTGGAACGCTTCCGAGCCTCTGTATGTCATCGACGGTGTGGAGCGCAACCAGGCACAGTTCCTCAGGATGGAGCCTTCGGAAATCGAATCATTCTCTATCCTCAAGGATGCTGCCGCAACTGCGGTATATGGTTCCAAGGGTGCGAACGGTGTCGTTCTCGTGACCACCAAGCGCGGTCAGGAGGGACGTCCGGTCATCAGCTTCAACTCTTCGGTGACCCTCAGCCAGCCGACCAGATATCCTCATTACCTCAATTCCTACGAGAGCCTCAAGCTTTACAACGAGGCGCTTGTGAATGATGGCGGTGAGCCTCTCTACAGCGATGAGGATCTCATGCACTTCAAGAATCACGATGACCTCTACAGGTATCCTGATACCGACTGGTACGACATCATGATGAAGGACTTCTCAGCCCAGACCAACAATTCACTCAGCATCAGGGGTGGTACAAAGACCGTCAAGTATTATGTGGCGGCTTCCTATATGTATCAGGACGGACAGTTCAAGACTCAGATACTTGATGTCTTCAACCCTCGCTTCGGATATCAGCGCTACACGTTCAGGTCCAACCTCGACGTACTGCTGACCGACGATTTCACGATCTCGGTGGACATGAGCGGTGGAATGACTGACAAGAACCAGCCTTACAGCAACACTGATGTCCTTGCCTACATGAACAGAATCCCTTCCTGGATCATGCCGGCATACAACCCTGACGGTTCATTTGCAGGTACGACGGATTTCCCTACATCCAATCCTGTCTATATCCTCAACACCCGCGGACGTTACACTGCCAAGAACAATACGATCAACTCATCCATCAAGCTGTCGTATGATTTCCACAAGTTCGTCAAGGGCCTCAACGCTTCAGTGCGCGCGGCATACGACAGCAACTTCGGCAACTACGGTCAGTGGACGGCAACCCACTCCACTTATGAGCTGATATCTCAGGCCGGCCACCAGGACCGTTACCGCATGCTTGTGGAGCCTGTCACACACACCACATCCAGCGGCAGCGTTTCAGCGACCCGCAGGATATACGGTGAGGCTCTCGTCAACTGGGCCCGTCAGTTCGGCAAGCACAACGTAGGTACGACAGCCATTGCCAATGTCGCTGACTACAGGACCACGACAGCCGTTCCTTACAAGTCTGTAAGCTTCATCGGCAGATTCAATTACTCTTATAACAATACCTATTTCTTTGAGGTGAACGCCGCATACCGCGGATCCGAAAACTTCGCTCCTGGCAGACGCTTCGGTCTCTTCCCATCGGTTTCAGCAGCGTGGAACGTCCACAATGAACGTTTCGTCAAGGAAAATGCGGATTTCATCGACAACCTCAAGATCAGAGCGTCATACGGTCTCACCGGTAACGACTACGCCAATACCCGATTCATCTACAAGGAAGGCAAGTGGACGACCGGTACCAGTGCGTATGCGTACCTCGGCCGCGAATACGGTTCTTCAATCGGCTATTCACTCGAACCTGCCCTGGCCAACGTACTCGCCACCTGGGAGACTGCGCGTCAGACCAATATCGGTATCGACCTTTCGATCTTCAAGAGAAAATTCACTCTCTCTGTTGACCGCTTCTTTGAGAACCGTTCGGGTATCCTCATGACCCCGAACTCCGTTCCGGGTATCCTCGGTGTCAGCATCTCCGATATGAACATCGGCCGCACCAAGAAGGACGGCTGGGAGTTCGATGCAGGCCATTTCGGAAAGATCAACAAGAACTGGAACTATTACATCAAGGGCAATCTGACACTCACTAACAATATGATTGTTGACAAGGATGAACCGGAGACCACCCTCGCATGGCAGAAGCAGGAGGGAAGGCCTATCGGCCAGCAGTTCGGATATGTTGTCATTGGATATTTCAAGGACCAGAACGATATTGACGTATCTCCTCAGCAGCAGGTCGGCTCGCTCCCTATCCCGGGCGACTTCAAGTATCTTGATTACAACAATGACGGTATCGTCAATGAATATGACCAGGTTGCTATCGGATATCCTTCAATCCCTGAAGTCATCTTCGGTCTTTCAGGCGGTTTCTCATACAAGAAATTCGGTGTTGACCTGCATTTCCAGGGCGCTACCCACAGCAGCGTGTTCATTTCCAACTATCTGATGTATGAATTCTACAACCGTGGCCGCGTCCAGGAAATCCACCTCGGCCGCTGGACTCCGGAAACTGCTGATGAGGCCACATATCCGGTACTCCATATCGGATCCACAAGCCAGAACCATGTAAAGAACTCATTCTTCCTGAAGGACAACTCCTATATCCGTCTGAAGAATGTGGAAATCCACTATGACTTCACCTTCCCGAAGACTTCCGTAGTCAAGAGCCTCAGAGTTCATATGAGCGGAGTCAACCTCCTGACCTGGGACAGACTCAAGGTTGTTGACCCTGAGACCCCTACAGGATCCACAGGCGGTCTCTATCCGCAGACCAGAGGATATAGCGCGGGAGTCAGCATGACATTTTAATGGAGGATAATGATATGAAGAGAATAAGCTATCTGACATTATCAGCAATAGTAGCTGTGACAGCGCTGTTTTCGATGACGGCCTGTGAGGAATTCCTCAACGAGGCCCCGAACTCGGAACAGCCTAAAGAGTATATTTTCAGCGACTATCTCAGATCCAACAGGTATCTGACCCTGCTTTACTACTATATGACACCTGACTGGACCGGCACCGGCAAATTCAAGGGCGGTTACGGTCTCATGGAGTCAGCCACCGATATGTCCGAATACACTGCGACATACGGAGTGCCTAACAATTCCTTCAACGTCGGCAACTGGAGATTCGGCGGAGCATCCCCTGAGATCGAGATATGGTATGACTGCTACAAGCAGATCCGCCGTGCCTGGATGTTTCTCGAGAACGCAGACTGCTTCATCAACGGTCCCGAAGGACGTCAGGAGATGATGAAGGGAGAGGCGCATTTCATGCTTGCCTTCTACTATTTCGAACTTATGAAGCGATATGGCGGAGTACCTCTTGTAAGGCAGACTCTCAGCCTCGATTCGAATTATTTCATCCAGCGTTCTTCCGTTGACGAGATCGGCGCATTTATCTGCGATGAACTTGACAAGGCTCAGGCAATGCTTCCGGACAAATGGGATTCCGAGGATTTCGGCCGTGCCACAAAGATCTGGGCTATGGCCCTCCGTTCAAGGACACTGCTCTATCTGGCCAGCCCGCTCAACAATCCGGACAATGACCTGACCCGTTGGGAGAAAGCCGCTAAGGCATCCAAGGAGTGCATTGACGCCTGTGAGGCAAGCGGTCAGCACAAACTCTCCCAGGACTGGCAGAATATCTTCATGCGATTCACTCCGGACCTTATCCCTGAGATCATCGTCTTCAGACGTTCCGGTATGTACAATGTCACATTCAACACCAAGATCGTCAACTACGAACAGGCAACTCCGGGTGACGAATTCTGGGGCTTCGGCAGCAACAGTCCTTCCCAGAATCTCGTTGACCGCTTCCCTGTCCTCACCTACGATGCCGCAGGCAATGTGACCGGCACCGAGAAGTTCGACTGGAACAATCCTCAGCACGTGCAGAACATCTACAAGAACCGCGACCCGAGATTCTATTACACCATACTGTATAATGACCGCTTCTGGATCAAGCGCAAGATCGGCACATGGCACGACGGAACCGTCTATGGTCTTGACCGCGACCCTAAGAACCACCTCTATACGAAGACCGGTTATTATCTCAGGAAGTTCTGGCCTCGCGAGTGCAAGGACAAGAACAACCCGGGCAGCTTGAGGTGCTACGGATATTATATCCGCCTTACCGAGATGTATTTCAATTATGCTGAGGCCATGAACGAGGCCTACGGACCGGACAACGCGGCAGGAATGGGCATGACTGCAATCGAGGCCATCAACAAGACCCGTGCAAGACTTATCTATCCGGCCTCCGAGAACATCACCTCCAATGTCAGCGATCCGTTCTATTACGTAAAGGTTGAGAGGGATGAGAATCCTGACCTCCCTGTTCTTCCGACCGGTATGCCGGGCATGCCGACAGGCATGAGCAAGGACCAGGCGCGTGAGCAGATCCGCAACGAGCGCTGCATCGAGTTCGCGTTCGAAGACCAGTACTTCTATGACAGCCTCCGCTGGAAAGAAGGTGAAACGAATATCGGCGGAACCGTTTACGGAGTGGATATCACAAAGTCCGGCGAGAATTTCACATATGTCCGCACCAAGGTTGAGGACAGATTGTTTGAGAGCCGTATGTACAGGTATCCTATCCCTCGCAGCGAGGTATATAAGTTGAAAATAGAACAGAACCCAGGATGGTAAAGGAGGTCTTATGAAAACAAGATTTTTTAATATAGCATTAATTGTCATAGCCCTTGTTATCCTTTGTCCTGGTGCTTCGGCTCAGAACAGGAAGGCCCAGTCCAAACCGGTGACGGTATATGGCAATGTGAAAAGTGAAACCGGTATCCCTTTGATGGGAGTCGAGATTTCCGTGCAGGACTCCTTTATCAAGGGTGAAACTGATGAAAACGGAGATTTCTCCGTCGTGGTTCCGGGAATAGGATCGGTAATGGTGTTCAACACCATGTACTATAAGGAGAAATACGTTCAGATAACATCATCCGACCGCATTCAGGTGGTGATGGAGGAAGCGCCGCTCGGACAGGGTGCCAAGGATAAGGTCAACCTGCCTTTCCGCACCTCCCAGAAACGTAACGTGACAGCTTCCATCGCCACTATCGGCAGCGAGGCGATGGACGTGAGCAAGGTCATTTCTCTTGACAATGCACTTGCAGGACGTGTTGCGGGACTCAGTGTCCGCCAGTATTCCGGGTATCCTGGAAATGACCACGCCACCCTTCGCATCCGCGGTGTCAGGACCCTCTACAAGAGCGGTGACGCAAATGCACTGGCGGTATATGCTTATACTGAACCGCTGGTGATTGTCGATGGTTTCGAGCGCTCCTTCAATGAACTCGACGCCAATGAAGTCGAATCTTTCAGCATCCTCAAGGATGCGGCGGCAACGGCAATCTACGGATTGCGCGGTGGTAATGGCGTCATCCTGGTCAACACCAAGCGCGGTGAGACCAACAAGCGCAAGATCGAGTTCAAGTACAACGAAGGCCTGGTCACACCGACTGACTGTCTGCCTGACTACGTCGATGCCGCAACATATGCCAGCTGGTACAATGAAGCCAGGACGAATGACGGATACAATCCTGTCTATACGGATGAGGACATCGAGCTCTACAAGAACCAGAAGAGCCCTCTGACCCATCCGGACAATGATTACTACGACATGTTCCTGAAGAAGATGGCAAGCCAGCGCAAGGCCTCCCTCACGATGAGCGGCGGCAACCAGATTGCCAAGTACTTCATCCTGCTCGGTTACAATTTCCAGAACGGTCTGTTCAAGTATTCTGACTTCAACGATGAATTCAAGACCAAGACCAGCTTCTCCAAATATAATGTCCGCACCAATGTCGATATCACACCTGCAAAATGGCTGACGATATCCGCAGATATAGCGGGACGTATCGAGGAACGCAGAAATCCGTACTCAGCCCAGGGTACGATCATGACCGCACTCCATTCGCCGGCCAATGCATATCCTATCAGCTTCACCGGTAAGGACCCGAACACTCTGATGGACAAATTCATGCTTGGCGGCAATTCCCTTTATACGAACAACCCTCTCGGTCTTCTCGCATTCAGAGGATACAATGAGGACACAAGACGCTATTTCCAGATGACCGGCCGTGCCAAGGCCGACCTCAGTTCGATTGTCACTCCGGGCCTTACATTTGAGATCTCAGGTCATCTCGACGGTTACAGCTCATACAACGTGGCTCATTCCAGAAACTTCTCCGTATGGGAGTATTCCAAGAACAAGCTCGGAGAGGATGTCTATACGAGTTTCGTGACCGAATCGACCCTCAGCGCGAGTGGATCATACGATATCGAGAGATTCTACGGACTGGACGCCCAGCTGAAATATCACAAGGACTTCGGCGCAAGCAGTTTCGATGCCATGGGCTTCTACGCTCAGCGCCTGAAGGAAATCCGTCAGAACAACCAGAGCGACTACAGGAACCAGGATATGGGCCTCGTGCTGACATATTCCCTCAAGAACAAGTACTTCCTTGATTTCACAGCCGATTACGGCGGAAGCGAGAAGTTCTACGGCACCAAGCACGAAAGGGAATTGTATCCTGCCCTCGGAGCTGCCTGGATCATGTCCAATGAAAACTTCATGTCAGGCATAAAATGGATAGATTATCTCAAACTGAGAGCTTCCTTCGGCCTTTCAGGTGTCGGCTATTTCTATTTCACCGATGTGAACGGCGATGATGAGCGCTATCCTTCAGTCGAAAGATGGTGGATGTCGAGCACCTGGCAGTATTACGGCACATCCCTGACAAGCGTCACTACAATCGCGAAAGGACGAATGATCAATCCTGACTGCTGCGTCGAGAAGTCCGCATTGACCAACATCGCATTGGAAGGCTCGATGTTCAACCACCGCTTCAACATGGACCTCGAGTATTGGTTCGATCACAGATACGATATCTATACCGCTGCAGTCGGTATCTATCCTCAGGTCCTCGGTGAGGAGGAGCGCAAGCTTCCTATCACCAATGACGGTATCGTTAACAACCAGGGTATCGAATTCACTGCGGACTGGTCCGACAAGATCGGAGATTTCAGCTACGGAATCGGCGGAAACATCGCTTTCCAGGGTTCGAAGATCATCGAGATGGGTGAACCTTTCCGCGAATACGACAACCTGATTCAGACCGGCAACCCTGTAAGATGGGACTACGGACTCAAGTGCAAGGGTCTCTTCAAGGATCAGGCTGATATTGACAACAGTCCTGTCCAGATGTTCGGTACATATCAGCCGGGTGACCTCAAGTATGAGGATATCAACGGTGACAACAAGATCGATGCGAATGACTACGTGCCTATCGGAAAGGGCAATGAGCCTAAGCTCAATTACGGCTTCTTCTTCAATGTCGGCTACAAGGGCCTCGAACTCGATCTCCTGTTCCATGGCATAGGTCAGAAGTCAATCTGGGCCAATATCAATGCGATGAAGGCATTCACCGGCAACTCTTCGGCACAGCAATTTATGGAAGGCCGCTTCCATACTCTTCCTGACGGATCCACCAACTGGGAGACCGCGACATATCCTAGGTTCTCGACCCAGGCCAGTGACAATAACTTCAGGGCTACCGATTACTGGATGTACGACGCTTCATATCTCAGACTCAAGAATGTGGAGTTGAGTTATACGCTTCCTTCAAGGCTTCTCAAGAATGTCTCCCTCTACAAGGCAAGAGTATATCTGAATGCTTACAATCCGGTTACTTTCACACAGCTCACCAAGTACCATCTCGACCCTGATGACAAGGAGGCCGGTACGGAGAGCTATCCGATGATAAAGATTTTCAGTGTTGGTGTCGATTTAACATTCTAGACTATGAAAAGATTAACCATATTATTATCAGCCAGTGTGCTGGCGCTGATTTCACTGACTTCCTGCAAAAGGGGATATCTTGATCCGTGGCCGCCTGACGGCACCAGGTCGTATGCGGATATCTGGGAGAACTACCGCAATACCAAGGGCGTTCTCGACGAGATTTACTCGGACCATATCCCGGCACCTTTTTTCAATGATGTCTATGATGCGTCTTCATCCGGTGCCTACGGCATGATGGCATCCGCCACCGACGAAGCCGAGCATTCCGTTGCCGAAGCATCCGTGCAGAATTTCACCAACGGCGTCTGGAACCCTACAAACTGCCCTACACTGATGTACGGCGGACCTTGGCGCGGCTCCAGAAGTGCAAGAACTCCTTGGTACAATTCATACGTCGGAATCCGCCGCTGCAATATCTTCTTCGAGAATGTGGAAGGCTCACCTCTGATTGACAACCTCGAAGACCCGACCAGGGCGCACGAGCTCACCTGGTTCAAGGGACAGGCATATTTCTGGAGGGCATACCTCTCATTCATACTTCTCCGCACTTACGGACCGTATGTCATCTCCACACATACTGAGGACCTTTCTGAAAACCTTTTCAGAGGCCGCAATACAATTGACGAATGTGTCGCACAGATTGTGAAGGACTGCAACAGCGCGATCGATTCGCTTCCTTACCTCTGGGACGAGGCCAACTGGGGCCGTGTGAACGCCACAGCCGCCGAGGCTCTGAAGTCCAGGGTGCTGCTTTACTACGCAAGCCCGCTCTATCAGGGTGATTTCGAGACATTCGGTCTTCCGAAGGGCTCGACAGGTGAGGTCAAGAGATGGATTGACGCAGCGGATGCCGCACGCGAAGCCATCAACAACAATGACTTCTACGATCTCAGGAAGGTCACGGTCTTCTCCCGCCCTTATTCAAACGTGGATACCTACAATGACGTGGTCTCTCTCTCTGCAAACCTTGAGAATACTGAGCAGATATTCATGACCGGCCGCACCAATCTCATTTCCATCCAGAACGAATATCACAATCTCCCTGCCGGTGTTGACGGCTGCATGGGCTACACCAACCCGACCCAGGAGATGGTGGACGAATTCGAGGTTGTTACCGGTACCGGCGGCAAGCGTACTGCAGTCAAGTTTGACTGGAACAATCCGGACCACGCAAAGAATCCGTATGTCAACAGGGATCCGCGTTTCTATGCGTCAATCCTCTATAACGGATACCTTTGGGGAACCTCTTCATCACAGGCATACACCATCGACACATACGAAGGCGGTGTCCACAGGAACAGGATGCTCCCTAACTCCACAAAGACCGGTTATTATTATCGCAAATTCCTCTCCGAGAGTGTTTACGCTTACGCGACAGGTAAATATACCACTCCAAGCCGCAGCAGGTGTGAAATCCGTTTTGCAGAACTCGTGCTCAACTATGCCGAGGCTCTCAATGAAGCCTATGGCCCATATGAAGCCGACCCTAACGGCGAGCTCCGTGAAATCTGCGGTATTCCGGGCATCAATTCGGCCTATGCCGCAATCAATGCGGTGCGCGCCCGCGTGAACATGCCTGCCATCTCCTCCGAACTCACAAAGGAAGAGATGCGCGAAGCCATTCATCACGAAAGATGGGTTGAACTCTGCTTCGAAGGTCACAGGTTCTTCGACCTGCGCCGCTGGAAGGAGGGTGACAAACTCGGTGAGCCTATCCACGGCGTTGTGATCACACCTACCGCCTGGAAGGATAACGGCAAACCTTCCGAATTCGAATACAAGGTGGAGAAGGTTGAGGACCGAGTATGGCGTGACTGCATGTACTGGTGGCCTATCCCTCAGTCAGAGATGGTCAAATATGGCAGCAATTTCAAACAGAACCCTGGTTGGTAACCGTCTAAAGAAAAGAAAATGAAAAGATTTTGTTTTATAGCAATGATGTGTGCTGTGGCCGTCTTCTCCTCATGCGAGGAAGACAGATGGACCGACAACACCATTCAGGAAATTTATTTCCCTCAGCACGGCTATTCCTTCAATGACGTCTGGGATGTCGAAGGCGGCGTATATAATACCAAGATCGGTATCACCTGCGGCGGTGTAAGACCTGTCAACCAGACAGAGGACATTGTCGTGAATTTCCAGATCGACCAGGCAATGGTCGATGCCTACAATGCCGACATCACTCAGGAGTATTCCGGTCAGACCGTAATGCTTCCGCAGAACTGCTACAGCATCAACGGAAACTCCGCGACCATCAGGCAGGGTGAGGTTTCAACGACCATAGACATCACATTCAACACGGAGGCTGTCAAGGCAGCCTGCACGGATGAGTCAAAGCACTATGTCATTCCTTTCAAGCTGATGTCAGCTTCCTCCAAGAGCCTCAGTGCAGATGAGTCATTTACAGAGCTGTTCTACGCGGTCTCAGTCAAGACTCCGTCATTCTTCTTCTTCTGTAACGAATACGGCGTATTGCTCAACAGCGCAAAGGTCCTCTGGGGTTCTGATGCGAATGTTGAAAGGTACCAGATTGCAGGTCTCGGCGTTCCGAAAGGCGAGTATCATCTGAATGTCAAATATGACCCGGCCGCTCTTGAACCGGAGTATCCGATTGCTGATATCCTTCCTGAGGATGCATTCTCTATCAACGCCGGTGACCTTGTGTATAAATCCGAATATGACCGTGCCCGTCTCGAAGTCAGGTTCGATTACTCCAAGCTGGACTTTCTCAGGACCTACTATCTCCCGATCACGGTCGAAGGGGATTCCAATTACAAGGGTGCTGACGGAAAGAAGACACTCTTCGTAAAGGTCGAGCTCAAGAATCCGTACGAAAAGACCTACGCAAGCAAGATTTATGTCCTTTCAGATGCCACCGGACGAAATGCGGCATACTCAGCAAAGAAGTCCCCGGTCAGCATTACCGAGGATATCATTGAAATGCAGATGAGTACGAATTCCACCATTGCCGGTGCAAAGGCATCGGCCGCATCCTCAGCAACGTATAACAACAAATACTTCAGGATCAAGGTGCTGCCTAAGGCTGACAGCCACCGCTATGGTGTGGAGATCATCCAGGTGACGGACAAGGGTACAAAGAACAACTCACCTGCCACACTGGAGGCCGATCCTGACAAGGAGAGCTACTACGACTGGGATTCGGAGATGTTCGTGCTCAACTACAGGTGGCAGCATACCGACAAGAGCTGGATCTATGTAACCGAAACGATACAAGCTAACTAATATATCTTATTTCTAAACCCATATCTATGAAACAGTACACACAACCGAACTGTGAGGTCTCTGAACTCAACGTCCAGGGTCTTCTCTGTGCCAGCGGCACCAACGGAAGCAATGAAGATTTCGGCAAGGGTGCAGGATTCACCCCGGATCTCTTCGAATCAATCAAACCATTCTAAGGAGGACAGTAAAATGAAGAAATCATTATTCGCTATTGCAGCTGCAACCGCAGTGCTTGCAGGCTGCCAACAGGAAGCGTTCGTGAAGATCGAATCCGCAAAGACTGTCAACGGAGCCATCATTGCCACTATCGCAGATGGTGAGACCCGTACCAACATTGCCGAGGACGGCAGCGTATATCATGTCAACTGGACTGCAATGGACAAGATCAAGATTGTCGATGCAGCTGAAAAAACCGACATCTACTACACAGAGGCGGGCGGTGCGCCAAGCGCTGAATTCTGGTTCTCATATGGAGATACCATTGCAACAGAAGGCCGTTACAAGGCATATTATCCGTCATTCATCGCAAACGGAAAGCTTGCTTCAATCCAAAACTACAGCAAGAACGGCATCTCCGAAAGCCCTATGTATGCAGAATGCACGGCTGACGGCACCAATACCCCTGTACTGGCGTTCAAGAACCTCTGCGGTATCCTGAAGTTCAATGTGACTTCATCCGTAGCAGGCACAAAGATCCTCAGCATCGCCATCAAGGCCGATCAGGGTATGTCAGGTGAATATACAATCGCTGACAACGCAGCTGTCGTAACAGGCACCGAAGGCGTCAGCATCTTCTGCGGCACCGAAGGCGTAGAGGTTGGAGAAACCCCTGTTCCTTTCTGCTTCTCAGTCCCTGCAAACACCTACACCGGCATGGAAATCACCGTCACCACTACTGACGGCAAGACCCAGACCCTCAAGATGAAGTCAGGTGCTTCCATCAAGGTCGAGCGCTCACAGGTTCAGGAAGGCGCCATTGCATTCAACAGCCTCACCGCTCCTACAGTCACATTCGGTGGCAGCGCCATCCTCCCTGCAGGTCCGGACTTCAATGCATCCCTCAAGATATTCTTCGATGAAGGTGCAACCAACACAACGGATGATGAGAACATCAGAAAGATTGTCTTCAATGTCAACAGCCCTATTACCACTGAAGTGGAGATCCACGACATCGCTTCTGACCTCCCTATCTATCTTGCAGTCGATCCTTCAGGTGTCGCAATGGTTTATACACCGGCATCCGAGTTCGTAGTACCAAGCGACGGTAGCTTTATGTTCGCATATATGGGCGCTCTCGAATCCATCGTCAACCTCAACACCCTCAACACTGAGAATTGCGAGGATATGACCAGCATGTTCAATCAGGTAGGAACTACATATTCCCAGCTCTCATCATTGGACCTCAGCAAGTTCAACACCGCACAGTGCACCAGTATGCGCTCCATGTTCAACGGTGCAAGGAGCCTTGCAGAACTTGACCTGAGCACTTTCAATACTCAGAATGTTGAAACCATGGCATATATGTTCGCCCAGACCAAGTCCCTCGGCCATGTCAATCTCGCCAACTGGACAAATGACGTATGCGAGGACTTCTCATACTTCTTCAACGGCAGCGGTGTGAAGACCGTGGACCTCACCAACTTCCAGACTCCTTGCGCAAGCACCATGCTCTATATGTTCGCTTCATGCTACAACCTCGAGTCTGTGGATATGAGCTCATTCTGCACAGAGAACGTGACTACTTTCGGTAACATGTTCTACCAGACATACCACATCCAGGCCATCAACGGTCTCACCAGCTTTGACACATCTGCAAGCACCATCTTCAGAAGTATGTTCAACCGCTGCGATGACCTCATTACCATAGACTGCTCTACATTTGACGTATCATCGTCAACCAACTGCCAGTACATGTTCTACAAGATGGTCAACCTCCAGAAGCTCGATATCCGGAATATGGACATCAGCGGCCTCACCGCTTCCACTTTCGCTTACTTCATGCCTAAGCTCCAGAGCCTCCAGGAACTCTACCTTGGTGAGTACTTCATCCCTTCAGACCCTCAGAACGTCCCTAATGCATTCACCATGCTTTATGCCGACACTGAGGAGGAAAGCTGCGCATGCCAGAGCCCTGTAGGTCTTACCGTATATTGCTCTGAGGACGTTGCCCAGTATATGATCACCACCGACTTCCACTATCCTCACAATGGCTGGAACTACACCACCAAGGGTTATATCCACAATCCTGTGAATATTGTCTTCAAGGATATCAACACCGGCCGTGAAATCAATGTAAGCTGGCCTGAAAACGAAAAGTATCCTCTCTAATATGAGACCGCCTTCAAAAAGGCGCAATAAATAGCGTAAAGTCCGCGGAAGTTCTTACTTTTGCGGACTTTCCTATTTGTATGGGCAGACGTCACATCAACAGACAGATATTGTCGCTCGCGGGGCCTAGCATACTGGCGAACATCACCGTGCCTCTGGTGGGCATCGTGGATCTGGCCATTTCCGGTCACGTGGGGGATGCTGCGGCCATGGGCGGCATCGCCATAGGCTCGATGCTCTTCGACCTGCTCTACTGGAACATGGGCTTCCTGCGTGCCGGGACCGGCGGCATCACCGCACAGGCGTACGGACGCAAGGACACACGCGCCCAGGTTGACACATTCTCGCAGGGACTGGTCACGGCGCTGGGTTCGGGACTGCTGTTCATCCTCATACAATGGCTCTTCGTCTCGGTGGCGTTCCGTCTGATAGACTGTTCGCCTGACGTGGAGGCCGTAGCCCGCCAGTATTTCTTCATACGCATCTGGGCCGCCCCTGCCACATTGTCTCTCTTCGTGTTCAAGGGCTGGTTCATAGGCATGCAGAACACCGTCTATTCGATGATTGTCGATGTGTGGGTCAATGTGGCCAATATCATCGCGTCCTGGCTGCTGGCCTTCCGCACGCCCATGGGCATTGCCGGCGTGGCCGCCGGAACGGTGGTGGCGCAGTGGACAGGCTTCATACTGGCCTCCGTACTGATGCTCGGCAGATATTCATCCCTGCTGAAGGAGATCTCGGTCTCCCGCAGCATAAGGTGGAAATACATCAAGTCCTTCTTCTCCGTCAACGCAGACCTCTTCGTGCGCTCCCTGGCCTTCCAGGTGGTGTATGCGGGCTTCACATCAATTGCGGCCAAGTACGGTGACGTGCAGCTGGCCGTCAGCTCGGTGATGATGAAACTGCTGCTGTTCTATTCGTATTTCCTGGACGGTTTCGCTTATGCCGGTGAGGCGCTCACCGGACGTTTCATAGGCGAGAAGAACGAGGCTGACCTGCGATCCTCCATCAGAATCATCTTTTTCTGGGGCTTTGTGGTGAGCATCCTTTCGACCGTGGTATATCTGCTCTTTCCGGATACCATGATAAGTATCATCACCTCTGATCCGGACGTCCAGGCGGCCTGCAGACCGTTCCTGTTCTGGCTCTGGCTGATGCCTGTCATCAGCAGCATAGCCTTCGTTTGGGACGGCATATACATAGGCGCCACCGCCTCTACGCCGCTGCGCAACTGCATGCTGCTGGCGGCCGCATCATTCATACTGGCCTACTATGCCACCAGGTCATTCTGCGGCATACAGTCCATATACATAGCTTATTTCGCTCATCTTCTGCTGCGTTCCATCTATATGACCGCAGCATACCGCAAGAACATCCATATATGAGGAAACTGCTGACATTTCTGATACTTGTCGCCGCGTTGCCAAGGGCGGAGGCGCAAGTAAGAGCCGACCATGACGTCTATATGGCGGATGCCGGCATGGAATCGCTGCTGTATCGTGGCAGGAGCGCCACGCAGTACAATTTCCTGTACAATGGCACTTATTTCTGGCACAGCCCGGAATTCGGGTCCGGCGATCTGCGCTACAACGGCAAGATGTATTACGATGTGATGATGAACATCGACGCCGCCACGCAGAATCTCATCTGCTCCGCCCATGAGAGCATCATCAAATCCCAGCCTGAGCGCAGCTGCGTGGAATGGTTCACCATCGGCGGTGCCAGATTCATCAATCCTTCAGCCTTCGGATACAGCGGCGCGCCTGACGGCTTCTTCGAGGTCCTGTATGACGGCAGGTCCAAGCTGCTGCGGCAGGTCACCAAACTCCTGGTCAATGACAAGGACGGCACGCTGCGCGCAGAGACAGGGTATGACGGCAGATACAGGACAGACGTTTTCAGGACCTTCGTCCAGCAGGTCAGATATTATTACGTGGATGCTTCGGGCAATGTGTCCCAGCTCAGGGGCAGGGGTGACATGCTGAGGCGTTACAAGAAGCAGAAGCGTGACATACGCAAGTATGTGAACAGTGTCGAGGGCAACAATATCCTGCCACTTGACTCATATTTCAAACTTGTGATCCAATACGCGGAGGAGGGCCTATGAGAAAGACAGCATTCCTGGCGGCACTGCTGCTTTCAGTCCTGGCATCAGCCCAGCCGAAGGCCGATACACTCTACCGTGTGAGCGCGGATTCGCTCATCAGGCATCTGCGCAGCTCCTACGGCCTCAAGGTGTATGCGGAGAAGGATACCTCCGACAAGAGGGACTACATAGTCCGCGCTCCGCGCGAAGAATTCCCCGGCAGGGCTTTCAAGGCGCTGGAGGAGGCGGGCTACATCATCACGGACTATGACGGCGGGCATTATGTGCTGCGCAACATGGGCTTCAACACAGGTTTGCCTTTCGGCTTCTTCCAGAAGGAGGAGAAGGCTGATGACGGAGCCCTGCTCAAATATGCCGGCGAACAGGCCGTCAGCACGACTTTCCAGAACAAGATATACGAGATAGGTGACAGGGGGCCGATACGCAGCGGCAAGGCGATGGTCTCAGGCTGCGTGCGCGACGTGAAGACAGGCGAGCCCATCACCGGCGTGTCGGTATATGACGACAAGGGTGCCTACGCCATCACGGATGCCGGCGGCTTCTACCGCATAATGCTGCCTTACGGTGAGAACAGGCTCAACTTCAGCGGCTATTCCCTGGAGGATATGAAGTTCGACCTGATAGTCTTCGATCAGGGCGGGTTCGACGTCAACATGAAGGAGAGGGTGTTCGCCCTGACGGGCGCCGTGGTCACTTCGGAGGGCCTTTCCAGGCACCGCGTCTCAAAGATGGGCATCGAGACCGTGCGCAGCAATGTCATCAAGAACGTGCCGGTGGCATTCGGCGAAGCCGACCTGATCAAGGTGGTGATGACTCTGCCGGGCGTCAAGACCGTGGGCGAGGCATCCAACGGCTTCAACGTGCGCGGCGGTTCCACGGACCAGAACCTCATATTGTTCAACAACGGTACCATCTACAATCCCAACCACGTCTTCGGCATACTCTCAGCCTTCAATACGGATGTCATCAGCGACGTGGAGCTCTACAAGAGTTCCATCCCGGTGGAGTACGGCGGCCGCATATCATCGGTGCTCGAGATCCGCAGCCGCGAGGGCAACAGCAAGAAGTTCGCCGGTTCGCTGGGACTCGGTCTGCTGACCAGCCGCCTGCACCTCGAAGGCCCTCTGAGCCGCAGCGGACAGACCACCTTCATACTCGGCGCGCGCACGACCTATTCCGACTGGATGCTCGGCCTTCTGCCGAAGAACAGCAACTATGCCAACGGCACCGCCACCTTCGGGGATGTCAATCTCGGCATAAGCCACAAGCTGAACAGCGCCAATTCGCTCCATGCGTACGGATACTGGTCAGCCGACAGATTCCGCTTCTCCAATGACACCTCTTTCCGCTACCGCAACGCCTCGTTCTCCCTCAAGTGGAGGAGCAATTTCAGCGACAGGCATTCTGCGGTGACCGTGGCGGGATATGACAGCTATGCCTACCATATCGATGACACTTTCGAGCCTCCGACTTCCTACCGCCTCTCGAGCGGCATAGACCAGGCTTACGTCAAATCCACCTTCAAGTCCGCGCTTTCCGACAGGCACAACCTCACCTACGGTCTGGGGACGACGTATTACAGGCTCAACGCAGGTACTGTCAGCACACTCGGTGACGAATCCCTCGTCATCCCGCGAGCCCTGCCGCTGGAGAACGCACTTGAGAGCGCCCTCTTCGCCGGGGACGCATGGACGCTCAACGACAGGATATCCTTCGACGCCGGAGTGCGGCTCTCGCATTTCGCATCGCTGGACGACGGCACGACGTATCTCAATCCGGAGCTGCGCCTTTCCGGCAAATATTCCTTCACTGACCGTTTCTCCTGGAAGGCGGGCTTCAATACCATGCATCAGTACATACAGAAGATCTCTGACTGCGTCAACATATCCCCTACGGATACCTGGAAGCTCTGCAATGCCGACATACAGCCGCAGAACGGCTGGCAGGCCGCGACCGGACTCTATGCCACCGTGGCGAAGAATACGCTGGACCTCACGCTGGAGGCGTACTACAAGCATGTGGACCACTTTGTGGATTACCGCAGCGGCGCGCAGCTGGTGATGAATCCGAAGCTTGCCGACGAGCTGGTCAACACCGAATGCCGCGCCTGGGGCGTGGAGCTGATGGCGCGCCGCGATGTGGGCAAGATCAATGGCTGGGTGTCCTACACCTATTCCCGTTCGATGCAGAGGGCCACGGAAGACGAAGGCCTGCAGACCATCAACGGAGGCAGGTGGTATGCATCCTCATTTGACAAGCCTCATGACTTCAAGCTGGTGGGCAACTACAAGCTGACGCACCGTTACAGCATCTCGGCCAACCTCGACTATTCCACCGGCCGCCCAGTGACCATACCGGTCAGCAAATACTACTATTCCGGGGCGTACAGGCTCCAGTACTCCGAGCGCAACGGATACCGCATCCCGGACTATTTCCGTCTTGACCTTGCGATGAACATAGAGCCGGGGCACTATCTCAAGCAGCTCACGCACCTGTCCGTGACCTTCGGCGTCTATAACGTCACAGGCCGCAAGAACGCGTATTCGGTATATTACACTTCCGATGAAAACCTTGTCAAGGGCCACATGCTCAGCGTGCTGGCCACCCAGATACCTTATGTCAACCTTAATCTGAAATTCTGATGCACAGGATATCAAATATTATATCGCTGATTCTCCTGCTCGCTGCGGCGGGCTCCTGCGTATATGATTTCAATCCGCAGGTGGAGGGCAATACCGGCACGCTCGTGGTGGATGGTGACATACTTGCGGGGGATGTGAGCGTCATACACCTGTCCAGGGCCATGGCTCTTGACACTGTAATCCCGGTGGGTGTGCCGGACGACTGGAAAGTTTGGGTTGAACTTGAAGACGGCTCCCGCATTGAAGGCATACGCAACAAAAGCGAATTCACGCTCGACACCCGTTCCCTGTCCGCAGGTATGAAGTGCCGGCTTGGAATAAATAATGTTACCTATACATTTAATCATAGAAGTGGTTCATTCGATATGGTGGTGAACAGTGAATATGGCACCCCGTGGCTCACCGTGCAGTCCACTCCTGAGATAGACAGCCTTTCGACACATGTGGCTGATGACCGCTCGACTATGGATTTCTGCATTACGTCACCGGGCGGCGGATCCACTCCGTATTACCGCTGGTTCGGGACCGAGGACTGGGAATACACCGCGGATGTCAGGGCCGACGTCTATTACGATCCATCGAAAAACAGCGTACTTGATTACAAGGACGGCAACAACAGTTTCTATTGCTGGAACAGGGCAGAGGTTCCGGAGATTATGGTGGGTACCACCAACGGCCTGTCGGACCCGGGATTCGTGAATCATGTCATCTATACCTACGGCAACCACAATATCAAGCTCTCGTATCTGTACTCCGTACTGCTTGTCCAGGAAAACCTCAGCGAGGATGCATACCGCTACTGGTACGCCATGTCACGCAATTCCACCGATGTCGGTGGCCTCATGTCCTCACAGCCTTCCGAGCTGCACGGTAACATTTACAATGTGAATGACCCTTCCGAGACTGTCATAGGCTTCGTCAATGCTTCCGAGGTGTCAAGCATACGCTATTTCTTCGACAGTTCGCTGCTGCTGTTCTACCATCGCGCGGAGCGTTTCAGCGAGGAGCCGAAGGCTGTGCATTCTTCTCAGTGGAAGCACTATTATTATGACTTGGCGTACCGTCCGGCAGTCGCACACGAGGAGGAGACGGCCACGGGCGAAAGATATAAGGTTCCGGATACTTATGACTGGTATCCGCGCCGCTGCATAGACTGCACCTACAGGGGCGGTGACAAGAACAAGCCGGCCTGGTGGCCGAACAACCATAAATGATGCGCGTATGAGAAAGTTGGTTTTACTGTTTGCAATATTGCTCTGCAATCTCCCTCTCGGCGCACGCGGCACTGTCGAGCGCAGCTATGTATCCACGGACCGCGACATTTATCTGGCGGGGGAGAAGGTATGGTGCTCCGCATTCTGCGTTGACGCCGCCACCTCGCGCCTCTCGCCGGTCAGCGCAGTGGCCTATGTCGAACTTCAGTCCGCGTCAGGCATGGCGCTGGGCGGCAGGATAGCCCTGCAGGACGGCCGTGGCGCCGGCTGCATCACCCTGCCCGCAGGTCTGCCTACGGGCAATTACAATATCGTGGCATATACCCGCCAGAATATCAATGAGCCGGGCTTCAAGCCTTTTGCCTCCAGGACCATTTCGGTCTTCAACGTGTTCTCCACGGAGAGGGTGCCCGGCGGTGTGAAGGTGGTCGATCCGGATGCCTGTCCGGCCCCTTCGCGGACTTCCGAAGGCGGGCACGGTATAAGCGTATCGGCGGCTGACGGTGCCTGCGGCTCCATCATCCCCGTGAACCTCAGTCTTCAGGGCGCGGTGCCTGCAAGCGTCAGCGTATCCATATTCCGCAGCGACTCCATAGCCTCCCCGGCGAATGACGGCATATCCGCCTTCTCCGGCGTGGTCAGGGCCGCCTCCGGCTGCACTGTACAGGAGGGCGCCGTCCCTGAATACGAAGGTGAGATACTGCGCGGCCATATTGCCGGCCTTTCTCCGGACAAGATCAGCTCCGTCGCGGTCGGCAGGGCGTATATTTCCGCGCCAGGTGACCGCTTTGACATATATTCTTCGCTCATTGATTCCACGGGTGCGGTCACATTCCGCACGGGCAATATCTACGGCAGCTGCGATATGGTCTGCGAGCTGCGCGGCATCGACACGGCTCTCAACTGCCATATTGAACTGGAGGAGCCTTTCCTCGGCGTCAAGGCGGATGCGCCCGCAGTCCTGCCGCTGGGCAGGTCCATGGCTTCCGATCTGGAGCGCCGCGCTGCGGCAATGCAGATCGAGCGCCGCTTCGCGGCTGATACGCTGTATGACTGGCTGCATTTCAGGGGCAACGGTTTCCTGGGCCAGGACAAGGTGAGCTACATCCTTGACGATTATACGAGGTTCCCGCTGATGAAGGAGGTCTTCATCGAATTCATACCTGAGATCAGGGCGGTCAATGCCGGCGGAGGACATCACAGGATACAGATTCAGATAGCCGGCGGTGGCGGAATCAGCAACTTTACCGACGGTGATCCGTTGATGCTGATAGACGGTGTGCCGGTTTTCGACCACGATCTTATCTACGCCTACGATCCTCTGCTTGTCAGGAGGATTGACATTTATCCGCAGGTGCATTATCTGGACGGCGTGGAATATGCCGGGGTTGTCAATTTCGTCACATACAAGGGCAATATGCCGTCAGTGGATTTCGGCAGCGCCGTGAGAGTGCTCAGCTTCAACGGTGCGGCGTTCCCGCAGGCATATACCGGAGCCGGTATCGACGCTTCCGAATATCCTGATTACCGCAGCACCATATACTGGGATCCGCTCGTGGAGCTGACGCCGGGGAGCGCCACAGTGCTCGAATGCCGGGCGCCGGCGTATTCCGGCACTTTCACCGTGAGGGTGGAGGGCCTCGCCTCCGACGGCACTCCCGTCTATGCCGAAACTGCCATTCAGATAAGGTAAATGCACATTTTGTCAAGAACTTGTTTGTAAATAGGAATATTTATCCTATCTTTGCAACCCCGCAAAAAGTGCGGGAACATACATAAATAAAAGATTTACAAGTATTTATGCCAACAATTCAACAATTAGTTCGCAAAGGACGCGAGGTTATCACCGAACAGAGCAAATCTCGCGCGTTGGATGCTTGCCCTCAGAGAAGAGGTGTTTGTGTACGTGTTTACACAACAACCCCTAAGAAGCCTAACTCCGCTATGCGTAAAGTAGCGCGTGTAAGACTTACCAATCAGAAAGAGGTCAACGCATACATTCCAGGCGAGGGCCACAACCTTCAGGAGCATAGCATCGTGCTTGTTCGTGGCGGTCGTGTAAAGGACCTTCCTGGTGTTCGCTACCACATCCTTAGAGGAGCTTTGGATACAGCTGGTGTAGAGGGTCGTACTCAGTCACGTTCACTCTACGGAGCCAAGAGGCCGAAGAAATCTAAGAAGTAACCACATCTATTTAACTTTTAATTCCTAACAAAATGAGAAAATCGAAGCCTAAAAAGAGGATTCTACTTCCTGATCCTAAGTTTCACGATGTAGAGGTAACCCGTTTCGTGAACAATCTTATGTTACAGGGGAAGAAGAGTATCGCTTACACAATTTTCTATGACGCGATCGACATTATTGGCGAGAAGATGAAAGATTCTGAACAGGCTCCTCTCGATATTTGGAAAAAAGCATTGGAAAACGTAACTCCGCAGGTCGAAGTAAAGTCCCGCAGAGTTGGTGGTGCGAACTTCCAGGTCCCGACAGAGGTGCGTCCGGAGCGTAAGGTCTCTCTCTCAATGAAGAACATGATACTCTACTCCCGCAAGCGCGCCGGCCATTCAATGGCTGAAAAGTTGGCCGCAGAAATAATGGCTGCCTACAATTGCGAAGGTGCAGCCTACAAGAGAAAAGAGGAAATGCACAGAATGGCAGAAGCCAACAAGGCATTTGCTCACTTCCGTTTCTAATGGTGTATTTAAATGGCAAGAGATCTTAAATATACCAGAAACATCGGCATCATGGCTCACATCGATGCCGGCAAGACTACCACATCAGAACGTATTCTGTACTACACCGGCAAGACACACAAGATCGGTGAAGTACATGATGGCGCAGCTACCATGGACTGGATGGTCCAGGAGCAGGAGAGAGGTATTACCATCACTTCAGCCGCCACAACAGCGTTCTGGCATTATGACAACCAGCAGTATCAGATCAACCTTATCGATACTCCGGGCCACGTTGACTTCACCGTTGAGGTGGAGCGTTCTCTCCGTGTCCTTGACGGTACCGTTGCCACATTCTGCGCAGTAGGTCGTGTACAGCCTCAGTCCGAGACCGTTTGGCGTCAGGCTGACAAGTACCGCGTACCTAAGATTGCGTATGTGAACAAGATGGACCGTACAGGCGCCGACTTCCTCGCAGTAGTTGAGGAGATCAAGGAGAAGCTCGGAGCCAAGGCTGTTCCAATCTGCCTGCCTATCGGAGCTGAGGACAAGTTCGAAGGAATCGTTGACCTCATCGCAAAGAAGGCATATTACTACAATCCTGACTGCAAGGAACTCGTTAACTACACAGAGACCGACGTTCCTGAGAATATGGTTGACGAGGTTGAAGAATGGCGTGGTAACCTTATCGAGACAGTCGCAGAATTTGATGACAAGCTTCTTGAGAAGTTCTTCGTTGATCCTGATTCCATCACAGAAGAAGAGATCATCGCGGCTCTCCGCAAGGCTACCATCAACATGCAGGTTGTTCCTGCTTGCTGCGGTTCATCATTCAAGAACAAGGGTGTACAGTTCCTCCTCAACGCTGTCATCCGCTATCTGCCTTCTCCTCTGGACAAGGGAGCCATCAGCGGAACTGACCTCCGTACCAATGAAGAGGTTGTACGCAATCCTGAGGCAAGCGAACCATTCTGCGCACTCGTATTTAAGATCGCTACTGATCCGTTTGTCGGTCGTCTGGCATTCCTCAGGGCTTATTCAGGCCGTCTGGATGCTGGCTCATACGTGCTCAACGCACGTACCGGCAAGAAAGAGCGCGTTGCAAGACTTTATCAGATGCACTCCAACAAGCAGAATCCTATCGAATTTGTAGAGGCAGGTGATATCTGCGCTGCAGTGGGATTCAAGGAGCTCCGCACCGGTGATACAATCTGCTCCGAGGACAGTCCTGTAGTTCTCGAGTCTATCTCATTCCCTGATCCGGTTATCGGACTTGCGGTTGAGCCTAAGACTCAGAAGGACCTCGACAAGCTCGGCATCGCTCTCGGAAAGCTTGCAGAAGAAGACCCTACTTTCACAGTCAAGTCAGATACTGAGACTGGTCAGACAGTCATCAGCGGTATGGGTGAGCTTCACCTCGACATCATCGTTGACCGCCTCCGTCGTGAATTCGGCGTTGAGATCAACCAGGGTGCTCCTCAGGTGAACTACAAGGAGGCTGTCACAAGGCCTTACCAGCACCGCGAGGTATTCAAGAAGCAGACTGGTGGTAGAGGTAAATTTGCAGATATCATTGTCGAAATCGGTCCTGCAGACGAGGGTGTCACCGGACTTCAGTTCATCGACGAAGTCAAGGGTGGTAACGTTCCACGCGAATACATCCCTGCAGTCGAAAAGGGCTTCAAGTCCGCAATGGCAAATGGTGTACTCGCAGGTTACGAGGTTACTTCACTGAAGGTCCGCCTTCTCGACGGTAGCTTCCACCCTGTGGATTCAGATGCACTGTCATTCGAACTCTGCGCCCGTATGGCATTCCGCCACGCGCTGTCAAAGTGCGGTCCTGTTCTTATGGAGCCTGTGATGTCCCTCGAAGTTGTTACTCCTGAGGATTACATGGGTGACGTAGTCGGTGACCTCAACCGCCGCCGCGGCCAGATTGTCAACATGGACTCAAAGGGCAATGCAAGAATTATCAAGGCCAATGTTCCTCTCTCTGAGCAGTTCGGTTATGTGACTGTCCTCAGAACGCTGTCTTCCGGCCGTGCAACAAGCTCTATGGAATTCTCTCACTACGCAGAGGTTCCTGGTACTATCGCACAGGAAGTTATCAGCAAGTCAGGTAACAAGCTGGGTGATGATGACGAATAATAAAAAGTTTAACATATGAGCCAGAAAATTAGAATCAAACTCAAATCTTACGACCACGCATTGGTTGACAAGTCAGCCGATAAGATCGTAAAGACAGTCAAGGCTACAGGTGCTGTTGTAAGCGGACCGGTTCCACTTCCTACAGACAAGAAGATCTTCACTGTCAACCGCTCAACTTTCGTTAACAAGAAAGCTCGCGAGCAGTTCGAACTCAATTCTTTCCGCCGCCTCCTCGACATCTACAGCTCAACCCCTAAGACAGTTGACGCTCTGATGAAGCTCGAGCTCCCTAGCGGTGTAGAGGTTGAAATCAAAGTCTGATAGACTTATATCAAAATAATTATTACCTTTGTGCCGTCAAACCGACACAAAGGTAAGATTGGTCCCATAGCTCAGTTGGTTAGAGCATCTGACTCATAATCAGGGGGTCGCAGGATCATGCCCTGCTGGGACCACAGAAAGCCCTCACAGATTCTGTGGGGGCTTTCTGTATTATTGCTGTATGTCAGAATACGAATGACAGTCCGCCGCGGAAGTTGATGTTCATCTCGTCGATCGGGATGTACTGCGGAGTGAAGCGGGTAGGGATGTAGTCGCTGCCCACGAATACGGCAAGGCCCTTCTTCGGGATGATGCCAAGGTAGCATCCGAAGGCCTTGGCGGCGACGAATGAGTAGCTTGCCGCCAGATTGAAGGCCGCCAGCTTGAGGTTGGCGGACATGGTGAAATCTCTGTTGAAGCTGGTTTTGGAGTAGAGGAGACCCGTGCTGAACCTGTCCTTCCAGAAGGAGAATTGAGCTCCGGCATATACTGTCGGGGTGAGCTTGTAAAGCAGATTGTCCTTGGCCTGGCTCTCGGATATCTCCGCAAGCTGGGACAGCTCATGAAGCGTTCTGGAAATCTGATTCACTATATTGTCGGAAAAGTCCAGCTCACGCACACCCTCATAGGACTTGTCTCCGCTGATGTTGTATGGGTTCATCGCTCCTCCCTTGTAGGTCAGCGAGCCGAAATCCAGCACGGATGCCGACAGGCTTATGCTGCTGAAGGCGTCGGAAGGCAGATCCAGGGTATAGTCGAATCCCAGATCGAACAGAATGCCGCCGCCTGCAGTTCCTAGCTTGCCTACCCTGTAAACGCCCTTTTCCGCCGTATATTTCAGGCCTTGTGCCGCATAGTAGCCGTTGCCTTCGGTGCGGATGTTCCAGCTGTCAGAGCCCATATACACTTCGCCCTTGTCGATCTGTGCCTGCACGGCTGCTGCGATGACAGCGTATTTGGCGCGGACTCCGAAGCTGAAGCCCGGGACAAACGCGGACATGTCAACCTTAAGACCGGCAGTTAGCTGTGCGAGTGTCAGTACATCGGCCGCTGCGCCCTTGTAGCTGAAGGATACGGCCCCGTCCTCCGCTGTCGCGCCCTGCTTGAGGGCGATGAACATGTCCTTTGGCAATTTCATGTTGACGTCAGCGCGCACATCGACGCCCATGGTCAGGTACAGGCTTTCGCCAATATGTGTTCCCATGCCCAGTATCTGGGTGTTGACCTGGGTCCTGGATGCTATGTCCGAATCAAGGTTCTGCATCACCTCCTGGGTGGAGACATTGCTGTTGAGGAAGGTGTACAGATGACCGTTTTTCGGGTAGAGCAGGTCGGAGAGGCTGAGATTGCCGTATTCCCCGACTTCCACGCCCGAAGCCACGGGTATATGGAAGTAATTGCTCTCCGGAGAGAATGCCGGGTTGAGCGAGGACCTTTGCAGGGACCTGTCCACGAAATATGATATCTTCAGCTGGGCCTGTGCTCCGACAGGCAGGATGAAGGCCAGGATGGCGGCAAATATGTATCCTCTTCTCATTTGTTCTTTCCGATATCTGTGGTGTAGCCGTTCGGCAGCTCCAGATAAAGTCTGGCCTGCAGGTAGTCCCCGGCATTAAGGATGCGTTCACTTATTGAAGGCAGAATATGGAATGAGGTGACCACCCACTGGATGTCAGCGGCCGCGTCGCGGTCCGCAGGGTTGAGCACCATGTCTATCTTTGTCTTCACTTCGCTGCCGTCAGCTCCGCCTGCCTCTATCATCTGCATTACAGGATTGCGTAATTCTATCTCACGATAATTCTCGTCAAGCAATATCAGCTGCATCCTGGCCTTGACAGGGAGAGTGCTTGCCACTTCTCCGCCTATTCTCACGCAGTTGTCGGAGATGTACTGAGTCACGCCCCTCGCATCGAGGGTGTCCTGTATGCTGCAGTTGAAGTCGGAACCGAAGCGCAGCGGCGCGTTCAGGCTGCAGATGATGCCGGCGCTGTATTCGGAGTCCGCTACGGCAGCGGTGCTCTGCTGACTGTCAATGGAAGCGGCGAAGGTGAAGACCAGGCTGTCGGGGAAATTCCTCAGCAGGCCTCCTATGTCGCATTTGGCGAATTCGCAGTCTGCGGGCATGTTCTTTTTCGAAGAGCAGAGATACAATCTCCTGGTAATGGTCAGCGATGGTGAGCTGCTGTGTGGGATATCCACCTTGCAGACTACGCTTTTGCCGGCTTTGCCGTCCGTATAAGGCACTGCCGTGAATTCGGCGATGCCGGGAATGATGAAATTGGTCGAGATGGAGACTTCGAGGGCGGGATCTACAAGGTCCGGTACAAAGCTGAAATTATCTTTGAGAGTGTTGCGCAGCCAGGACATGTCAACCGTGAAGCTTGTAGGGGCTACGTCCCTGATACCGCTGTACTTGCCGTTGATCATGGCTTCCCTGGTGAATCTCATGGTGTACGACCCGTCGCTGCCGCAGACGAGGCCCTCCGTCTGACTTGTATTGAGGAAGCTGGCTGGCTGAATCATTGCGGTGGTGCCGAGGGGAATGGCGACACCGTTGTCGAACAGGGTGATGCCTGTGTCCAGTTTGTCCAGGTCATAATCCACGTCGATGCATGAGACCATCATACAGGCTGTGCACAGCAGTGCGACTTTTCTCAGAAATGTCATTTTTTTTCTAACTTGCATTCCAAACAGTGCCAAATATAAGTATTTAATGTTAAATTTGTAGAATTAACGTCAATAATATGAGAAAAGCACTTATTCTGACAGTGGCTCTGCTTGCCTGTGCGGTGGTTTTCCCGCATTACGCATCTGCCTGCACCAATATCATCGTGGGCAGGAAGGCCTCCGCTGACGGATCTGTCATCTGTTCATACAACTGCGACGGCTGGGCGTATGCCGGCTACCTCACCTCCATTCCCGGAGGCGTGCATTCTCCTGGTGAGATGTGTCCGGTGCATCAGCACAACGGTACGAAGGTGGAACTCATCCCGCAGGTGGAGCGCACCTACAGCAGGATAGGCTATATCAACGAGAAGCAGGTTTCCATAGTCGAGACCACATTCGGCGGCAGGCCGGAACTGGTCAACAAGGACGGCATCTTCGGCTACAGGGTGCACATGGACCTTGCCCTCCAGCGCTCGACCACGGCGCGCGAGGCCATACATGTCATAGACGAACTCACACAGACCTACGGATACAACTCAAGCGGTGAGATACTTACCATCTGCGACAAGAACGAGGCGTGGATAATGGAGATCATAGGCAAGGGTCCCGGTGTCAAGGGCTCGGTATGGGTGGCGCTCCGCGTCCCTGATGACTGCATCTGCGCTCACGCGAACCTCAGCCGCATACGCCAGTTCCCTCTCAATGACCCGGAGAACTGCCTCTATGCGAAGGACGTCATCTCATTCGCCCGCCAGAAGGGCTGGTACAAGGGCCGCGACAAGGATTTCAGCTTCCGCGAGGCATACAGTCCCATCACCTTCTCCGACGTGCGCTACTGCGACGCGAGGGTGTGGAGCATCTTCCGTCACCATACCGATCCTGCGGAGATGGACAAGTATCTCCCTTACCTCAACGGTGAATTCGACAAGTGCGACCATCTCCCTCTCTGGATCAAGCCGGACCGCAAGCTCACGGTGCGCGACGTGCAGAACGACATGCGCGACCATTTTGAGGGCACGGCCCTGGATATGACAACAGATGTCAGCGCAGGTCCGTGGGGCATGCCTGTAAGGCCGCCGAAGCGCACCTTCACTTCGCAGGACGGACGCAAGTTCTTCTCGGAGCGTCCCATCGCCACCCAGCAGAGCTGCTACACCATGGTCTGCCAGATGCGCAACTGGCTTCCGGACGCCGTGGGCGGCGTGATGTACTACAACTGCGACGATGCGGCGGTGGTGGCATACGTGCCTGTTTATTGCTGCGTGACGCAGGTGCCGGAGGCCTTTCTGCATGAGCACGCCAAGAACTGGGAGTTCGACGAGAAGGGCGCATACTGGATGAACAATTTCGTGGGCAACATGGCATATCCGCGCTGGTCAGCCGTATATCCTGACATACAGGAAGCCCAGAAGGAACTCGAGGATTACTATGAAAAGGACCAGAACGAGGTCCTCGCAGCCGTACAGGGGCTCCACGGCCAGGATGTGGTGGACTACCTCACCGGCCGCACCGCTCTCTACACGGATATGATGATGAAGCGCTGGGACAGGCTCGCAAGATACATCATAGTGCGTCACAACGACATGGTCCGCCTCCAGGTGGATGAGAACGGCGAACTCTCGCACAAGCGCAAATACGACAAGCCCGGATTCAACGACTCTTTCTACGAGGAAATCGTTAAGTCAACCGGGAAGAGATATGAAGAAAACACAATACAAAACATAGACAGATGAAAAGGACTTTTTTATTGACAGCTCTCATTCTGCTGTTTTGCGGCTCCGCCAAAGCGGCCGTAGTGCCTTACAGCAAGGCGAAGACAGTGGCGGAATGTTTCCTGCACGTGGACAACACCAGGGCTTCCGGCGGCCTCACCCTTCTCTGGGACGGCAGCGACGCGAAGACCCGCGCAGGAGAGGATCCGTTGTTTTATATTTTCAACAGAGATGGCGGCGGCTGGGTCATAGTATCCGGTGACGATGCCATCGAACCTGTCATCGCTTATTCTTATCAGGGCAAGTACGTCGTTGACGGAATGCCCGAGAATCTTCAGGACTACTTCCGCCTGCTCAAGGAAGACATTCGCTACGTGCGCGCATCAGGTCGCAAGGGCAATGCCGCAGAGTGGGCGCAGGCCATGGTCAGGACACGTGCCAATGATACGATACCGAGCGCCGTGCTGCTCAAGACAGCGAACTTCAACCAGGGTGCTCCCTGGAACCTCAAGTGCCCTCTTATCGACGGCAAGCATGCGCTTGCAGGATGCTGCGCCATCGCGCTGTCCATCATCATGGAGTATCACAAATATCCTGAGCACGGTACTGGTACGGTAGGTGGTTACTCCACCTCCAAATATACGGCTCCTGCCGTGGAACTCGGCCACAAATATCAGTGGGACAAGATCAAGAAGAGCTACAAGAGCGGAACCTATACCGATGAGGAGGCTGATGCCGTTTCCACTCTGGTACGCGACGTCGCATTGATGGGCCGGTCATCATTCGGCCTCAGCGGCACCGGAAGCACGATGGGAGGCATGTGCAACAGGGCAAGGGAAAATTTCTATTTCAACAAGGGCGCCCACCGCATCACCCACAGCCAGTACACTGACGCAGAGTGGTTCAAGATGCTCAAGAGGGACCTTGACGAAGGCCTGCCTATCAATTACGCCAGTGAGACCCACTCCTATGTGTGTGACGGTTACGATGCACGCAATTACGTTCATTTCAACTATGGCTGGGGCGGCAGCGACAACGGTTACTACAACATTGCCGGCAAGACGGCCTACGGCTGCTGTGTGCGCCTGAAGCCTGAAGTTGGCAAGTCAGAGACTTCATATTTCATTGAACTGCTCAGCAAGGACAGCTACAAGGGAATCAGCAAGGCGGATACCAAGCAGATTGTAAAGGGAACAGAGTTCAAGATGAAGGTGGGCTCCGTTTACAATCTCGGTTACGACTCCTTCGCATTCGAGTGGGTGCTCGCCCATACTGACAAGGACGGCAAGATCAAGGAAATCATTTCCACCACCAAGAAGAACACCCTCGCATACCAGGGCTACACCAATTATTCTTCCATCCCATGCACCATCAATGAAGACATAGTCCTTGGTGATATGATCAAGGCATTCTACCGTCCTGCCAATAGCAAAGATGAATGGACACCTATGACATTCGCTGTCACTACCGAAGGTTTTGTGGGCAACTTCCCTCTCACGGGAGAAGCCATAGGCCTCCAGTCTTCACTGGAGTATGACAAGGGCAACCAGCGCTTTGTCATCACTACGGACAAGAACGCTAACTTCAAGCTCCTTGACGCCAATGGCAATGAGGCCCCATCAGGCAGCATAGAGGGCAGATACGGTACAATCTACGTACACACGGACGTGCTTTCCGCCGGCGAGTATGTGATTGAGCTGTCAGCCAAGTATTACATTGATGTCAAGAGACTTAAAATCAGAGTAAAGTAGGGAGGATTCAACAATGAAAAACATATTAAGGATAACATTCGCATTTGCAGCTGCTCTGCTGTTGTTCTCTTCCTGCAGGAAGCAGGCAAGTCTCGAAGTCGGTGCACAGAGCATCGACGCACCTTCTTCCGGTCTGACACAGGCCGTGTCCGTCAATGCCAACTACCCTTGGGATGCGGTGGTGAGCGATTCGTGGATCATCCTCCACAATACCACCGGCAATCCGGGTGACGCTGTCATAGGCGTTTGTGTGATGAACAATACCAGCGGTGAGGACCGTGAAGGTACCATCACCGTCACCTGCGAGGACATCGTCAGGGTCATCACGGTCCGTCAGAGCCAGAACGACGCTCTCAGCATTGATGATGACGCAGTATCCCTCACATATGTCGGCGGCGAGGTCATCGTGCCGGTTGAGGCCAATATCCAGTATGCTGTGGACATTCCTGTGGACTGGATAACTGACGGCGGAACCAGGGCCATCACCAGCTACCAGCATGCGCTTACCGTTGCCATGAACGAGTCCGAGGAGGACCGTGAGGCAGTCGTATGTTTCACCAACCCTTCAACGGGCGAGAAGAGGACATATTATGTGAAGCAGGCAGGTTTCTCACCTACAGTGGTGATTACACACACCATCACTGAATTCACAGTTCCTGAGCTCGTCGGCAGCGAAGGCTTCTACGCCACAGTCACATGGGGTGACGGCACCAGCGAGGAATATTACTCCGGCCTGAGCCACATATATCCTGTTGAAGGTGAGTACAACGTTGTCATCATTGGCAAGGGCCTCACAGGATACAAGATGCCGGCCATCGAAGGCATCAACTCAATTGACATAACCGAATTCTAGGAGGAGCGCGAAATGAAGAAATCGATATTTGCATTATTTGCAGTTCTTTCCGTGGCATGTGCCTGCCATCCGGAACCGATACATCCTGTCAACGTGGTCGATCCGCCTGAGTACATAATAGCCGTCGAGGATTCGGACTATTCCCCTGTGATCAACTCCATCGACGAGGTCATGATCACCGGCAACGGCCCTTATGTCGCATATTACCCGGCTTCACTTGCCGACAACCTCAGCATAGCTTCTGTTCAGACCGTGGAAGAGCTTTCAAGCATCAGGCCGGCCATGATTGCGGAGTCCAGCAACAGGGTACTTCCTTTCAAGAGCATTTTCGGAACTCTGGCGATCAATATCAGTTCTCCGGAGGAGATAGTACTCAAGAACATCGTGCTTACAGCCAACCAGCCTCTCACCGGCAATTTCACCGTGACCTCAGGCAAGCCTCAGTTCGAAGGGACGGAGGGCCTCACCATTGATTGCGGCGAGGGCCTGAATGTCGGCCCTGAAGGATGCACCATCTATCTCAACCTTCCTGACGGCATATATGACGGTCTGTCATTCTACTCAATGGACAATCTCGGCCGCGAGCGCGTATTCGACCTCGGCAACAGGCCGTTCACCATCCGCAGGGCTGAGGTGTACAACTATGGCGTGTCAATGGGCGGCTTCCACCAGAAGCGTGCATTGATGGTTTCAGGACCTGAGTTCAACCTTGCAGTCAAAGCCCTTGCCGCCAATACTGCGGTTGATAGCACTTCATATTCTGACAAGAAAGTGAAGCATATCGTATTTGAGGTTAATTCGGATGTCGCCGAAGGCACAGCCCTCCAGACAATCAAGTCCGATTATCCTATATATCTCAACTGGTACAGTTCAGATGCCACTGTCATTGTCAGCACCGCCGCTTCGGAGATGTATATGAACAGGGATATGTCCTCCATGTTCCAGGATTTCTCAAGGCTTGAGGATATCACCGGCATAGCAGCTCTCAATACTGATAACGTGACGGATATGAGCGAGCTCTTCTCACAGGGCAATTCCACCACCGTCAAGGTGGCTGACCTGAACCTGTCCACATTCAATACGTCCAATGTCGTTTCGATGGACAGCATGTTCTTCAACATGAGACTGCTCACCACCCTTGACCTGTCATCCTTTGACTTCGACAACTGTGAGAGAATGAGCCATTTCCTCGACCAGGCGTCCAAGCTCACTGACCTTGTCCTTCCTGCAAGGATGGACCTTCCGAAGGCTGAGGACTTGTCCTCTATGTTCGCCGGCTGCAAGGCCCTCGTAAAGCTGGACCTTTCTTCAATGGTGGCTCCTAACAACAAGAGCATGTCCATGATGTTCGCTGAGGATATCAAACTTGCTGAAATCAATATCAGCAATCTCAACACAGAGGCAGTGGAGCGCATGGACAGCCTCTTCTACAACTGCCGCGCGCTCACTTCGCTTGACCTCAAGCATTTCAATACAGCCAAGACCGAATACATGAACCAGATGTTCTACGGCTGCATCAATCTGAAATCCCTCGATCTCACATCTTTCAGCACGTCCAACGTGCTTTCGATGAAGAGTATGTTCAACGGCTGTTCGGCTCTGGAGGAACTTGACATATCATCATTCAACGTGACCGTGCTCAACCCGAATGCGGATTACATGTTCTATCAGCTGAAGTCCCTCAAGGTCCTCAGGCTTGGCGGCACATTCCTCATCAACGACACTCCGAGCTATTTCACGGCGGCGAGCGACAACTCTTTCTCCGTACGCACCGGTTCCGTCAATGGCAGCATCACCATCTACTGCAATCAGGCTGTGGCTGACTGGATATCTGTTACCAACTTCCGATGGATCAACAGCGGCTACAATGGCCAGAAGGCCATCCCTGTCACATTCATCGACTTTGAGACAGGCGAGAAGATCCAGGTCAACTGGGCAGCTAACTAAATGAATTCAGGACAGCTTTTTTACATAACATTTTAAGACAACTTTGATAAAGCCACTTGGAAAGTGGATGTTTGGTTTAAGGTGAAATATAAGTATGAATCAGTAGTTATGAAACGCTTATTCTCATTACTAGTATTAGCTATTCTGGCGGTTTCATGTGACAGGGTTGAAATATCAGACCAAGTGGAACCGGATTCTATTCCACCCGTAACTGTTGGTTTGACAAAGGCTCAGGAGGCTGTGGCCGCTGGCCAGATAAAGTTTGACATAGAATTCTTCAAAAAAACAGCTGAAAGTGCTGAAGGCAATATGGTGGTTTCACCATTCAGCATGGCGGCGGCTTGGTCCATGGCTTCAGCTGGTGCAGCAGGGGATACTTATTCGGAAATTGCCGCGACACTGGGATTCAAGGATTGCACGTCAAGTGAGATCGGAGCCTTTTACAGCAAATCCCTTGAGGCTATGCAGCCTTCATCTGACAACGCAAAATTGTGTGTTGCCAATGCAATATGGGTTGCGAAGAGAAGTGTCCTCAAGGATGGATTTGTCAGCGATGTTGAGAATTCCTATTCCGCCGAAGTTGCTTCACTTGACCTTACAGATCTCAAGTCAATAGATTACATCAACGACTGGGTAAAGGACAAGACGGAAGGAACGATTGAAAATCTTCTTGATGAAAGTGCCAGATATGCAACTATGATCATGACAAATGCCGTATTCTTCGATGCGAAATGGCTTGCTTCATTTGATGTGAAGGATATTGAATTTACAGATATTGACGGGATCAAGGCTGAGAGACCTTTCTTTTATGGCAGCTTTACTGCTGCTGCCAAGGTGTATAACCTTGAAAACGGTGAGAATTATGATGCATCTGAACCTCAGGCTATATGTCTGCATTATTTTAAAGATAGTCCGTTGGAGATGGTATTTGTCCTTCCTCCAAAAGACATTGCAATCAATGATTATATCGCAGGCCTCAATGATAGTAAATGGAACAGTTTGATGTCATCGCTTTCAACTCCACGAATGTCGACAAAGTTATACATACCTGAATTCAAGGCTGCTGCTTCTGTTGAAGATCCAAAGTCAATTCTTTCCGAAATGGGCATCCACAAGGCTTTCTCCAACGACCCGGACTTCTCGAAGGCACTGGATGATCCTGTAGGTGTTTCACAAATTTTTCATAAGGCAGATATAGACGTATCACACGAAGGAGTCAGGGCTGCCGCAGCATCTGCACTGGTGTTCGACTTCACCTCAACCGGAGCACAGGTCCAGTACCAGATATTTAAAGCGGACAGACCTTTTGTCTATGCCATAATAGAACCGACAACGCAGAGTATTCTCTTTATGGGTGTGTTGAGAAAGTAAATCATCCTCTTAAATGAATTCAAGAATCTGTTCCGGCCGGGTAAGATGATACTCGGCCGGAATTTTTTGTGCCCCCTTGCCGTTCCAGTCCGCAAGGGCGAAAGCCACACCCGCGCCCTGCGCGCAGCTGCAGTCGTGCATGGTGTCGCCTATGTAGAGGCATTCCGATGCCTTTGCTCCGGACTTCTCAAGAAAGGCGAGTGTCGGGCCCGGCTCGGGCTTGTGCGTGGCGGAATCCTCCGAGCATATCACAGGATTGAAATACGGCTTCCACTTCATCAGCAGGCGGTCATTGTCATATTCCAGGCGGGAGCGTGAGGTCACCACGCCCATCACCCTGCCTGAGCGCACCATCTCATCAAGCACCTGCGGTATGCCGTCGAAGATGCGGGAGAGATTGATGGCCTTCTGGAAATTCTCCTCCCACAGCTCAGCAAACCTGACAGGATCGCCGACGCTAAGCATCTTCGAAGCCTCGTAGCTCGGTATGCCGAAGTATGGATAAAGCTCCTCCAGAGTCATTCTGCGGCCCGTCAGGGCCTCAACCGTCTGTCCGAGGGACAGCAGTCCCGTCTTCTCGGTATCCACCAGGGTGCCGTCAATATCAAAAATGAAATGTGTGAACATTATCTTCTGTCGAGTTTGATCAGGACGGGGAGATGGTCACTGTATCCGCTCTGGAAATGATTGCCGTTGTAGCAGCGTTTCGGCTTTCCTCTCTGCATCATGAAGTCCCTCCTGAATATCTCAGCGTAATACTTGTTGTTGTCAATCTTCACCAGCCTCAGGCCCTTGATGCCTTCGCAGGTCTCAAGCATATTCTGGCTTACCACTATGTTGTCATAGAGCTTCCACCGGCCTTCGTGTATGCTGGTGCCCAGGCCCCTGTCCATGAGGGCCCACATAGGGTTGAAATATTCGCCGGGCTGGACATTGAATATGCTCTTGCGTGCCGGCAGCAGTTCGGCGAGCGAAGCGTCGGCCGGGGTGTCGTTCATATCGCCCATAATCACCACCTTGATGCCGGGATAGAGCTTTGCGAGCTCGCGCGCGTGGTTGCGCGCAGTCTCGGTGCCTGCCCTGCGGAAGCCCTGGGAGGCCTCCACGCCGGCGCGGCGGGAGAGGAGGTGGCATACGTAGATGGCGAACATCTCGCCGTCAATCTCGCCCCACATCGCCAGCAGATTGCGGCCGATGTATTCGCGTCCGCTGCGCAGCACGAGCTTGACAGGTTCGCTGCCCACGAGCTTGAACTTGTCGCTGCGGTAGAGCACGCCCACATCGATGCCGCGGGCGTCCTTGGATTCGTAATGGAGGCATTTGTAATGCGAGCCGCTGAGCCGCTTGCGGGCCGCCAGGGCGCGCATCACGTTGATATTCTCCACTTCGGATACTCCCACTATGACCGGGAATCCTCCGTAGGCGTTTGAAACAGCTGTGAATACCTCGCTGAGGTTGTCGAGCTTCTGATTGTAGCGCTCAAGACTCCAGCGTTTCTCTCCGACAGGCGTGAACTCGTTGTCGTTGACGGATGGATCCTCTATGGTGTCATAGAGGTTCTCCAGGTTGTAAAACATCATTGTGTATGCCATAACGCAAATGTAGCCATAATTCCCAAAATTTTTCTATCTTGCAATTCTTTTTAAGCAAAAAGCATAAAATGGCAAAACAAATATACGAGGATGACAGGCTGTATGATTTCTGCAGATGCATTACGGATTTCTACATCCATCATTCGTTCCGCAAACTGAAGTACGACGGGCTGGACAAAATCCCGACCGACGGTCCGATCATATTCGCGCCCAACCACTGCAATGCGCTGCTGGACCCTCTGGCCGTGCTCGCGCTGGACAAGTCCCGCAAGGTCTTCGTGGCCCGCGCCGACATATTCGCCAAACCGGCGATACACAGGATACTGACCTTCCTCAAGATCATGCCTATCAACCGCCGCCGTGACGGCATACGCAACATGACCAAGGCGGAGGAGACCATAGAGAAGTCCATAGAGGTACTCAACAATCACGTGAATTTCTGCATCTTATGTGAAGGAACGCACAGGGCTATGCACAGCCTCCTGCCTATAGGCAAGGGTATTGCCAGGGTGGCCTGCGGCGCCCACGCCAAACTCGGCCCCGACACGCCGCTCTACATTGTCCCTATGGGTCTGGATTATGCGGACTATTTCCGCTTCCGCAACACCCTGCTGGTCAAGATAGGCGATCCTATCAATGTGGCGAGCTACATTGAGGAGCACCCTGACAGGAGCGAGCATGACATAATGGAGGACATACGCAACATGGTGGGGGATGGCATAAGAGAGCAGCTTGTCTATATACCCGACGATGATGAATACGAGCCGACCTGGGAGCTCAGCCGCATAGCCAGCGGTCACATATCCCCGATGAACCTCGATGGCAGGTTCGACGCCAACAGGGAGGCCATAGCGAAGATTGAGCGGCTCCGCGCCACCGATGAAGGCAGGGCTGCCGGATTGTTCGGCAAGGCCCGCGCCTTTGCAAAGGACCGCAAGGCCGCAGGGCTGAGCCTCAACTCACTCAGGCTGGCTTCACCTGCAGTGCGCGCATTGCTCTGCACGCTGCTGGCCCTCGTGACCCTTCCTCTGGCCGTCTTCGCAGCCGTCACCACGCTGCCTATATGGCTGGCCAATGAGATAGTGGTGTCGAAGATCAAGGACGATGCGTTCCACAACTCCTTCCGCTGCGGCATCATTACCATAATATGGCCGCTGCTGCTGGTGATCTGGGCCGTGGTGTTGTTCTGCACGGTCAAGTGGTACTGGGCCCTGGCAACCCTGGCGCTGCTCATTCTCGCCCCGATGGCGGTGTATGACTACGCCGAACTGCTCAGAATGACGCTTTCCCACTGGAAATGCACTTTCTCCAGCGGACTGCGCCGCAGATACATTGAACTGAAAAAGGAACTTAACAATATCTGACAAATGAAAAAGATATTCTGTCTTGTAGCATTGATGCTCGCTGTCCTTGGCAGCGCCTCCGCTCAGGAAGCGAAGGGTGATATCGTAAAGACCGGACTTTCTTTCGGTCCTCTCCCTGTCGTGGCCTTTGACCAGGACAAGGGCCTCCAGTACGGAGCTCTGCTCAACATCTACAACTTCGCCGACGGCAAGAACTACCCGGTGCCGAATTCCCAATGGTATCTTGAGGCTTCATTCTTCACCAAGGGCTCGAAGCTCTTCGTGCTCAACTATGACAACAGGACAGCCATTCCGGGCGTGCGTTTCTGCCTCTCCGGCATGTACACCTATGACACCGCCCTGGATTTCTACGGATTCAACGGCTATGATTCATTCGTTGACACCCAGATACTCTCCGACAACTCAGCATACTACAGGATGAGCCGTCAGGTGCCTTATTTCAAGGCTGACTTCACCGGCAACATCACCGACCACCTCTACTGGAAGGCCGGCTATCACTTCAAATATTTCAAGACAGGTGAATTCATGCCGGACGGACAGGAGATCCCGACGCTGTTCAAGCAGTGCAAGGACATGGGCCTCATTCCGGAGGAGGATGCCGAAGGCGGCATATCAAGCTCCGTGCGCGCAGCCCTGATGTATGACTCACGCGACTTCGAGCCGGCTCCTTCCCGCGGCATCTGGGCTGAAGCCAATATCGAATACGCTCCGTCCTTCCTGGGCACCAGCAAGGAATACATGAAGTATTATTTCGCTTTCCGCAATTATCTGCCTCTGGCAAGTGACAGGCTGGTGTTCGCCTACAGGCTCAACGTGCAGGGCTTCCTCAAGGATCCGGCATTCTACATGCTGCCTTACGAGACCATACTCGGCTACGGCTATGACAAGGACGGCTTCGGCGGCTACCGCACCATACGCGGCATCATGCGCAACCGTATCCAGGGCACCAGCGTATGCTACTACAACACCGAGCTCCGCTACCGCTTCGTCGATTTCCACCTCTTCAACCAGAACGTGGGCCTCGCCCTCAGCGGCTTCTGCGACGGCGGCAGGGTGCTTGTGCCGTTCGGCAAAACCACTCTCGATGATGAGCATTTCCACATCGCCGCAGGCGGTGGATTCCGCTTCATCATCAACCGCAACTTCATCGTGGCCGTCGAATACGGCGTGCCTTTCGACGAGCAGGACCGCCAGCCTGGCAAAGCGGGTTCGCTCTACATCAATACCGGCTTCCTCTTCTAATCCGACACGATGAGATCCCCGCTCAAGACACTGTCCGCATTCTGTCTCGCGCTGCTGTGCTGCGCGGGCTGCTGGTCCGGCTATTACAGCCAGATCGAGGAGATGAATGCGCGTGCCGATCAGCTTGAGCGGCAGCTTGAGAGCGTCAATGAGACCTTGCGCTCTGTGGTGTCCCTGGCAAATGCCCTGGAGTCGAAGGATTTTGTCACCGGAGTGTCCTCCATCATGGACCCTGATGACCCTTCCGTCACCATAGGCTATCAGATCAATTTCGTAAAGAACCAGCCTGTATGCATATACAACGGCGTCAACGGCAAGGTGCCTTATGTGGGGACCGCCTTAGGGGAGGACAATCTCATGTACTGGACGGTCCGTCACGAAGACGGGGATGCCTATCTTCTCAAGGATGCCGATGGCAATCCCGTGGCCTGCATGGGCCAGGCGCCGTACATCACGGTGAGGGACAAATCCTGGTATCTCACTTATGACGGGGTGGTCTATACCGAGCTCGGTCCGGCTGACGGCAAGGACGCAGACGACATGTTCAAGTCATTCGATGCGAGCGATCCGAACTATGTCAAGATAGAGCTCTCCGACGGCAGCGAGGTAAAGCTCCCGACTTACGCATCCTATCAGCTGCTGCTGGACGAACTTGAGCACATCAACGGGACTCTGGCCACGCAGCAGACACTCATTCAGACCAAACTGGATGGCCTGAGGTATATAAAGGGCGTGACTCCGATAGTGGAGGATGGCAGGACCGTCGGAAGCAGCGTTGAATTGTCCGACGGCACCAAGTGCAACATATATGACGTCAACCGCAGCAATGTCCCTGAGATCATGCCGCGCCAGGATGAGACTGACGGCATCTGTTACTGGGCTATGCGTTACGGCTCCGAGGCCTGGGAGTGGATACTCTCCGAGGACGGGGACAGGATACGTGCCATAGGCGAGACTTCCCAGGTCCCGACGGTTACCATGGCCTTCGACGCCGCCTCCGGCAAATACTGCTGGGCCTGCCGCACGGCTGACGGCAAGACTGCATTCATAAGGGATGCTGAAGGCCGCACGGTAGCTGCGATCGAAGAAGCCGACAAGGCATTTTTCTCCAAAGTTGACAATTCATCCGAGGATTATCTGGAGGTGCAGACCCTGGACGGCACTCTCTACCGCATTCCGAAGATGTACTCCATAGAGATGGAAACCGAACTTGTGGTCAAGCCAAACACCTCGTTCTACCTGCCATACAAGGTATATGGCGATGAAGCGAATGCCACCACACTCATCATCATGGCACAGCCGGGTTTTGTGGTGGAGAACTGCGGTGACGGCAGGCTGCTCATAGACGTGCCGTCCGATTTCGAGTCGGGCCGCGGTCAGATAGTCGTCATCTTCAACGTATGCGGTTTCCGCGACAGAGTCGTGGTCAAGACCGTCAATTTGTCCGGATCAAATGACAGATAGGGCTATGGACAGGAAATTCAATCTGCTTTCTCTGCTGTGCTGCATCATTCTGGCCGCAGGCTGTGCCAAGGGTGTGGATGAGGAACTCTATGCCCTGGACGCGCGTCTTGTGGCGCTTGAGGAGCGCTGCTCGTCCATGAATGCCGACATCAATGCCCTCCACGCCATAGTGGGCAGCTATGACAGATATGATTTCGTGACTGACGTCTCGCCTGTATATGATGCTGACGGCAGCATCAGGGCTTACAGGATCAGCTTCTCCAACAGCGGTACTGTCACTGTCAGCAGCGGACGCAATGCCGGCACGCCTGTCATAGGTGTAGAAAAGGATGTGGACGGACAGTATTACTGGACCGTAACCCACGAGGACGGCACTGTCGGGCCGATCTATATCAACAATACGAGCCAGAAGGTCTCGGCTTCAGCCATCAGGCCTGCCATCAGGATTGAAGACGGCAACTGGATGATTTCCTATGACGGGGGCGTCGAATGGAGCTACCTGGGCAAGGCTACAGGTACCGCCGGCGTATCCTTCGTGGACCATCTGGATGTGAGTGACAGTGTAGTCTGCTTCCATTTCATTGACGGAAGTACCGTGAATGTCCCGACCCTCAGCACCTTCGAGAAGTACCGCAGTGCAGCGGAGCTTATCAATGAGAATACAAAGTCCCTTCAGCAGCTGATAGACCTGCTCTACCGCAAATTGTATGTCACGGACCTGCGCTCCATCTCCGACGGCTACAAGCCGATAGGCTGCAGGATGTATTTCTCCAACGGCATCAACATCGCCTTCTATGATGCACAGTCCACGGTGCTGCCGCAGATAGGCGCGGCCATGGACGCATCGGTTCCCGGGGATGACAATTATTACTGGACCATCAGTTTCCCGGACCGGGGCAAGGCGGAATGGCTGGAGTGCGGTGGGGAAAAGGTCAGGATGAACGTGGCTGCGTCCGCGGCGCCTCAGATAGGGCTGCAGCGCAGTGCGGAGGACAACCTTTATTACTGGACCGTATCCTATGACGGCGGTTCCACCTGGGAATGGCTGCTGGACGGCGCTGCGAAGGTCAGGGCGAGCGCCCTTCCGGCGGAGAACCCCGTAACCTGCATCAGCGCGACCTCGTCCCTGTTCTACACCCTTACTGTCAACGGCATGCAGATCACGGTGCCGCGCTGCCAGGACCTTGGCGTGGACATCCCGACCGAGGTCAGCATGCACGCATGCGACACCTGCTCGCTGCAGTATTTCATAAGCAATTCCGACGAGAACACCGCACTGCTGCCGATTGTGGCTGACGAGGGATTCAACGCATGGATAGAGAGATACAACTACACGCGCGGCAGATTGGTCATCACATCACCTGAGACCTTCACTTCCGGCAGCAGCACTGTCTCCCTTCTGGTATCCGACGGCAAGGGAGTCATCAACACCATAGTCATCAACGTCAAATACAAGGAGGATTCGCTATGAGAAAGACCATGATTATGCTGCTCATGTGCGCTGTGGCACTGCTGCCGTTCTCCTGCGTCTCCAGACTTGAGGACGAAGTGACCTCGCTGCGCAACAGGGTGACCGCCCTGGAGACGCTGGCCGGTGACATCAATTCGCAGATCGAGACGGTCAATGCGCTTTTCAGCCGCCTGGCGGCGAATGACTACATAGAGAGCGTCCAGGAAATATCTGAAGGAGTGCATGTCATCACCTTCTCAAGCAAGGAGGCCCTCATCATCAGAGACGGCCAGGACGGCACGTCTCCGGTCATAGGCCTGAAGTACGACAGCGCCACGGGCCACTACTGCTGGACAGTGAAGAACGGGAATGACCCGGCCTCCTGGATGCTCGACGACAAGGGCAACAAGCGCACGGCTGACGCCACGGTGCCGAAACTGCGCATCAAGGACGGCTTCTGGCAGGTATCCTACGACAACGGCATCAACTGGTCCAACCTCTTCGAGTCCATGGGAGAGGAGGGCAGGACCATATTCAAGAGCATTGACTGGTCAGACCCTTACAGCGTGACCTTCAACCTGACCGACGGCACATCCTTCAGCGTGCAGACCATGGCCTGCATAGAGATGCTCTCGGCCAGATGCGACAGCCTCAACGCGGCCATCAATTCATACAGCACCCTGGCCACTTCCATCGACCCGGGCATATTCATCAGTTCGATTACCGAAATCATGGACGGCAACCGTCTCGCGGGCTACAGCTTCAAGTTCGAGAACGGTGCCGGGATGACGATACTCAACGGCGTCGAGAAGACAGATGCCGTATGGTTCAACATCGCACAGGATCCCGCTGACGGCAAATATTACTGGCAGGTCAAGTACGATGAAGCCGCAAATTTCGACTGGCTGACCTCCGGCGGAGTCAGGATGACAGCCTCCCCTTATGACGGCAATCCGCGCGTGGGCATACGCGATTCGCTCGGCTTGAGTTATTTCACGGTAAGCTACGATGAGGGCCGCAACTGGTCTCTGCTCACCGACCCTTCCGGCAATCCGGTCACCGCCACGGCCTCCACATCCTTCAATTTCTTCAAGGATGCTGAGGTATATGATGACCATGTGGTGCTGACCACTCTTTCCGGAGAGACGATAAGCCTTGCCAGAACCAGGGAGAAAATTCTGTATCTCGACCTTCCCGCTTCATTTGAGGCATTCGAGGATTCCACATACAGCTTCAATGTATTCGTCAGGGATACGGTCGTGGGCCCGTCGCTCATGGACAGTTTTGATGAATACAGCACCGCTGTCCCTATGGACCTTGTGGCAATGGGAATGGACGGGGCCGTGGTTACGGCCAATGTGCCGGATCCGCAGCTGTTCAAGCGCGAGATCCTCAATGTGGACATGGCTGCGCACATAGTGGAATGCGTTTATACGAGCGCATATCGCATAAGCGTAAAGCTGGGGAAGATTCAGGACAGCAGGCTGCCCGTGAGGGTGGTGTTCTTCCTGAAGTGGGATGACTGCACCGTGATGAAGGTGCTTGAACTCAAGGGAGGCAGACTTCAATAGGCTATTTCTGCCTTGCCTTCATTCTCTTGTCGCGGGCTCTCTTGTCGTGCGAGAATTTGCATTTGAGATATTTTGACCACTGCTGCTCAGTGAAAATCATCTTGAAGGTGGTGTCGTTGGCGTTCATCCATTTGTCGGATACCGTCTGGTACCGGTCCGTGTTCATGGCACCTGACTTCTTGAGTTCCTCCAGCTCCTTGCTCATCATTGCATAATTGTACTGGAAGGTGGAGTCCACCTGAAACACCTGATAATCCTCAAGCTTGAGCACCTCCATCAGGTAGTCGGCCGACTCGGCGGCTATCGTCGGGATATCCTTCGGCTTTTCCTGCTCCTGGGCGAAGGCGTTGCAGCACAGCAATGCCATTGCGGTGCCTGCGATATATCTGAACAATCTGCTCATGGTCATAACTTTTGTACCTGCAAACTTACGATATTTTTCTCTTAACTGAAAAATGTCTAATTTTGGTACACAATAATCGTGCTTTTTTATGAAAAGATTCTCAAGACATTTCATTCTGGCAGCGGCGCTGGCCCTTGTTTCGGCAGCGCACAGCTATGCATGCACCAACGTCATCGTGACCAGGGGTGCATCGGCGGACGGCTCCTGCATGGTGAGCTACAGCGCAGATTCACATAACCTCTACGGAGAACTGTATTTCCATCCTGCACAGGACTGGAAGGTCGGGGACCCGGTGCTGATCCACGACTGGGACAGCGGCAAGTTCCTCGGCAAGATCAGGCAGGTGGCGCATACTTACCAGACTGTGGGCAATATCAATGAGCATCAGCTCATCATAGCCGAGACCACATTCGGCGGCCGCGAGGAGCTCGTCAACCCTGACGGCATAATGGACTACGGCTCCCTCATATACACTACGCTGCAGCGCGCCAGGACGGCCCGCGAGGCCATAAGGACCATCGACGCACTGCTTCAGGAATACGGCTATCCTTCCGAAGGCGAATCATTCTCCATCGCTGACAAGGATGAGGCCTGGATCATGGAGATCATAGGCAAGGGTACGCTTGAGAAGGGTGCTGTATGGGTTGCCATACGCATTCCGGACGGCTGTGTCTGCGCTCACGCCAATCAGAGCCGCATACATCATTTCCCTCTCAATGACCCCGAGAACTGCCTCTACTCGAAGGATGTGATATCCTTCGCGCGCAAGGCGGGATATTTCAGCGGCAAGGACGAGGAGTTCAGCTTCTGCGACACCTACTGTCCTGCAGATTTCAGCGGATTGCGTGCCTGCGAGGCCCGCGCCTGGGCTGCCCTCCGCCTGCTGGGCGGAGCCAACTTCGACGCTGACAAGTACCTGGATTTCGCCATGGGCCACAATGCGGCCAACAAGATGCCTCTCTACGTCAAGGCCGCCAAGCCTGTCACCGTAGCTGACCTGGCCAACGTGATGCGCGACCATTTCGAGGGCACTGCCCTGGATTTCTCAGAGGATATGGGTGCCGGTCCGAGCCGCCTGCCTTACAGATGGCGTCCGATGAGCTTCAAGCTAGATGGCCAGACCTACGTGATGGAGCGCTCCATCGCCACCCAGCAGACCGGTTTCTGGTTCGTCGCACAGTCCCGCGGCTGGCTGCCTGACGAGGTGGGATCGCTCATCTGGTTCGGTGTCGATGATGCCGCCACATGCCCGCTGACCCCGATCTACGCCAACATCAACAGCGTGCCCAAGTGCTTCCAGGAGGGCAACGGCTCCATGCTCGAGTACAGCCCGACTTCCGCATTCTGGCTCATCAACCGCGTGACACACTTCGCATATCTCTTCTATGACCGCGTCGCTCCGGAGATCCGCAGCAACATTGACGCCCTTCAGGGCGAAAATGAGAAGCTGCTTGCAGAGCAGGACGCGAAGATGGCCAGGCTCATAGCCTCCGGCAACCGCGGCGCCGCCATCACAGCGATGACAGACTTCTGCCGCAACCGCAGCGAAGTGATGTTCAACAAATGGAACGATCTGGGCAATTACCTCCTCGTGAAATATATGGACGGCAACGTCAAGCGTCAGAATGAGGACGGTTCATTCAAGGACAACGGCAACGGCGCCAACATACCGGCCTCGCCTATACACCCTGAATTCCGCGAGCGCTGGCTCCGCGGCATCGTGAATGACCACGGCGACGTCATCCGTCAGGTGGAACCGAAAAGATAGACAATAGATTGATGTTTAAATAAATTGAGTAAATTTGCCGTTCGCTTTTCGGACGGCAATTTTTATCACATCTTTATATGAACTTTACAAACAAACAGGACGGCGATTTCGCCGTGTATCAGGCACCTGAGATGGATATCCGGGTGCTTGGATCGGAATCAGTGCTCTGCACAAGCACTGGTCGCGGTAACCAGGACTATGGTTACGGCAGTACCGATAATTGGTATTAATCTATGGAGGACAGAACAATGAGAAAGAATTTCGCAAAAGTATGCCTGCTCTCCATGGCAGTCGCACTCCTTTTCGCAGGTTGCGCAAAGGATAATTTCAAGTCAATAAAGGGTGAGGGCAAGGTCTTCACCGCTACTATCGGCCAGCTTACCAGGACCAGCCTCGATGCCAATGAGACAGGCGCCAAGGTCAACTGGGTTGCAGGTGACGAGATTACCATCAACGGCGTGAAGTATGTCGCTACTCCTGACGCTTCTGATGCCACTATGGCTACATTCACCAAGAAGAACGAGTCAGATGCCGATCCGGAACCGGTGGACGGCAAGTACTATGCTTATTATGGATGCGGAAACGGTATTCTCCCTGAGACCCAGTTTTACAGTGCTGATGGCGCAAATGCGCCCATGTATGCCGAGAGTGAGAGTACCGTTCTCGACTTCAATAACATCTGCGCCTTGCTGGAGATCACACTCAAGGGTACAGAGACAGTATCTTCAATCATCGTCTCATCATCAAATCTTGCCACCAGCGGTTCATTCACTGTCGCTGACGGACAGACAGCAGTGCTTTCAACTTCTGGCAGTATATTGACTGGCGTAACTTTGAATTGTGGCGATGGCATTGCTCTCACAGCTGAAGGTACAAAGTTCTATGTAGTCGTTCCTGCCGGCAATTATGAGGCTCTTAATATAAAGGCTATCGCGAAGGATGGTTTGTCATGGTCGAAGGCTACTGCCAATACTGCTGTTGTTGAGTCAAGTAAGCTCTATCGCCTTGAATTCACGCCTGAATTCGCTGAGCATTATGTGGCCCAGATAGGTGATATGAAATTCAATGATATTGAACAGGCTTTTATGACGGCAAACGGATCCGGTGCAGTAACTATCAAGATGCTCGATGATGTGCTGTTGTCCAATTCTCTTTTCTTTGAAAACATAGAGGGCAATGTGATAACACTTGATATGAACTCAAAGACAATCATAGCGGCAGAAAAAGCTTTTGACGTGAATACAAGCGCAAATATTGTAGATAATTCTGCAGAGAAGAAGGGTAAGATCAAGGCTGGTACTTATGCAATATATGCGGTTAAGGATGGCATTACCATGAATATTTCAGACGTTGAGTTTGAAGGTGCCGCTCAGTATGGCGCTGCCAGACTGTCTGGTAACGAATCTGTATTCAACATTTCCGGCAAGGCATATTTCAATAATGTTGCAACAGGCCAGACATCAAATTATGCCGGTATCCACATCGGTGTGTCTTCCAAGAGCAATACTCCTACTGTAAATATCTCAGGAGGTAAGTTCAATTCTGTCAGCACTTATGGTATCAGGTGCAAATACGGTAAAGTCAATGTTACCGGAGGTACATTCATGGGCGCCATCGCAGCTTTCAATATGTCAGACGGCAGCTATAATGCTGCAACTGTCACAGGCGGATACTTCTCCAATACTGATGAGGCATCTCCTGTAATCTATGATGAGAAGGGCAAGATGTCGGGCGCAGTTTCCGGCGGTGTTTTCAATAAGGCCATTGAAAAAGCTCTGCTTTGTCCTGGTTATGAATGCGCTCCATATACCTATTCAGCAGATGGAATAGATTATCACTTCAATATAGTAGAGAGTGATCAGCCAGCGGCTTATGTTACCATCGGTGGCAATACAACAGGTTATGAGACATATGCGGAAGCTTTTGCTGCCACAACTGCAGCCAATTCTGATGTGACTATGAAACTCATGAGCTCAGTCGATCTTGAAGGAGTTCAGGATTTCACCAATGTTAACGGCAAGTCTGTGACTGTTGACCTTAATGGTTATAACATTACTGGTACTACAACGAAGACTTGCTTTATCAAAACATCCGGAAACTTGACACTTACTGACAACTCTTCTGATACTCCTGGTACGATCTCAAGCAACGGTTTCAGAGTTGTAGATCCTGCTGAGAATGCGGTAATCAACATCAAGAAGGTGTCCGTCACATCGTCCAGGTCTGGTGCCGGATACATTGGTGCCGATTCCAGCATGATCGTGGTTCCTGTTGGCGCTACGGTAAATATCTCGGATAACGCAACAATTTACAGGACAGCTAAGAGTTATAAGCTCTTCTATGTGGCTGGAACATTGAATATTGGAGAGTCACGTCTTTATGTCGGAAATAAAACTGATGGTGCATACAACCTTCTGTTTGCAGTAGGCGGCTCAACCGTTACTATCAATGAAGGCGCTTGCCTGAGAACCTATAGTGACAAGACGGGAATGGTCCGTTCCGGAGACAATACAGCCAAGATTATCATCAATGGTGGTTATTTCTACGCAGATGTTGTGTTTGCTGCAGGAACGGCTAACTTTGCTGAAGCATTCCATATCAATGGCGGCTACTACAAATCGGCTATTACTGCTTTTGATCCGGTTGCAGAATATGCCAATTTCGGTAATGGCAAGTCAGTGCAGGCTATTGATCCAAAAGCAACATACCAGTGGGACAGTGAAACACTCTCCTTTGAGTATGCTGTAAAATAAACATAGTTCATTCAATTTTTAGGCGGCTCCATCCGGGGCCGCCTGATTTTATTAAAGGGGGATAACTGACGCAGTATGGGCGGAAGTGTGATTAGTCTTCCGGCTCCGTGCCTTCCTGGAGAACTACCAGGGAGCGCTTGATGGTCTCGGTCTTGAAGTCCGCGGTGGCCTTGCGGGAGCGGCCTGTGTTGGGAAGTGCCGTGACATTGATGACACTGCTGCCCTCGCCGTGGAGGATGTCGGTATCGAGCCAGACGGTGGAAGTGCTGACGCTCCAGACGACGTTGCAGTTGAGTTCTACCGGCAGTGTGCCGCCCAAGGCGGTGAATGTCAGGGTGTCCGGCTCGAACGAGAGTTCGGGGAGGACATAGCGTTCGCAGGACTGCAGGGATGCGGCGCAGATACCGGCCGCAACCAGTGCTGCGGCGGGAATAATCGACCTTATGTGGCTTAAAATTCGCATAGCACACAAAGTTATGAAAAAGTTTAATAACTTTGTGCTTCTACAATCGTTTTGACTATTATGAGAATTCAGTTCAGACATATTCTGATGGCCTTCGGCCTTGCTGCCGTCCTGGCATCCTGCGTGGATCCGGAGGCTCCTTCCGCATCCGTCACACCGCGCACGGCATCCATGGACTGCAACGGCGGCGTATCAGTATTCGCTCTCACCTGCAACACCACCTGGACCGCCACCAGCGACCTTGAAGGCGTGACCATCAATCCTTCTTCCGGAGAGGGCAACGCCAGCATCACGGTCACAGTGCCGCCGAGCACATACCCGGATACCAAGAGCATACGCATAGCTGTGAAGGCGGCCAATGACAAGACCACATCCACCTATACGGCCAGGCATACCATCACTCTGGCTCCTATGCCATACATCAGCCTCTCGGCCAATGAAGGCTATGTCAGCCCTGACGGAGGCGGCCTCCGCGTGAGCCTGACATCCAACCAGTCATGGACAGTTGAGGCAGAGCCGTACATTCAGGACATGAGCATCATGCCTCCGATCGGTACCTGGAACTCCGAGATCGCCATCGCCCTGCCGGCCAACACCACAGGCGCTGCCCGCAGCACGAAGATCACCTTCACGACCCAGTCGCAGCCTGAGGCCAAGGCTGAGTTCATGCTCAGGCAGAATGCCCAATAGGCATACTGACAGCCTTATTCCACGAATCCCAGCGTAGCCACGCTGACCAGGAATTTCTCCATCAGGGGTTTTGCAGCCGCCTCCAGCGTCGCTCCGGATGTAAGTACGTCGTCCACCAGCAGCAGCTGGTCCACGCCTTGTGCAGCGAGCCGTGCGGCGGCTCCGGCATTCAGCGAAAAAGCATTCCTGACATTTCTGCCCTTCTGCTCTCCGCTCAGCCTGGTCTGAGTGCGGGTATATCTGCGCCTGCGCAGCAGATGCGCCTCCACTCGTGAACTGCTGTCCTCATCCGGCCAGAGGCCCTGCGCAATGCCGCGGGCGATGATTTCAGCCTGGTTGTAGCCGCGTTTCCAGCGGCGCAGGGGGTGGAGGGGCACGCTCACCACGGCCTGTACGTCGTCGAACCTCCCGCTTTCGCGCATATATTCTCCCAGCATGCGGCCCAGACTCAGCCCCAAGTCCGTGCGGCCCGAATACTTGATGCCGCGCACCAGAGACGCGTAGCCGCCTTCGTAGCGGTAGAAATACAGGCTGGCCGCGGCCACGATGCCTATGCGGTGCCACAGCCTTTCCTCCGCCGGATTCTCCGCCCAGGCCCAGAAGCGCGTCAGAGGCAGATCCTCCCGGCATGGTCCGCAGATGTACCGCTCGTCCGCGCAGAGAGCCTTCCCGCAGACAGGACATTCCCTCGGGAAAAGCAGGTCGATGAAGGGACGCAGCCCCTCTCCAATGTCAATAATCTTCATAGTCCTGCAAGTTACTGCCTTATGTGCGCTGCCGTATGCAGTTGCCGCAATTTTCCGGAGCCCGTTACTTTTTTGCACGCGGCAAAATATTTTTTGAAAAACGGATAGCCGGATATAAATTTGTAGTTTGCATTAAAATTTG
>JAKSJG010000039.1 GCA_024398365.1 Bacteroidales bacterium | reverse complement strand
AGAAGCCAGGGACGGCTCGAACAAATCGCAAGTTGCCCAAAGTGGCCGGGTGTAGATAGTCGTATATCGTGGACGCGCTGTTGAAATCGCTTGCGAGGTTCGTGAACGGGAAAGGGAACAGAATTCTGAGATATGTTTGCCAAATGTTAGCCCAAAAATAAAAACCCCGCTACAGTGTTGTAGCTGGGTTTTGGGTGACTCCTACAGCAATCCCAGCAGCGCAGCAACGGACCAAAGATGCACTGAACATACCGGCAGAATCTCTCAGAAATCAAGGTAATGTTAGCGGCGACAGGCTGGAATATGAAAAAATGATAAAGGACTTCGCAAAGAAGAGTGCAAAGACTTTATTTATCTTGTTGCAAATCCTCTCCGGAGGCCTTCAATATAAATTACAAGCTGCTTGCAAGAGCAGTTGTTAAGGATTGACTAACTATATTGTCTCAACTTATATCGGACAGCAATAATTCTATTAACAGCTCTAGAATATTACGAAATCATCCTCAGGAGAAGGAAGAGTAATGTCTTCGCCGGGATTCAGGATATGGTGGACTATCGCTTCCTCATCGTATTCATTGCCATCCCATGCACCATAGTACCTCTTCGGAAGACGGCGGTATTTCTTTGCCGTGTCGCCGGACAACCGCCAGACACACCAACCGTCCCAGGATGCAGCTGCGAACCTCTCCGAAAATTTCGGCCCGAGCTTTTTCACGTTCCCAATTCGGCAGCAACTTCCGGAATCCGCATCCAGCATCGATGTGTTTGCATACATCAGCACATCGTCATTAACCACTTCTTCCACCAATGGAAATTCCTGCAATGGATACCGCCTCTTGAAAATGCGCACGATACGGGATACGTCGCTGGTCCAACCGTCGCTGATATATTGCAGATAAACTTTCTCAGATGAAGACAAAGGTAGTTCAAATACATCACCGGGAACAAGGTCTGGATTGGAAGCCGGCAGATGAACTGCCTTTTTGAAATATTCCCAAGCTATTATAAGCATGAACGGCACACCAATCAACAGATACAATCCAAACTGATTATCTTTACAGACTATCCAGCATACTATCAGAAAGATCACTCCTACCGAAATATCTATCAAACCATTGATATTGTACTGCCTGCTGTCATATTTATCTCTGGATGAATAGTTCATCACTATGTTTTTCCTTCTTCTCAGCCTGCGGCCTGAGACTCCCTTTGCTGGGACAATGCCACTACTCATAAAAGATCCGACATCCCTGCTGTCGAAAACAGCTCCGAGAGAAGCATCCACATAACTCTCAGGTAAATCAGCGGCTATGGAAACATGACCGTTGAAGTGCCAGTAAACCCACTTTCCGCAGGATGAGTAAGCAAAGCAGGGCATGTTATCGTCAGCTGGTAATGGCAATTCCCCTACCGAACGCCACTTTTTATTGCTTATCCTTTTCCTGGTATGAATATAGTAATAGTCACCATCGGCCACCTGTTCCAATTCTGGCAGTGTCCTGGCACCATAGGACTTGGTAAACACCTTCAGAACACAAAAGCCCACGGTATCATCCTGACCGATATACTGCACAAAGCCCACTCTGTCCCCATCAAGAGGAACGAGATGAACTGCACCGGGTTTACTTACAATCTGCATTGCTATTTTTTTGCAAATTTGGCTAATACATTCCTTTTGTTCACTGCCGCAAAGTAAACAATTAGATATATTTCTTGCAATACCTATTTTCGTATCAGATGTGAGATATGTTTGCCAAATGTTAGCCTCAAAAATAAAAACCCCGTTCTAGATGCCTAGAACGGGGTTTTTCGTGACTCCTACAGGATTCAAACCTGTAACCTTCTGATCCGTAGTCAGATGCTCTATTCAGTTGAGCTAAGGAGCCAGGGATATGCTATTCTGCTTCAGTTGCCTGAGCAGCTACATATTTCTTTTCCTTGATGCGAGCCTTCTTACCAGTGAGGTCGCGGAAGTAGAAGATACGTGCTCTACGAACCTTACCTACCTTGTTGATCTCGATGGAGTCGATGAAAGGTGAGCCTACAGGGAAAATCCTTTCTACACCGATACCGTTTGAAATCTTACGTACTGTGAAGGTCTTGGTTGCTCCTGCACCACGCTTCTGAATAACGACGCCGCGGAATTTCTGGAGGCGCTCCTTATTCTCTTCCTTGATCTTGTAGGTAACAGTGATTGTATCACCTGCCTTGAAATCAGGGAGTTCTTTTGTTTCCTGTGCACAAGCTTCCTGTGCAATCTTCATTAAATCCATAATCTTCAAAAATTAACGCAACGTTGGCGGCGGACTCTCCGTTGGGCTAGAGGTTGCTTTTGTTTTGGGATTGCAAAAGTAGTAACTTATTTTTATTCCACAAAAATATTTACACTTTTTTCACCTAATGTAACATGGTTGTTACAAATCATGCGCTAATTTCCAAACATTTTACGAACACGGTCGAAGAAATTGCGGTCCTCCTTGCTAGGTGTCGGCTTGAAATTTTCGCTGGCACGAAGCTTCTCGAGCAGCTCCTTCTCTTCGCGTGAAACCTTCTTAGGCATCCATACCTGAACAAATACCAGAAGGTCGCCGGTACCATAGCCATTGACGTCAGGAATACCCTTTCCACGCAGACGCAGCATCTTGCCAGGCTGCGTGCCAGGCTCAATCTTGATCTTGAGTTTACCGTCTATGGATGGTATCTCCGCATCACAGCCGAGTATTGCGTCAGCTGCACTTATATATAGAGAATAAATGAGGTCGTTCTCCTCACGCACGAATCTCTCGTCAGGCTCCTCCTCTATCACTACGAGCAGGTTGCCGTTCACGCCACCGTTAGGTGCGGCATTTCCTTTGCCCTGCACGGTAAGCTGCATGCCCTCTGAGACGCCGGCAGGTATCTTGAAGGAAATCTCCTCGGAACTCTTGACCAGTCCGCTGCCGTTGCATTTGCGGCAAGGATTGGTGATCTTCTTGCCTGTACCGCCGCAATGAGGGCAAGGCGAAGATGTCTGCATCTGTCCGAGTATGGTCTGAGTAACGCGGTTGACCATGCCGCTGCCGTGGCATGTGTCGCATACCTTGATGTCCGCATCGCTGGCCGCTCCCTTGCCGTGGCAGTCCGGGCAGGCAACGGTCTTGTTGATCTTGACCTTCTTCTCAACGCCATGGGCGATATCCGAGAGCGAAAGCTTGACGCGTATGCGGATGTCGCTGCCGCGCTGAACCCTGCGCTGCTGGCTGCCGCCGCCAAAACCGCCAAAGCCGCTGAAGCCGCCACCGAAGGCTCCGCCGAATATGTCTCCGAACTGCGAGAAGATGTCCTCCATGGAGAATCCGCCGGCACCGCCGAATCCGCCCGCGCCGTCCATTCCGGCATGGCCGAACTGGTCGTAACGTGCCCTCTTCTGCTCGTCGCTGAGCACGTCATAGGCTTCCGCAGCCTCCTTGAACTTCTCTTCAGCCTCCTTGTCACCCGGGTTCTTGTCCGGATGATACTTGATGGCCATCTTGCGGTATGCCTTCTTTATCTCGTCTGCGCTGGCGCCTTTGTCAACGCCAAGGACCTCGTAGTAATCTCTCTTGTCTGCCATTGGATGGAAATATTAGATGCCGACAACAACTTTTGCAAAACGTATGACCTTGCCACCGAGCATGTAGCCCTGCTGGACAACGTCGATGATCTTGTTCTTCATATCGTCAGAAGGAGCCGGGAACTGTGCCACAGCCTCGTGGAAATCAGTGTTGAATTCTTCGCCCTTGCACTCGATACGGGTGAGTCCCTTGGACTTGAGGTATGCTGTGAGCTTATTGTAGATGAGTTGTGTGCCTTCCAAAGCTGCCTCTGCACCCTCTGTCTTGGCGAGAGCCTCAAGCGCGCGCTCGAAGTCATCCACTACAGGGAGGAAACCTTCGAGGACATCCTTGCTCGCCGTTTCGATAAGCTCTATGCGCTCCTTCGCTGTGCGACGGCGATAATTGTCAAATTCGGCCATCAGCCTGACATATTTGTCATTCTCTTCAGCAACCTGAAGGCGGAGCTTCTCTATCTCCCCGTCCTGATTCTGCTCTTCAGCAGCCTTCTCCTCCGCCTCTGCAGTGTCCTTGACGGCCTCTTCAACAGACTCCTGCGAATCAGTCTCAGCCTCCTGCCTTTCAGTCTCCTGCGCTGTCCCGGCAACCTTGGCCTCCTCAGCCTGTGTCGCTGCCTGCTGCGCTGTCTCTTTATCTTCTTTCATCTTATGCTTAAAATATTTTTTCATTTGCGTGCGAATCAAAGGCAAATTATCTGCCAAGTACCACTTTGTGACATATTGTCAGTCATTCATCAGAAGCCCCAGTCGGAAGCCGTGAAGCTGTTCTTCGGAGCGTTCGGCACGTTGACGAAGAATGTCAGGCCGGTGAGCTCTTCGACCTTGCTGACCGGATACATATCCTGAGTACTTGGCTTATGCCCCTGGTTGCTCTTGTGGCTCAGGATAAATGCGACGCACTGCAGTTCGTCCGCACGGCAGTCCGCCACACGTTTGCCGGTATTGCCGTTCTTGGTGCGGAGGAGGACTTTGTACCAGGCTGTCGGCACCTGGAAGCTGCCGGCGCTGCCGCTGCCCTTCTTGGAATTGACAGTATTGCCGTATTTGTCCGTAAATGTATCGAAGATGCAGCCTATGACCTGATAGAGGGTATCCGCGCATAGATAACCATCCACCCGGTCCTCAAGGTTGTTCCAGGCTCCTCCGCCGGTATTGAAGCCGGATGAGGTCTGGGCGCCTATGTTTGAATAGTAGAAGGCCTGTTTGTTGGTGGCGACTGATACTGTACGGTCGGAGGATCCGACCATATGTCCGCGCGTGTAACCGGTGAATTTGGATGTCTGGGTGCACTTGATGTTAGGGTCCGCCTTATAGCTGTCGTTGCGTCCGGAGCTGCCGAGATAACACTTGTGCATCGGAGCGGCCACCCATACAGGATGAAGCATGCTCTTGGAGTAGCAGCTGGAGAAGTTGCGGATATTGGACGCATCAGCACGGAAGGTGTGCGAATAGTAGTAGTCGGAATTATTGTCGTCTATGCCGTCGCGGTTCTTGTCGGTCTGGGCAGGAAGCTCAGGCCAGCCATAATCCGCCCCACCGGATGAGACAGTGCCGCCGCCGGTATTGATGGAAGTGGTGAAGCTGCGCACCGCGCCGGAATATGTGACGCCATCCACAACGATGTACGCCTTGTAATAATATGTAGTAGCGGCGTAGAGTCCGCTCAGGCTGGCAGAATAACTGCCGCTGGTGGCGGTAGGGGCCGAAACATCGGCTACGAGGTCAAGGTATGCGGGGTCCATACCGTATTTGAAGCCTGCCTTGGACGGCGCCGAAGATGCGCTGACAAATGTAGCCTGCACAGTGGCGCTTGAGGACGTCACATTGAGCGCTTCGGCATCTGTGCTGACACTGGTAACACGCTTGCCAGACTTATGATACAACACGATGGGAGTCTGAGACGAGGTGTAGGTCGTGAAGCGCGGTGCAGCGCTGTTATACTGTATGGATCCGTATGAGGAATTGGTACTTGTCACAGTGGTTGTTCCGGAAGAAATATCAATCTTCCAGGTTGTGGCGCCACTGCTCCATGCAAGTTTTTTCAAACCTGTGCAGCCGAGCATCTGGTTGGACGGGTTGGAGAATGTCCAGGCACCGGCCGAACCGCCAAGAGTGAGTTCAATGGCTCCGGAAGGCAGGCTGGTGATGCTGGAGTTATCCGAAGAGAATGACGCTGCAGCATTGCCGAGCACCGCACCGTCAATGTCAGTTGCCACCATGAGCTTGCTCGGACAGGCTATGACGTATATGTCACCAGGTATGAGATCGGCTGTGGATGTCACCTTGCTCCAGGTCTCAGGCACGACGACAGGTTCCGCGCCTTCCTGTACAACGCTGATGCTGCCACTGATGCTGGCAAAGCCTTCCTTTGAGATGGTGACGGTGATGCTGCCGCTTCGCTGGGTCTCGGAGCTGTTCGGACCAACTATGTACTCAATCTCCCCTTCTTTCTCATCGTAAACCGCGCTGCTGACGCAACCCGAACAGCTGACGGACACAGTCCAGCCTTCGGCGCCGTTGAGTGTGACAGACGTCCTCTCCCCTGTCACGCCCGAAGCCTCGACGAGGATATTGTCGGAAAGTTCGATGGATGGAGTCACCCATTTGTCGTCAGGTATCTGGAGGTCTATGAGTTCGATGTTGTCATTGCGCTGCAGAGTGAGAGGCACAGGATTGGAATATGTCGCCTTGGCGCCGTCTGCACGGCAGAATACTATCTGAAGGTTCTCATACTGTCCTGGAAGAAGAACCATATAATATCTCGAACCGCTGCTGAACCCTCCCTGGAGGGTAACCTCGTTGACGCCGCCGTCAGTCACAATTTCCGGCTCGCCGTTGTTGTAGTCAGCGAGGAATGGGCCGGCTATGCTGCCACCGTCCTTCGAAGTGGCGCGGAGGGTGATGGAACAGATGTCGTCATTGCGGACAAAGAAGCTGACAATCGCACAAGTGTTGCGAAAATCGAGGCCACCGTCTTTCGCACATGCGATGGAAACGGCCGCAGTGGGATCAAAGCTACCAGCCACTGCCGTCTGAACAGCAGGAAGCTCAGCTGAGATGAGTCCCGAGGAAGCATCAAAGCTTGCGCCGCTCTGAGCCGGGCTCAGGGCATAGTAGCTGTCCGACAGCACAGCGCTGCCGCTGAATACAGCCGTGCGCGAATCTTCACTGAGTGATTTGCACTTGAAAATGGAAGAAGTGCCGTTGCCGGCGAATACGGTAATAGCATCGTCCTTGGACCAGAGCACAGCCCCGCCATTGCCGAGGCTCGTCCTTGTATCATCATCGAGCGAAAGTTCCGGTCCGAGATCACGAGTAGCCTCAAAGGACATTCTCGCCTTATGGGTGAATGGATTTACAAGGCCGCTTTCGAGGCCGCTTGAGCAGGATGAAAATAGCATCAGAACTGCGATGGACAGCAAATCTGAAAGTCTTCTTACCATCTTGACTGCTCCCATTTAGATTTACCATCGAATTCAGTACCCGAACCGAAATCTTCGTTTCTGCCTCCAGCCGAGGCGCATACAATTTCTGTAATTGCCATCGTGGATATCTCCACAACCGGACTTTCATATGTTTTCAAAAGCATCTGAATTTTAATCAAATTAAATATTAATCCACAAATATACCATTAAATATTAATAAATTTAACTTTGGCTCCCATTGGGAATCAAAATAAGCATGAAAAGAACCATCATACTAATAATTGCGATATTTGCTGCCATCTCCGGCGCAGCACAGCCGCGCGGCGCACACAGCGGCCATACATACTACGGCGGAGGACAGAACCGCACAACAAGGATGCCGTCATCTGTTCCGCTGAAGCAGAAGGAACAGAAAGGCACAGTCTATGGCACCGTAGTCCTGACTGCGGACACCCCCGGACAACCCGAAGTGCCGGGCGCAGGTGTGGCAGTCCAGGTCATAAGCAGCCTCAAGGATCAGAAATACGCCGTCACCAACGAAAAAGGCCAGTTCTCCATACGCAACGTGGAGCCCGGCAGCGCCGTGATAGTATTCACCCTGCTCGGCTACGAGACCATACGCCAGACCCTTACCGTATCACCCGGCATGAACAAGGTCCTGGCCAACCTCAAACCGGACATCGAAGCCCTCAATGCAGCGACCGTGACAGCCACCGTCAGTCCGGTCACCGTGGATGAGGACACGGTCATATTCAACGCCGCTGCAGTCAAGACACTCAAGGGCGAGATGGCCATCGACATTCTCGAGCAGATGCCGGGCGTGGAGATCACGGACTCGGGCGTCAAGGTCCTGAATGAGGATGTCAGCGTGGTATATGTCGATGGCGCCCTGCTCTTCGGCAACGCACCGATGAAGGCCCTCGAGAACCTCGCGGCTGAAGATGTAGTCAGCATCAAGTCCTATCAGGAATACGCCAACAAGGACCCCTATCATAGGATACGCAAGACAGAGGAGAAGCGCCGCGTGCTTGATGTCGCGACGAAGAGCAAGCCTAAGATGGTCAAGACCGCCGACTTCATCTCCGGCGGCGGCTTCGACACCGACAGCACATATCACAAATTCAGATACACCCTCGGTGCCACTGGGAATATCTTCTCCGAATCATTCTCCGCAGGAGCATCAGTCAACGCCAACAACATCAATGACGGTTCAAACCGCAAGAGAGGCAACTCATTCCGCGTAGCGTCAGGCGGCGGCAGCGTCGATCTGAGCAACCTCAAGCTCTCCGCAAACGTGACGAAGAAGAAAATGAGTCCGAATGTACGCAACTTCGTGCTCGGCTCCGTGCACGCAAACTACTCTTACAACGACGGCAGGGACATCAACGAATCACGCACGCAGAGGATATATTTCCCGAGCAAGCAGTTCGACAGCCGCGAGACCAACTCGACTTCATACAGCAATGCCACATCACGCGGGCATAATGTCGGCGTATCGGCCACCAAGGCGCTGAGGGACGGCTCGCTCAACGGAGAAATCTCCTACAGCCGCAGCCTTTCCACCACAGAACGCCACCGCACTTCGTACAATGTACAGGACGGCGGCGACCCTGTCGGCACTGCGAGCGTCACCAACAGCAATTCTCAGTCCAACTCCTACTCCGCTTCACTGGCGGCCCGCAAGGGATTTGACAACAAATACTATTTCGGCGTCGATCTGAGCGGCAACTTTTCCGACAGCGGCTCGGGCTCGGCGAAAGTGGACACCACCACAAGCACCATCAACGCCACTGTACTGGACATAGACGGCAGCGGACAGAGCTGGAACTGGAGCATATCCCCGCGCTTCAGGTACGAGATCAGCGATTATACCAGCCTCAGTCTGACATACAGCTGGTCTGACAGCTACCGCCAGACCGACAGAGTGGCATACGACGTCACGGACCCTGCACTTCCGGTGCTGGATACGGTCAACACACAGCATTACACCAACTCCGGCCAGACGCACAGGGTATCACTGGGCTTCAGCAACCATTTCGAAAACATCGGGGCCAATCTGCGCGCAAGCATCAACTACAGTTCGCATACGCTTGACTTCCGCGAGACATTTCCGGAGGACTACCCTTACAGCCATCCTTTCAATTCGCTGACCGGCAGCATCAACATCGGTACAGAGTCGATGATCAACCGCTGGAGTGCCAGCTGGTCCACTTCCTGCAACAATCCTTCGCTTGAGCAGGTGCGTCCGAAGCTCGACAACTCCAATCTGTACTCCGTTTCCATAGGCAATCCGGAAATACTGCAGAGCAGGCAGCACAACTTCAGGGCAAGCTACAGCACGGTGTTCGCGAGCCAGGAGGAACTGGACCGCGCAAAGCGCAGAAGCCGCAGCAGAAGCAGAAAGGGCGGCAGCAATGCGCCGGAGGACAAGTTCACCACCTTCAGCATCAGTGCCGATTATTCCACGACCTTCAACCCTATCGTGTCACGGCAGACATATTTCACGGAAGAGACTTATCTTCCGGAATACGATTATACAATGCCCGCACAGTCCAACCTGCGTACATACGAAAATGCGGACATGCGCTGGTCAGCAGGTGTGTCCGCGCGACTCGGCCTGCCTCTGAAGGCCATCAAGTGCATACTCAACACCTCCGTCGGCTTCGACTGCGTCAATGCGCCGTCCTACGTCAATGAGGATCTGGTATATACGACCAATATGCGGCCGAGCGTGAGAGTAGGTCTGCGATCCAATTTCTCGCGCATAATCAGGCTCAACCTGAGCACATCAGCAAGCTATATCTACACGGAGAATGACAGCGGCTACAAGAATTCGTATTATACGGAGCCCGTCAATTTCGGCTGGGAGATTAACAATATCTTCAAGCACATGTACATAGGCGGCAACTATTACAAGGTGTTCACACAGCAGCTGGAGTACGGCAAGCTGAACGACAACATCCTCGATGCCAACATAGGCATCAAGTGGGGTCCGCGCAACAATTTCAATTTCGACATCACGGCCCACGATATCTTCAACAACACGACGGGCTTCTCCACTTCGATGTCATCCAATTATGTGACCAACACCTGGAACCACCGTTTCGGCCGCTACGTGATGGCACATTTCAGCTACAGCTTTTATCAGGGCCGCGGACGTGGCAACGGCCGGCGTTAGCCCCTCAGCCGTCTGAAGCCTGGAGGGCATTCCACTCAAAAGATTGCATGCTACAATTAGCGCACGCAAGGGATGGCAGACAAAGTGCTGATTCAAAGCATTTTAGCGGTATGCCACCTGCGCAGATTTGCGCAGGTGGCATACTGCGAAAAGCCTGGAAGCCAAGCAGTTATCCGCCAAGGTCAAATATCGGAGCCCAGGCGTAAGCAAACTGCCATTTCCTCCATGGGCAATTATTGTTGCTTTAGTTGGTATTAATGCCTACCTTTGTATGATAGGTAAAGAATATTCACTACAACACAACAAAAATATCATGGTATCTTACAAGGAAATCGGTCTGGTCAACACCAGAGCAATGTTCGCTAAGGCAGTCAAGGGTGGCTACGCCATCCCTGCATTCAACTTCAACAACATGGAGCAGCTTCAGGCAATAGTCAAGGCATCAGCCGAGACCAAGTCTCCTGTCATCCTCCAGATCTCCAAGGGCGCACGCAACTACGCCAACCAGACCCTTCTCCGCTATATGGCTGAAGGCGCCGTGGCATATGCCAAGGAACTCGGCTGGAAGCGTCCTCAGATTGTGCTCCACCTCGACCATGGTGACAGCTACGAACTCTGCAAGAGCTGCATCCAGATGGGTTTCTCATCAGTCATGATCGACGGAAGCGCCCTCCCTTACGAAGAGAATATCGCCCTCACCAAGAAAGTCGTACGCTACGCACACCGCTATGACGTGACCGTTGAGGCAGAGCTCGGAGTACTCGCCGGCGTAGAGGATGAAGTAAGCGCCGAGCAGTCACATTATACAAAGCCTGAGGAAGTTATAGATTTCGTCACCAAGACAGGTTGCGACTCACTCGCCATCTCCATCGGAACATCACACGGTGCATACAAGTTCAAGCCGGAGCAGTGCACACTCGACCCTGAGACAGGCCGTCTCCTCCCTCCTCCTCTCGCATTTGACGTGCTGAAGGCCATCGAAAAGAAGCTCCCTGGCTTCCCTATCGTGCTCCACGGCTCATCTTCAGTGCCACAGGAATACGTAGATATCATCAATTCCAACGGCGGCAAGCTCAAGGAAGCTGTCGGCATCCCAGAAGAACAGCTCCGCAAGGCCGCAAAGAGCGCTGTATGCAAGATCAACATTGACTCAGACTCACGCCTCGCACTGACCGCTGCAGTACGCAAGGTCCTCGCCGAGAAGCCGGCGGAATTCGACCCTCGCAAGTACCTCGGTCCTGCACGCGACGAGATGGTCAAGCTCTATACACACAAGATCGTGAACGTTCTCGGTTCAGACGGCAAGGCTAAATAATGGAAGAGAAAGTAATCATATTCTCAGCCCCCTCCGGCTCGGGCAAGAGCACGGTGGTGAACCATCTGCTGAAGCATTTCGATTTCTTCGAACTGTCAATATCAGCCACGTCACGCGCACCGCGCGGCACTGAGCAGGACGGCGTCGAATATTATTTCATAACCCCGGAAGACTTCCGCAGCCGCATAGCTGCGGATGCCTTCGTGGAGTACGAGGAAGTGTATCAGGACCGATTCTACGGCACGCTGAAGTCCGAGGTGCAGCGCATATGGGACTGCGGACACGTGATACTCTTCGACGTGGATGTCAAGGGCGGCGTCAACCTGAAGCGCTATTTCGGCGACAAGGCGCTGAGCGTGTTCATCCAGGCTCCGTCCGTGGAGGAACTGCGCCGCAGGCTCATAGGCCGCAACACGGATTCGCCGGAGGCAATTGAGGAGCGAGTGCAGAAGGCTGCGGAGGAGATGACCTACGCACCGAAGTTCGACCGCGTCCTGATCAATGACGACCTCGAGCTCTGCCTGGCGGAGGCGGAGGACATAGTACATTCTTTCACAGGAAGGTAATGTGCTTCAGGAAAAGAAATAAAAAGCGCAAGGTGGCTCTGTTTTTCGGGTCTTTCAACCCGATACATTACGGCCACCTTGCGATTCTTGAGTATCTCGTCAACCGGAGCGAAGCCGACGAGGTACGCATTGTGGTGTCTCCCGAGAGTCCTTTCAAGGAGGGCAATATGGTGACGGCGGAGGAGCGCCTGGCCAATGCCGGAACGGCGATCGAGGCCAGCGGCCTGAATGTCATCGTGTCAGATGTGGAATATCATCTGGAGCCGCCTCTATATACAATCAACACGCTGCATTATCTGGACAGCGTGGAGCCGGACTGCGAGCATATTCTGGTGATGGGCGGCGACAATATCGCCAGCCTGGAGCGCTGGAAATGCGGCTCTGAGATCATGCGCGATTACCGCATCTGGGTGTATCCGCGTACGGGCACGGATGCGCACGCCGTAGCCAATGACCTCAAGTCGAGGTATAAGGTCAAAGGCATCACCATCTTCGATGATGCCGAGATCCACGACATATCATCAACAATGTTACGGGGCGCTGCCCAGAACCCCGCCGCTCCGACCGCTACCCCATAAATGGGGCCCCAATGCGGTCTCCGCTAGCGCCTGAAGGCGCTTTGCATCAAAAGCGACTATTTCAGGGGATTCTTGTCGGATTTGTACCAGTTGACGAAGGCTGTGATACCTTCGTGGAGTGATACATGCGGCTTGTAGCCGGTGACAGACTCCAGAGAGGTGGTATCTGCATAAGTCTGATAGACATCACCCGGCTGCATTGGCATCATTATCTTCTGCGCCTTGCGACCGAGAGCCGATTCCATCTCAGAGATGAAATCCATCAGATTCACAGGATTGGAGCAGCCGATATTGAACACGCGATGCGGAGCCTTCCCCTCCTGCTCTGCCGGAGGATTGTCAAGCACGCGAACGGTGCCCTCAATGATATCATCCACATACGTGAAATCGCGGATCATGTCACCGCCGTTGTACACCTTGATAGGCTCCCCTGCGGAAATGGCACGCGCAAAGAGCATCGGCGCCATATCAGGACGGCCCCAAGGGCCATAAACCGTGAAGAAACGGAGGCCGGTGGCACGGATGCCGTAAAGCTTCGAATAGCAGTATGCCATCAACTCATTTGACTTCTTGGTAGCCGCGTAGAGACTCACCGGATTATCGACCTTGTCCTCCTCTGAGAACGGCACCTTCTCATTGCCGCCATACACGCTGCTTGAGCTGGCATATACCAGATTGCTGACGCTGAAATGACGGCAGCACTCGAGGATATTTACAAAGCCCACGAGATTGCTGTCCACATAGGCGAAAGGATTCTCAATGGAATAGCGTACGCCCGCCTGAGCGGCGAGATTCACGACTGCGTCGAAACGTTCCTTCTCGAATATCTGCGGCAGCACCTTGCGGTCTGCAATGTCGCAGAGGTAGAAACGGAACTTGGACACGAAGCGGCTCGGTGCCTGTGGTATCTGGAACTCAGAAGCCTTCTCTGAGAGCATGTCTTCAGCATCGCGAATACCGAGCTCGGCGAGACGTGCATATTTGAGCTTGCGTGGATAATAGTCATTGAGATTGTCAACACCGACTACTGAATCTCCTCTGCCGAGCAGATACTTTACAAGATGTGAGCCTATGAATCCGGCGGCTCCGGTAACCAGTACTTTCATACGCGTATATAAGAAAAAAGGCCTCTGACAATTGCAGAAGCCCTAATTTGGTAGCCCCGACGAGATTCGAACTCGTATTTCGGCCTTGAGAGGGCCGCGACCTGAACCCTTAGTCGACAGGGCCATTTCTTAAATGGACTGCAAATATATGGAGTATTTGTCAAATCTCCAAATTTATTTGCAAATAATCGGCGACCAGTCAACAGGAGCGACCACATTGATCTCCTCCTTGCGGACCGGATGCACGAAATTGATGCTGCGGGCATGCAGGCAGATACCGCCATCCTTATTGCTGCGGGGAGCGCCGTACTTCAGGTCGCCCTTGATAGGACAGCCTATGGTTGAGAGCTGGCAGCGGATCTGGTGATGACGTCCCGTAAGGAGCTCAACCTCGATAAGGTGGTAGCGCTCGGTATCCTCTATGACCTTGTAGCGGAGTCGCGCTTCCTTGGCACCTTCGGATTTGCCGCCGCGACCTCCCGCCTTCTCTGCGGAAGCCTTGTCAGCGTATGCGTAGGATTTGTTCTGCTTCTCGTTGCGCACCAGGAAGTGACAGATCTCGGCGGATTCGGGCTCAGGCCTGTTGGCGCTCAGCGCCCAATATGTCTTGTGCACGTCTCCGGCGCGGAATGCCTCGTTGAGACGCTCGAGCGCCTTGGAAGTCTTGGCGAACATGGCAACGCCGCTGACGGGACGGTCAAGGCGGTGAGGCACACCCATGAACACGCGGCCGGGCTTGCTGTCACGGAGGGCGATGAAGGCTTTGAGGGTTTCGCTGAGAGGCTCGTCGCCCGTCTTGTCACCCTGCACTATCTCCCCCACTCTTTTATTGAAGATAAGTATATGATTGTCCTCGTAGAGTATGCGCCCTGCGATATCGTCGAATTCTTCCTGAGAAAGCTCCCTGTACTCCATTGCAAATGATTATTACGGGGCAAATTTAACAATTATTCACTGCTTTTATTATCTTTGGGAATTATTAATGAACTTATCATATAAGATACGAATATCATGAAGGCCATCAGAACTATCACCACGGCATTCGCCGCAATCCTTGCCATAAGCTCCTGTCAGGAAAGAATTCCTGATCCGGACAATTTCGTCGGATTTATAGAGAAGTCCTATACCAGGACCTCTTACACCTCCGATGACAGCAGTATGAAAACCAGATGGGAAGGCGGTGATTATATTATTGTGATGAAGGATTGTCTCGAATCACGGCAGTATCCGGAAGAACACTGCTGCGCATATATGGCATCCCAGGGCGGCGACTGCGTCAACCTGATCCAGATGGACGTCAATGAGCCGGCTGCCCCTTATGTGGCATATTATCCGCAGGAGGTGGCTTTCGGACAACTTCCTGACGAACAGCGATACAGGCCTGACGGCCCGGACAAGGCTCCGATGATCGCGAAGTCCCCGACCAAATACCTGATGTTCCGTCCAATGTGCGGTGTCATCCAGTTTATGATATCAACTCAGATGAACAACGCCATCCTCAAGACAATCACACTCGAAACAGAGCAGAAACTCTGCGGCCAGTACGATATAGTCGATGACATAAAGGCCGTTGCAATGGGCGAAAAAAGGATTACGCTCATATGCACGAACGGCGTCGAACTCGGAAATGAGCCGAAGCCGTTCTACATCTACGTGCCGGAAAACAATTATACCGACGTGTCCCTTACGCTGAAGATGACAGACGGAAGGACGGAAGAATTCAGAATCAAAGAAGGCAGGACAATCAACGTCACACGTGCGAAAGTGACCGCCTGCCCTCTCAATGATTATTTCGACGATTAGATCATCTTCTGGGAATCAGCCACGAAGGTAGCGAGTCCCTTGTCGGTGAGAGGATGATTGAGGAGTCCCTCGATCGCCTTGAGCGGACATGTCGCAACGTCAGCGCCGGCATCGAGGCACTGGATGATGTGCTGGGTATGGCGGATGGAAGCCGCGAGGACCTGTGTTGCGTAGCCGTAACGCTCGAACACTTCCACGATGTGGGCGACGAGGTCAATACCGTCTGATGCAATGTCATCGAGACGTCCCACGAAAGGAGACACATAGGTGGCGCCTGCCTTTGCGGCAAGAAGTGCCTGACCCACGGTGAATACAAGGGTGCAGTTGGTCTTGATGCCCTTTGCAGAGAAATATTTGACCGCCTTGATGCCGTCCTTGGTGCAAGGCAGCTTGACTACGATCTGGCTGTCGAGAGCGGCGAGCTCCTCACCTTCCTTGATCATGCCGTCAAAGTCTGTGGCGAACACCTCAGCGCTGACATCACCGTCAACAATGCTGCAGATGGTCTTGTAATGTTCTATGATGGCATCGTGACCCTTGATGCCTTCCTTCGCCATCAATGAAGGATTGGTGGTCACACCGTCGAGGATACCCATTGACTGGGCCTCCCTGATCTGGTCGAGGTTTGCTGTGTCAATAAAGAATTTCATATCTGTGTATTTGGTGACGCAAATTTAATCAATTTCTGCCAAAGTGTCAGTCTTTGCCGGGGATTTTATCTTGGCACAATCTTCGTTATTTGTTTGGCCGTTGAAAATTTGAAACAAAAACAATAAAAATACAGGAGAATACAACAATGGGAAAAATCATCGGAATTGACCTCGGTACCACCAACAGCTGCGTAGCAGTAATGGAAGGCAAGGAACCGGCAGTTATCATCAACAGCGAAGGCAAGCGCACAACTCCTTCAGTAGTGGCATTCGCCGACAACGGCGAGCGCAAGATCGGTGACCCTGCAAAGCGCCAGGCCATCACCAACCCACTCAAGACCATCTTCTCAATCAAGAGATTCATGGGTGAGACTTACGACCGCGTTCAGACAGAGTGCGGCCGCGTGTCATACAAGGTTGTGAAGGGTGACAACAACACTCCTCGCGTTGACATTGACGGACGTCTCTACACACCTCAGGAGATTTCCGCAATGGTGCTCCAGAAGATGAAGAAGACAGCTGAGGATTACCTCGGAACAACAGTTGACGAGGCAGTCATCACAGTCCCTGCATATTTCAGCGACAGCCAGCGCCAGGCAACCAAGGAAGCCGGCGAGATCGCAGGCCTCAAGGTAAGACGTATCGTGAACGAGCCTACCGCTGCCGCTCTGGCATACGGCCTCGACAAGATGAACAAGGATATGAAGATCGCGGTATTCGACCTCGGTGGCGGTACCTTCGATATCTCCATCCTCGAACTCGGTGACGGCGTATTCGAAGTGAAGTCAACCAACGGTGACACACACCTCGGCGGTGACGACTTCGACCATGTGATCATCGACTGGCTCGCAGAGGAATTTGCTTCAGAGAACAACGGCATCGACCTCCGCAAGGACCCTATGGCACTCCAGCGCCTCAAGGAAGCTGCAGAGAAGGCCAAGATCGAGCTCTCAAGCCAGACTTCCAGCGAAATCAACCTCCCTTACATCATGCCTGTTGACGGCATGCCTAAGCACCTTGTACGCACACTCAGCCGTGCGAAGTTCGAGCAGCTCTGCTACAATCTCGTGCAGTCAACCCTCGAACCTTGCCGCAAGGCCCTCAGCGATGCAGGCCTCAGCACATCCGACATTGACGAGGTGCTCCTCGTCGGCGGTTCAACCCGTATCCCTGCAGTGCAGCAGGTTGTTGAGCAGTTCTTCGGCAAGGCGCCTAACAAGGGCGTGAACCCTGACGAAGTCGTTGCAGTGGGTGCTGCCATCCAGGGCGGCGTACTCGCAGGCGACGTGAAGGATGTGGTCCTCCTCGACGTGACCCCTCTTTCTCTCGGTATCGAGACACTCGGCGGCGTGATGACAAAGCTCATCGATGCCAACACCACCATCCCTACACGCAAGAGCCAGGTATTCAGCACTGCAGTTGACAACCAGCCTTCAGTTGACATCCACGTGCTCCAGGGCGAACGCTCAATGGCACGCGACAACAAGACCATCGGCCAGTTCCACCTCGACGGCATCACCCCTGCCCCTCGCGGTGTACCTCAGATCGAAGTTACCTTCGATATCGACGCAAACGGTATCCTCAATGTTTCCGCGAAGGACAAGGCTACCGGCAAGGAGCAGAAGATCCGCATCGAAGCATCTTCAGGCCTGAGCGAGGACGAGATCAAGCGCATGCGCGATGAGGCCAAGGCCAATGAGGAAGCTGACAAGAAGGAAAAGGAACGCATCGACAAGATCAACGGCGCAGACGCAATGATCTTCCAGAGCGAGAAGAACCTCAAGGAGTACGGCGACAAGATCCCTGTTGACAAGAAGAGCGCAATCGAGTCCGCAATGGAGAA
>JAKSJG010000038.1 GCA_024398365.1 Bacteroidales bacterium | reverse complement strand
CTGCAAAGGCGACAAGAGTAGAAAATCTTTTCATTTTCCCTTTTGTGATGAATTAATGATGTAAAAATTATTTGGATTTGTTAGCCTCCGCCTTTTTTGCCGCCTTGTTCTGTCTGATATTGAAAATCAACAGAAGTACGAGCACAAGTACGAAGATAAGGGTCATCAGAGGCTTGAGTTCAGGTGTGAGACCTGACTTGCGGGCATCGGTATAGATGAAGGTTGAGAGAGTCTCGAGACCTATTGTGCCGCGTGTGAAGAAGGTCACGGCAAAGTCGTCGAGAGACATGGTGAATGCCAGGATGAAGCCGGATACCATGCCAGGACGAAGCTGTGGCACAAGCACCTTGCGCAATGCCTGGGCAGGCGTAGCGCCGAGGTCGAGTGCGGCTTCGTAAATATTCGGATTCATCTGCGTCAGTTTCGGCATCACGCTGAGCACGACATAAGGAGTGCAGAAGGTGATGTGTGCGAGCGTCACGGTAGTGTAGCCCTGGGAGAAATGCAGGAACACGAAGAGCAGGAAGAGTGACACACCGGTGATCACGTCAGGGTTGAGCATAGGGATGCTGTTCATGAACGTGATGGCGCGCCTTCCGCGGCCCTTCATATTGTGTATGCCTATCGCTGCAATCGTTCCGAGCAGCGTTGACACTGCCGCAGCTATAATTGCTATGATGAAAGTGTTTCTCACGGCTCCAAGGAGCGAATGAGGCATTCCTCCGGTGAATACGGACTTGTAGAGTTCTGTTGAGAAGCCGTTCCAGATGCCGAGGATCTTGGAATCGGTAAAGGAGAATATGGCGATGAAGATCAGCGGCGCGTAAAGCAGTACGAGCAGAAGCCATACATAGGATTGTGCAAGGAACTTTTTCATATCAGACTGTCCCCTCCTTCTTCTTTCTTGCCGGATTCGGAGATCCAGGTGGTAATGCCGATGATCACGAGCATGAACAGCGACAGAGCTGCACCGTAGTTCCAGGTGGATCCGTTATTGATATTGTCCTGAATGATGGTACCGAAGAGCTTGATCTTGTTGTTGGTCAGGAATTCGGAAATCGCGAAGGTGGATACCGTAGGCATGAACACCATCATTATGCCGCTGACTATTCCTGGCTTGGAGAGAGGCAGTATGACTTTGGTGAATACTTGGAAAGGATTCGCGCCAAGGTCTTCAGCAGCCTCCGCATAGGAAGGGTCGAGTTTCTGGAGCGTATTGTAGATAGGATAGATCATGAACGGCAGGTAATCATACACCATACCGAAAATGAGCGTTCCCTTGCCAAGCTCCACGCCCATCATCTGGAAAAGCGATGCAGTGGCGAGGGTTCTCATCAGCGCGTTGATCCACATCGGAATAATGAAGAGTATGATGGTGACCGAAGCGCGGTTGAGCTTCTTGTTGCTGAGAATGTATGCCACCGGATAACCCAGCAGCAGGCAGATGGCCGTATTCTCTATGGCGACCTCCAGCGAAAGAGCGAATGTGCTGAGGGCGTCCTTGTCAGAGAAGAACCTGGTGACGTTGGCCATTGTGAAATGGCCGGAGCTGTCCTGGAAGGCATAAACCAGAATGAGCAGCAGAGGCAGCACCACGAAAATCACCATGAATATGGCGTACGGAATACTCCAGTTGGCTCTTTTAGTCATTTCCCTTTGTGATGAGAATGTCGTTCGGTAAAATGTTTATGCCGACAAGGTCTCCCTTGTCCCAGATGTCGTTGGTGTCAACGAATATGTGTCCGCCGCCGTCAACATGTATCTCCAGATGATAATGGTCACCCTTGTAGAGAATGAAATGCACGGTACCGGTCAGAATGCCGTCCTCCTGATTGTCCAGAAGATCGACCTTGGAGAACTCTACGGATACCTTGACCTTGTCCCCTTCCGCAATGCCTTCCTGAGCGTTGCAGCTGAACTCGCCACCAAGTATCTCCACCTTGTCCGCAGCGACCATTTCGCCTTCGAATTCGTTGCGCAGGCAGCGCTTGCGCATTACCTGGATGTCGTTCGGACGGATGAGCATGCCCACCCTGCTGCCAGGTTCAAAGGCATTGTAATCCTGTATCATCAGCTCGTTGCCATTGTCAGTATTGACGAACATCTCATAGTGCACACCCTTGAAGGTGCATGACTTGACAGTACCGGTGAACTGTACGGAATCAAGCTTGTTGACGATATATATGTCCTCAGGACGAACCACCACGTCAACCGGCTCGTTCTGTCCGAAACCTTCATCGACGCAGTCGAAATCCTGACCTATGAACCTTACCTTGCGGTCTTCGATCATGGTGGCGTCGAGGATGTTGCTCTCGCCGATGAAGTCAGCCACGAAGGAATTGACAGGTTCGTTGTAAATGTCCGTAGGTGTGCCTATCTGCTGAATCCTGCCCTCTTTCATCACTACGATGGTGTCGGAGAGGGTAAGCGCCTCCTCCTGGTCGTGTGTGACATAGATGAAGGTGATGCCCAGCTTCCTGTGCATCTCCTTGAGCTCGATCTGCATGTCCTTGCGCATCTTCAGGTCGAGGGCGGCAAGCGGCTCGTCGAGCAGCAGCACCTTCGGCTGATTGATCAGCGCGCGGGCGATGGCCACACGCTGCTGCTGTCCGCCTGAGAGTGAATCCACGTCGCGGTCCTCGTAGTCGGACATGCTCACAAGCTTGAGCACCTTCTTGACGCGTTTGTTGATCTCTTCCTGCGGTGTATTCTTAAGCTTGAGGCCGAATGCCACATTGTCAAAAACGTCAAGATTAGGGAATAACGCATAGCGCTGGAACACAGTGTTCAGCGGTCTGCGGTACGGAGGGACCTCGGAGATGTCCCTACCGTCCATGAAAAGTCTGCCTTCATCGGGCTTTCTGAAGCCGGCGATAATACGGAGAGTTGTGGTCTTGCCGCAGCCAGAAGGACCGAGAAGGGTCACGAACTCCCCTTTCTTGATGTCCAGGCTTACATCGTCAAGCACCTTAACTCCGTTGAAGGTCTTGGAGACATGCTCCAGTTTGATGATGAGGTCTGATTCGTTCATTTCGGGCACAAAAATAAACAAATAATATCATTTTGCAAGGCTGCTGCCACCAACGAATTCCCTAATGAGAGAAGTGGCCGGAATTTCCTTGTCCGGAACAGGGTTGAAATAGTGCAGAAACTTGAGCAGACGATGGGCCTCGCAGTACTCAGGCGTGTTTTTCGGGACGCTGGCAAGTATAGGCTCGGCATGGTTGCGCATCACTGCAAATTCAATCAGATAGGCGGAATTGAACATCACGTCGGCGTTCTCCTGATAAGGATATATCCACTTCTCCTCAGCCTTGCGGACGTTCGGCCACTGGCTGATGGTCTGGACAGGTGTGAAAGCGCCCTTGTTGTAGTCCCTCACGATGCGGCGCAGCAACCTGTTGTCGCTGGTCGGAATCCAGTTGTGATTGTCAATGGCGATTCCGGTGATTGTGGAAATGAATATCTTGAACTTGATCTCGTCCTTTACTTTGTCGGTGAGACGTGGATTGAGTGCGTGAATACCTTCGAGAAGAAGTACTGTGCCCTTCTCGAGCTTCAGTTTCTTGCCTTTGTATTCACGCAGGCCGGTTACGAAATTGAATTCCGGCACCTCGACGGTCTCACCGGCGATCAACTTCAGCAGATCAGCCTGCAGGGCATCGTGGTCAACGGTATCGAAATTGTCGAAGTCATAACTGCCGTCGGGGAGTTTCGGGGTCTTGACCCTGTCCACGAAATAGTCATCCGTGGAGAAGGATATCGGTCGCAGGCCGCAAGCCTTGATCTGCACGCTGAGGCGCTTGCAGAATGTAGTCTTGCCACTGCTTGAAGGGCCTGTGATGAGCACTACGCGCATAGGATTCTCCGGATCATTGTAACGGCGTTCGATCTCCTCTGCAATCTGGACGATTTTCTTCTCCTGAAGTGCCTCTGACACCTGAATGAGCTCGCTGCCCTGGCCATTCTGACAGGCCATGTTGAGATCGCCGACCGTATTGAGGTTCATGATGATGTTCCACTTGAGGTTTTCACTGAACATTTCAAAGGTCTTGGGCTGGTCAACGAAAGGTGCCACGATGTTCGGGTTCTCGCTGTCAGGCACACGGAGAAGCATCCCCTGCTGGTACGGCATGAGGTCCCAGACTTTCAGGTATGATGTGGAAGGCAGGAGGCGGCCATAATAGAAATCTGCCGTATCGCCAAGCATATAATAATTTGAATATACTTCCCCGCAGGTCTTGAGCAGACGCACCTTGTCATCGCTGCCCTGCGCCTCGAAGATGCGTACCGCTTCTTCGGTAGGCACGTCGAAACGCCTGAACTGAATGTCCTGCTCCACGAGCTCGAGCATTTTCGCGCGGATGGAGCATATATCCTGTTCTGTCAGCTGGCTGTCATCGGCTTTGTGCAGATTGCAAAAATAGCCGTTGGATATGGAATGCTCCATATACAGCCTGCATCCGGGCAATGCCTCAGATGCCGCCTTGGTCAGAAGGAAGCAGAGCGACCTGGTGTAGATACGCCTGCCGCTGGCAGCCGTATAATCCAGGAATTCAACATTCTTGCTGTTGAACGCACGATACTTCAGGCCTTGCGAAACATTGTTCACCCTTGCGGAAATGATAGGGAAACGGCTCTCCACCTTGAAGGTGTCGAGCATCTCAAGGAGAGATGTACCCTCCGGGAAAGACTCCCAGCTGTCTGTGTTTTTGCAGTAAATGGTTATCATGCCACAAAGTTAGTTACAAATCATATTGAATTATTATGTATATTTGTCAAATAAGAGAAAAATATAAACAATTTTACAAATATGGAAATAACAGGAAAATACAACTGGAAATTCTGCACCATCGGCGGAGTTACACGCGTCAACATCGAAAGCGGACAGGACATCGCCCACCTCGGCGAACTTGACCAGAAACTCTGGACAGCACTCAGCTGCCCTGTCACAGGACTTGAATTCGACTCGAAGACACTCGAATACCTCGATACAAACAACGACGGCCGCATACACGTCAACGAAGTTGTGGCAGCCGCACAGTGGCTCACAGCAGCCGTAAAGGACCCGAATGTCCTGACAAAGGGCGGCGAGGAGATCTCAAAGGACATCCTCAATGCCGACACAGATGAAGGAAAGGCATTGCTTGAAGGCATCGCCAACGCATTCAAGGCAGCCGGAGCTGAAGCGAAGGACAGCATCACCCCGGCAGACACAGCCGCTGCCCTCGAAGTATATGCCAAAGCCGCTGCCGAAGCCAAGGCCGCGGATGAGAAGGCTCTCCCTTACGGCGCGGACACCGAGACAGTGATGGATCTCGTCAACAAGCTCAAGGCGAAGATTGACGACTGGTTCCTCCGCAGCAAGCTTGCTGCATTCGATACTGAAAGCACCGCCGCCCTCGACGTATCTGCCGAGCGCATAGGCACCATCAGCGCGAAGGAGCTCCCTGGCTGCCTCGACGAGATAGCCACCTACCCTCTCGCACGCATCACAGGCGCGCAGGAACTCAGCCTCAGCGCAGCCATCAACCCTGCATGGGCAGCAGACTTCGCGCAGTTCAAGGCCCTCGCCATAGACAAGGACTACCCTGGCGCCGAGAGCCTCAAAGAAGCCGACTGGCAGGCCATCCAGGCCAAGCTGACAGCATACACGGCATGGAAGGAAGAGACTCAGAAAGAGGCTGACACATTCCTCGAGAGCCAGAAGGCCGAGGCAGAAACGGTGAAGAACGTTGACAAGTTCATCTGCCTCTACAACAGTTTCTACAAGTTCCTCAAGAACTTCGTCACCTTCTCGGATTTCTATTCACGCAAAGAGGATACACTCGCCGACTTCCAGGCCGGCAAACTCTATATTGACCAGCGCTGCTGCGACCTCTGCATCAAGGTCAGCGATATGAGCCGCCACGGTGACATTCCTGCCAAGAGCGGAATGTACCTCGTTTACTGCAACTGCGTATCCAAGCTCAAACCTGCACCTATGACCATCGTGGCCATGATTTCAGTTGGCGACACACGCTCCATCCACGAAGGTCAGAACGGTATCTTCTACGACCGCGACGGCATCGACTGGGACGCCACCATCACCAAGATCGTGGACAACCCTATCAGCGTCCGCGAAGCATTCTGGTCACCTTACCGCAAGTTTGCGAAATGGTGCACGGACAAGATCGCCAAGACCGCTGCTGACAAGGAAGCGAAGGCCTCAGGCGACCTTACTGCAAAGGCAGACGGCATCAGCATACCTACAGATGCGGCTGCTGCCGGTGAGACAAAGAAGCCTGCATTCGACATCGCCAAGTTCGCCGGCATATTCGCCGCCATCGGCATGGCATTGGGCTTCATCCTCGATGCAGTCGTAGGACTTCTCGACAGCATCATCAAGATGCCTTGGTGGGGCTTCTTCGTGCTCATCGCAGCAATCATTCTCATCATATCCGGACCATCAATGTTCATTGCCTGGAGCAAACTGCGCAAGCGCAACCTCGCCCCTGTCCTCAATGCCAACGGATGGGCTATCAACTCACGCGTCCTGGTCAACACCAAGTTCGGCAGCACTCTCACAAGCGTTGCCAAGTATCCAAAGGTGAAAGGCAAGGATCCGTTTGCAGACAAGACCCCCGCATGGAAGAAGTTCCTCGGCTGGATCATAGCTCTCGGAGCAATTTTCGCCGCATTGTATTTCACAGACTGTCTCAAGTGTGTCGGACTCCCGTTCCACAAGGAAGCAGCGGAAGAGGAAGTCATTGAAGAAGTAGTGGAGGAAGTTCCAGCTGCTGAAGTCCCGGTCGAGGAGGCCGCTCCTGCCGCAGCTGACGCTGCATAATCATCAAGTCATGAAACTGCCAACAGTAGCGCTAATATACGACTTTGACGGAACGCTCTCTCCGGGCAACATGCAGGAGTTCGGCTTCATCCAGGCCATAGGCAAGACGCCTGAGGAATTCTGGAAGCTGAGCAACTGCAATCCGGAGGGGCAGGAAGTCAATTCCATCCTCTCATACATGAAGCTCATGATCGAGGAGGCGGAGAAGGCCGGCATAGCCCTCACACGCGAGTCATTTGTGTCCTTCGGACGCAATATCAAGCTGCACAAGGGTGTGCAGGAATGGTTCTCCATCATCAACCAGTACGGTCGCGAGCATGGTGTGAAAGTCGAGCATTACATCAATTCCTCCGGTCAGACAGAGCTCATCGAAGGCACCCATATCGCCAAGGAGTTCAAGAAGATATTCGCCTGCTCCTTCTGGTACGATGAGAGCGGCAAGGCGGTATGGCCCGCCGTGGCCGTCGATTATACCGGCAAGACGCAGTTCATCTTCAAGATCGCCAAGGGCATCATGGATATCAGCGACAACAAGAAAGTCAATGAGAGCCAGCGCGAGGATGAGAAACCGGTGCCGTACAGCAACATGATTTATCTCGGCGACGGAGTCACGGACATACCGTGCATGAAGATTGTCAAGATGTTCGGAGGTAACTGCATCGCAGTATATCAGGACAGCAACAACAAGCAGAAAGAGACAGCTCACAAGCTCCTCAAGCAGGACCGCGTGAACTTCATCTGCCGCGCGGACTATTCAGTGGGCAGCGAGATATACAAGGTTGTAACAACTATCATCAACAAGGTCAAAGCCGAGGATGACTTTGCAAAGCTTCAGAAAAAGAAAGGAAACTATGTCAAGTAAGAAAAGAGTACATCACGTCATTGCCATCCTACTCTTTATCATATACATCGGATTTGTCACATACCTCTGTTTCGGCCATCCTCCCAAGTCAGTGCATCTGCCCCACGAACTCTGGGGTCTGCCATTTGACAAATGCGTCCACTTCCTGATGTTCTTCCCTTACCCGCTGCTTGCGCATGATGCGTTCTATTTCAAGAACAAATGGCGCGCACTGGTATTCGCCATACTGACAGGACTCGTGCTCTGCTTCACCATGGAACTGCTCCAGGACAAGATTACAACTTACAGGACAACCGACCCTTGGGATCTTTCCATCAATGTGGCTTCGGTCACTATCAGTTCCATAATCACGGCTGTCCTGGCACTTTTCAGAAAGTAAATTATTATGAAGAGATACATAGTGGCCACGGCCATTCTGCTGCTCGGCCAGATAATGCCCGCAGCAGCGGCCAAACCCGCCAAGGAATTTGCAGCCATGTGCGACTCGATAGTCGCATATCTGTCCAATCATTCGGAAAATCCGAGGAAGATATCAGTGACTGATGTCCAGAAGGCATCCAACAGCCTTAATCTGACTTTCAGCCACAGCCTCAGCGAATACCCGTTCCATGACGGTGACGTTGCCAGGGTGTATGACATTGTGGATGACAACCTTCCTGAAGAATATTCCAAATACATAGGCAAGGTCAACATCAAGACTGCGGGTGTATCTCTCGAATCACTTGAAACCAAATTCTATTCTTCCAGCCGCAACACAGCTGAAGTGAAAAACCATTACAAGCTCAGCGGCTCGCATCATGAGCAGATGTCTGCGCCTCTGATCACTCGCACTTCCCGCGTCTGGACAGCTCCCAAAGGCCTTGAGCGCAGGCACATTGCCTTGTGGCAGAGTCACGGCTACTATTATGAGCCTTCCCTCGAACGCTGGGAATGGCAGCGCGGACGTCTGATGGAGACAGTCGAGGACATCTACACCCAGAGCTATGTCATCCCCTTCCTCATCCCAATGCTTGAGAATGCCGGAGCCAACGTGCTCGTGCCGCGTGAACGCGACTGGGGGACCGTCGAGCTCATAGTAGATAATGACCACCCCGAATCCGGATACAAAGAGAACGGCTTCTGGTCAGATGCGCCGAAGCCAGGTTTCCGCAATGCTCAGGAGACATATACTGACGGACAGAATCCTTTCTCCATGGGCACCGCCCGAATGGCAAAGGACATAGGCTCAACTGGCGGTGTATGTTCCGTCTCCTGGACTCCTGATTTCCCGAAGGGAGGCAATTACGCTGTATATGTTTCATATCAGACCACTTCCAGCAGTACAAGCGACGCACGTTACGAGGTTCGCCACAGCGGAGGCACAAGCACCTTCTCAGTCAATCAGAAGATGGGTGGCAGCACCTGGATATATCTTGGCACATTCAAGTTCGACCTCGGCTCTGAAGCTGGCCAGGGCGTTTATCTGAGCAACAACGGAAGTAATTCAGGCAAATATGTGACTGCAGATGCCGTCAAGTTCGGCGGAGGCATGGGCAACATAGCCCGCAAACCCAAGAAATCCTCATACGACATGCAGCCTGAGACCTCCTCTTACCCGAGAGCGGCCGAAGCATCGCGCTACTGGCTGCAGTGGGCCGGCTTCCATGATACCATTTATTCGCCGACAGGCTTCCTGAAGGACTACAATGACGACTACCAGTGCCGCGGCAAGTGGGTCAACGCCCTTGCGGACGGCTCTTATGTCAATCCTTCGAAAAAGGGCTACAATATCCCTGTCGATCTCTCCTTCGCTTTCCACACTGATGCTGGCATAGCCAATGGAGACGGCACCATAGGCACATTGTCCATCTATACGAGAGTGGCCAGCAACAAGAGCACTTATCCAAACGGCGAGAAGCGTGACATAGCCCGCTCCTATGCCGACATTGTTCAGACTCAGATAGTATCTGACATACAGGCGTCATTTGACCCCAAATGGTCCCGCCGCTCACTCATGGACAAGTCATACTCCGAGTCCAGCAGCGAAGAGGTCCCTGCAATGCTGCTGGAGTTCCTGTCCCACCAGAACTTCACCGACATGCGCTTCGGTCTGGATCCGGCATTCAGATTCACCGTGTCCCGTGCGATATACAAGGGTATGCTCAAATACCTCTCCTATCTCAACAACTTCGATTATGTAGTTCAGCCGCTGCCTGTCAACAGTTTCGCCGCCACCTTGACCAGGGACGACTGCGGAGGATGTTTCGCGGAGCTCAGCTGGAAGCCTGCGGAAGACAGCCTGGAGATCAGTGCAAGACCGGATTCTTACATCGTGTATATGCGCACAGCTGACGGAGGTTTCGACGAAGGAGTCAGGGTCGATGGCTGCCAATATCAGCTTGCCATAGAGCCCGGAGTGCTCTACAGCTTCAAGGTGACAGCGGTAAACGAAGGCGGACAGAGTTTCCCTTCAGAAATATTATCTGTAGCGGCAGCTGAAGGTGAGCCGCTTGGCAAGGCGCTTGTCGTCAACAATTTTGACCGTCTTGCGGCTCCGTCGTCATTCTCGACTACAGATTCAACCTACGCGGGTTTCTGCGATTATATAGACGGCGGCGTACCGTATATCAGTGACATCTCATACTGCGGTCCCATGTTTGACTTCCGCTGCAAGAGCAGCTGGAAAGATGACGACAATGCCGGATTCGGCGCTTCGCTCGGAAATTACGAGACTATGGAGATAGCCGGCAACACTTTCGATTTCCCGGCAGTGCACGGCAAGGCATTCATGGCCTGCGGATATGATTTCTCATCGGCATCGCGCGACGCATTTGCCGATGGCTCAGCGGACAGCACGGATATCAAGGTGCTGGATGTCATCTGCGGCAAGCAGATAACCACGATGACGGGCTACAAGGGCGCCTGTGCCCTGCGCCACAGCGTATTCCCTGCTACGCTGCGAAAGAAGATAAGCGATTATGCCCATTCAGGCGGCAATATCATAATTTCGGGAGCCAACATAGCATCGGACCTTTGGGACAAGATTTACGATTTTGACATAGATCAGACTATGCAGTCTGAATACATAGATCCTGGGCGCAGATTCGTGCAGGATGTGCTCAAGTTCAAGTGGAGATCGAATGCGGCAACTGCCACCGGTTCAGTTCGTTCAGTACAGAATCCCTATGGTCTCCAACCTAATGTGAAGTACGGATTCCACCACGAACCTAATACAGAAAGGTATCACGTAGAATCGCCCGATGCCCTGGAGCCGGCTGACAAGAGCGGCGCCCGCACTATCTTCAGATATTCGGACAACAATATCTCAGCCGGTGTGGCTTATATCGGGAAGGATTACAAGGCTGTATCTCTCGGCTTCCCTATCGAGACACTCAACTCCCAGGATGAGATCAACATCCTGATAGACGAGCTCCTGAACCTGTTCCGCTAGATATGTAATTTTTCCATGCAGATGGCGATGCCTCCGGCAGCCGTCTCGCTCCGCTCGACCCCACCCTAAAGGGTCCCCCCTCTTACGATGCCGAGGGTGGCACGGGCCCCGGAGGCATCGACCATCTGCATGAATGCTCAATAATTATCAGAAGTCAGAAACCTTTGCCATCAGCTCGGCAATCTGCTTGTTGCAGAGATTGCCTATGCTGCCGATATGGGTGTGGTTGACAGTCTTGTCGGCCACGAACTTGCCTTCATTCACCTCAATTCCGACAGTCCTGTACGCGTCACGGAAAGGCATGCCGGCGAGGACGCGACGGTTGACTTCCTCTACGGTGAACATAGTGTCATAAAGTGAAGAGTCGAGTATATGTTCGTTGACCTTGACCTGTGATATCATGTAGTCGGCCATTTGCAGGCACTGGTGCATCAGCTCGAGTACCGGGAAGAGAACGTCCTTGAGCAGCTGGAATTCGCGGTGATAGCCCTGATGCAGGTTGCCGCAGAGCATGGATATCTCATTTTCGCAGGCCATTATGCGGTTGCAATGGCCGCGCATGATCTCCCAGACGTCCGGATTCTTCTTGTGCGGCATGATGCTGGAGCCGGTGGTCAGCTCGGCAGGGAATGATATGAAGCCGTAGTTAGGGCACATATACATGCAGCAGTCAGCGGCGAACTTGTTGAGAGTCAGTGCAAGACTGCCCAATGCGGAAGCGACGGCACGCTCGGAGGCACCGCGGCTGAGCTGCGCAGCCACGCTGTTATATACCGGAGTGTCGAATCCGAGCAGGTCCGTAGTCATCTGACGGTCCAGCGGGAAGGAATTTCCGTAGCCGGCAGCGGATCCCAGAGGATTGCGGTTGATGACGCGGTAAGCTGCGGCGAGCATGTACATATCATCTACCAGATTCTCAGCGTATGCGCCGAACCAGAGTCCGAAGGACGAAGGCATGGCAATCTGTTCGTGAGTATAGCCCGGCACAAGCACATCCTTGTACTTCTCACTGAGTGACTGCAGCGTATTGAACAGCTGTAGAGTCTCGTCGCGGAAAGTCTTGAGCTCATCTCTCAGATAAAGCTTCAGATCGACCAGCACCTGGTCATTGCGGGAGCGTCCGGAGTGAATCTTCTTGCCAATGTCACCGAGGCGCCTGGTGAGCAGCAGTTCAACCTGCGAATGGATATCCTCCACTTCATCCTCGAGCACGAAGCTGCCCTCCTCTATCTCTGCAAGGATCTGGTCCAGACCATCAGTCAGTGTGACAAGTTCTTCGGCGCTGAGCAGACCGATGCTCTCGAGCATCTTGATGTGAGCCTTCGATCCGATCACGTCATATTTGGCGAGACGCAGGTCGAGCACCCTGTCTCCGCATACTGTGAAATCTTCCACCATTGTGGTGGCTTCTGTACCCTTATTCCAGAGAGTTGCCATAATTTTCTATGAATTTTATGTATGTGTCAATTGCCCCGAAGAGTTCCTCCTCGAGGAGATATTCGTTTTTCTTGTGTGAACGTGAAGAGTCGCCAGGACCCATCTTGATGGCCGGACAGCCAATGCGTATCCAGTCGGATGTCGTCGGGGACGAGAATGTCTCGATGCCAAGGCTGCGCGCGCATCTAACCAGCGGAGAGTCGTCCGCTGTGGCGGAAGAGGCATTACGCAGGTTACGCGGCTTGAGGGTGCTGCGGCAGAATGACTGCATCTCAGCCACAAGTTCGGCATTGTCGTAGGCGTCCGTAGGACGTACATCCACCACGAATGTGCAGAGATCCGGCACCACGTTGTGAACTGTCCCGGCCTGTATCTGAGTCACGTTGACGTGCACCTTGCCCATCTGCGGAGACACTTTTGCGAACTCATGCGAGCGTATGGCCGCGATGTCGTCCATGGCTATGTAAAGAGCATTGACGCCTTCTTCGCGGGCGGCATGTCCGCGCACGCCGTGTGCCTCGCAGTCAAGCACTATCAGGCCGCGTTCGGAAGTGGCCGCACGCATCTGAGTAGGCTCACCGACTATTGCCCAGGTCACGCTGTCGCGCAATACCTTCTCCCATGTCAGGCGAATGCCGTTCTCCCCCGTCCTCTCCTCTTCAGCGGAGATGGACAGTATGAGATTGAAAGAGAGCGGTCTGCCTTCGAAGTATCTGAATGCCGCCATCATGGAAACCACACTGCCGCCGTCATCATTGCTGCCCAGGCCGCATATGGCGCCGGGCATGGAAGGCTGATCGGGCTCGTAGGGGTCGAAATCGTACTCCGGACTGGCAGCGACCGTATCGATGTGCGCGTCCATCATCAGTGTCGGGCGGGAGGAGTCGTAGCCCTTCGAGCGGCAGATGATGTTGCATCCTATGCGTTCTATATCCACGCCCCAGCCCTGCAGACGTGAGGCTATCATGTCGCTTACGGCTCTTTCGTCAAATGAAGGCGACGGTATGCGCACCATGTCGCGCAGCAGCTGTGCCGCTTCCTGCTTGAGTATTTCGACCTGTGTTTCCATTATTCGGCTTTCAAAGTTGTCTGTATGTCGTTTGCCAGATTGCTTGCGTGCTTGATGATGACGCTGCGCACGCCTGAGGCAATGGCCTTGAATGAATTGTCGAGCTTAGGTATCATGCCGTCGGCCACAACGCCGTCGGCCTTCAAGCTGGCGTATGCGGACGGGGTGATGATCGGGATGACGGAAGCATCGTCGTCCTTGTCCGCCAGCACGCCGTTCTTCTCGAAGCAGTATATCAGATCGACGTCAGCGCGTGATGCCAGCGCCGAGGCGATGGATGATGATACCGTATCTGCGTTGGTGTTGAGCAGATGTCCTTCACCGTCGTGGTTGATGGCGCAGAGCACCGGCGTGATGCCTGCCTCGAGCAGGCTCATGAGCAGCTCGCAGTTGATGCCGTTAGGATAGATGTCTCCGACAAATCCGTAGTCTATAGGATTTACGGGGCGCTTGACAGCCTTGATGACATTCGCGTCAGCGCCGCTCATGCCGAGGGCGTTGCAGCCTTGAGCCTGCAGCTGGGCAACGACGTTCTTGTTGCACCATCCTGCATATACCATGGTCACGACCTTGAGGGTGTCTGCATCAGTGACGCGGCGGCCTTCTATCATCACAGGAGTCTGGCCGAGGGCCTTCTGTATGGTGCTGGCCATCACTCCGCCTCCGTGTACGAGTATCTTCGGACCCTTCAGTGCCGCGAAGTCTTTGACGAAGGTCGCCAGCAGAGCCGGGTTGTCAACCACGTTGCCGCCTATCTTTATGACTTTAATATCCATCAGAGTCCGAGAAGTATCTCCTTCAATACTGTCTGAGCGGAAACCACTCTGTTGGCAGCCTCCGGAATAACCAATGACTGAGGGCTTTCAATGACGTCGTCGCTTACTATCATATTGCGCCTTACAGGCAGGCAGTGCATGAACCAGGCGTTGTCAGTGAGGGCCATCTTCTCTTCGGTGATGGTCCAGTTCATGTCCTTGTTGATGACCTGGCCGTAGTTCGGGTCCTGGTATGCAGACCAGTTCTTGGCATAAACGAAGTCCGCGCCGGCCAGAGCCTTGTCCTGATCGTATTCCACGCGGGCGTTGCCCACGAATTTCGGATCGAGTTCGTAGCCGTGAGGATGTGTGATGACAAATTCGTAGTCTGTCATGTTGATGCCTTCGGCGAATGAATTAGGCACGGCCTGAGGCAGGGCTTTTGGATGCGGAGCCCAGCTCATGACGATCTTCGGCTTAGGCTTCTTCTTGTATTCCTCTATGGTTATCATGTCGGCGAATGTCTGGAGCGGATGCCTTGTAGCGGCCTCCATGCTGAAGACAGGCTTACCGGAGTATTTTATGAACTGGCTGAGGATTTTCTCATTGTAGTCATCTTCCTTGCTCTCGAATTTTGCGAAGGAGCGCACTCCTATGATATCGCAGTAACAGCCCATCACAGGTATGGCCTCGAGCAGATGCTCGGACTTGTCACCGTCCATGATGACTCCCCTTTCGGTCTCGAGCTTCCATGCACCCTGGTTGACATCAAGCACGATGACGTTCATGCCCAGATTAAGGGCAGCCTTCTGGGTGCTCAGACGGGTGCGCAGGGAATTGTTGAAGAATATCATCAAGAGTGTCCTGTTGCGTCCCAGAGCCTGGTCAGCAAAAGGATTCCTCTTGACTTCAAAAGCCTTGGCCATCGCCTCTTCCAGATTGCCAAGCTGAGTTATACTGGTAAAATTTCTCATATCAATTAAGTTCATCGTCTAAATCTACAATTCCGAAACAGATGACCTCTGCGCTCAGGCTCACGTGCCTGATAAAAGGCTGTCAGTCTCGCGGCTCCGCGCAACTAGACCTGCGTTCCGCGGGTTGCGCTCCGCTATCGCTCGCTGCCAGTCTTTTAACACGGCACTTGCCGCATTCGCTCGAGTGCCATCTGTTTCTCCATCTCCGATTTATCCGATGAATGTATCATTTTGTCAATTTTTGCCAGGAGGCCACGAAGCGTGAGGCAGTCTCCTGAGTTATGTTGAGTGCAGGCAGCAGGCGAATCACCTGAGCGCCGGCGGCGCCGGTGAAGAAGTGCTCTTCAAACAGCAGCCTGTCGCGCAGCCCGGCATATTCCGGCTTGATCTCAAGGCCAATCATAAGTCCGCGTCCGCGATACTCTGCGATAGCCGCATCGCCTTCGAAAGCCTTGCGGAAATATTCTCCGACCTTGGCTGCATTCTGCACCAGATGCTCGTTTTCAATAACATCCAACACCGCGAGAGCCGCCGTGCAGGCAAGATGATTGCCGCCGAAAGTCGTACCGAGCATTCCGCTCTCCGGAGCGATATGCGGAGCGATGAGCACGCCTCCTATAGGGAAACCATTTCCCATGCCCTTCGCAGTAGTGATGATGTCAGGACGCACGCCGCTGTACTGATGCGCAAAGAAGCGGCCGGAACGTCCGTAACCGGACTGAACCTCATCCAGGATAAGGCAGGTGCCGTATTTGTCGCACAGACCGCGGAGAGTCTGAAGGAACTCGTCAGTCGGTTCATATATGCCGGCAACACCCTGAATACCCTCGATGATGACAGCTGCATACTCGCACTTGCAGAGCTTGCGATCCACAGCATCCACATCATTCAGCGGCACGAAATCCACATTGTCCGTCCTGTTGAACGGAGCCTGGATCTTCGGATTGTCGGTGACTGCCACGGCGCCCGAAGTGCGGCCGTGGAATGCCTTGCCGAAGGCCAGCACCTTGCTGCGTCCCGTCTTGAAAGAAGCCAGCTTGATGGCATTCTCATTGGCTTCAGCGCCACTGTTGCAGAGGAAAAGGCTGTAATCCTCATAGCCGGAGATGCGGCCCAGACGCTCTGCGAGATCCCTCTGCAGGGAATTCTGCACGGCGTTGGAATAGAAGCCCAGCTTCTGCAGCTGTGCTGAGAGCATCTCCACATAATGCGGGTGGCAGTGACCTATTGAGATCACGGCATGACCGCCGTAAAGGTCAGTATATTCCACACCCTTGCTGTCCCAGAGCGTCGTGCCGAGGCCCTTGACAGGTTCTATGTCCCAAAGTTTATATACCTTGAATAAATCCATCAGAAAGCAGATGCCTTGAGTTTGAGGCCTGTCTTCTCATCCAGGCCGAAAATAATGTTCATATTCTGCACCGCCTGGCCGCTGGCGCCCTTGAGCAGATTGTCAATGACCGAGCAGATAAGCAGTTTGCCTTCGTGTTTCTCGAGAGAAATCACGCACTTGTTGGTGTTCACCACCTGCTTGAGATCCACCGGAGAGTCGCTCACATAGGTGAAGGCCGCGCCGGCGTAATAATTCCTGTACAGTTCTACAGCCTCCTCGAGACTCATCGCACTATCTACGCAGACGCTCGCAAAGATACCCCTCGCGAAATCACCGCGCATAGGCACGAAATTGATCTTGCCGCTGAAATCCGGCTGAAGCGTCTTCAGGTCGCGGCATATCTCGATGAGATGCTGGTGCGTGAATGCCTTGTAGACTGAGATATTGCTGTTTCTCCAGCTGAAATGCGTGGTGGCGCCTGGCTTCACTCCGGCTCCGGTGGAACCGGTTATGGCGTTGACCTGCACCTCCTCCGGCAGCAGATGTGCCGCAGCGAGAGGCAGCAGCGCAAGTTGGATGGCGGTTGCGAAGCAGCCCGGGTTGGCGATGAGCTTCGCCCCTTCTATCCTGCTCCTCTGCATTTCCGGCAGGCCATACACATAGCCTTCGCTCTCATCGCGGAAGTCCTGCGCAAGGTCGATGACCTTCAGGCTTGCAGGACGCTCGTTTTCGCTCCAGAATTCGCGGCTCTTGCCGTGTGCGGAGCAAAGGAAGAGCACGTCAATGGTCTTGAGGTCGAAGCTGTCGCAGAAACGCATTTCCGTGTCGCCGAGCAGGCCGCTGTGCACCTCGCAGAGCTTTGCCCCGGCATTGGAGCTGCTGTGCACGAAGGCCAGCTCGACTTCCGGATGGTTGACCAGAAGCCTGATGAGCTCGCCTGCGGTATATCCGGCGCCGCCTATGATTCCAACTTTTATCATTGTCCGATTATTCTGGAAGTTCGTCCTTGTGGCTCAGATAATATGCGCGCAGCGCTGTGGAAGTCACCTTGATGAAGCCCTTCGCATCGTCGGATGTCCAGCCCTTGGCGCCTTCGCCGTACTCGCCGAGCTTGTTCTTGACAAGGTCATTCGGCGTGTCAACACCGATGGTTGAGAATGAGAGCGGACGGAGATCGAGGGTCACTGTACCGGTGACGTTGCGCTGGCTGCTGGTCAGCATGGCCTCGATATCGCGCATCACAGGCTCGAGATACTGGCTCTCGTGGAGGAACATACCGTACCAGTTGGCTACCTGGTCCTTCCAGTACTGCTGCCACTTGGAGAGAGTGAACTTCTCGAGGAACTTGTGGGCGCCGATGATGAGCATAGGAGCCGCAGCTT
>JAKSJG010000037.1 GCA_024398365.1 Bacteroidales bacterium | reverse complement strand
TTGACATAACAAAACCCCGAAAGTTTTTTGTCTAACTTTCGGGGTTCGGGTCATAATCTGCCGGCCTCTCCAATTATGATATCGCAACGGGATCAGATCGTTGCATTGATGATTACCGGTTGTGCAGGATCGGTGACAACGACGCTTGCGGTAATTGAACCCGCAGGCTCGCTCATCACGAGTTCGGTCTTTTCGTCATAGATGGAAATCCACTTGACAGCACCCTTGTTGGTATTAGTCCTGATATTGGCGGAACCGCGGAGAGACGCCTGAGCGAACTCGGCAGTGGCGTAAACAAGCTGAGGATTGTCCTTTGTCGCCTTCAGGTAAGTAGGTGAAGCAGCCTGGTAAAATCCATCTGCTATGGCAACTTTCCTGCAATTGAAATCCTTGCCGAACTTCATGAGAGTCACCAGGTTGGAGGCATTGATGAAGTATGTAGCAGCAGTGAGTGACTCTGTATTGCATTTAGGACCGCTAAGGTCAATCTTCTTGAGCGATGTGCAGTACTGGAACGCATATGAAAGAGTGGTCACGTGGCTGAGGTCCCATTCACGAAGGTCGAGCTCTTCAAGTGCGGAGCAATATCTGAATATGTAGGACATATTGCGCACCTTAGGGGTCTTGAACTTGTCGAAGTTCGCGCCCTTCAGTTTTTCGCAATACTGGAACATATACTGCATGAACATCAGCTCTTCATTTGAGAAGCCGCTGAAATCGAGAGTCTCCACAGCCTTGCAGCGGTTGAACATACTGCGCATGTAGTATGCCTTCGGAGTCTTGAAAGATGAGATATCAATAGGATTGGCAACGAGGCAGTATGAGAACATATTATCGAAATCCTCAGCGTTGGAGGTATCGAAATTTCTCAGGTCGAGGGACTTGAGGTTCTCGCAATGATTGAACATGAAGCTGAAGCTGAATACGTTGCTCGTATTGAAATTGCTCAGGTCGATGGTCTCGAGGTTGAGCATCGATGCGAACATATATGAGAGAACCCTGGCCTTGGATGTGTCAAAACTGCTGACATCTATGCTCTTGAAAGGGAGATTGAGGAACATTCCCTTGAAAGTGATACCGTTGCTGGTATTGAAGTGGCTGAGATCGAGGCTCTTTAGGCTTGATGTCGTACCTTCGAAGCAGAACATGTTGTTGAAATACTTCACATCGGAAGTATTGAGAGCGGCGATGTTCTCGATATCGGTGACAGCACTCAGATAAGCGAAGAGATAGGATGCGTTTTCACCAGCGTATATCTCAGATGCCGGAGTTGAAATCACAAGGTCACTGGTGGAGGAATCAAATGTCGCATAAACCGGCTCCTCACTTTCCGGAGCATCGACGCGGGTCGTACCCACCTCATTGCAGTTTGTCTTGAAAACGACCTTCTTGAATGTGGAATTGACCGTATAGGTGCGCGCAGCCGGATCTGCGAGTCTCTTGATGAGGCAAGCGTATTCCGGACCTGACATCAGCACGGCCTTGCCGAACTGGTGCTCGGCAAATGCAGTTGCATTGAGAGTGATGGCGCACAGCTGGGAACGCCGGACCTTGTATGAGGTATTGTCAGCGAGCTTGATTGAAGCCTCCTTGCCGTCGGTGGTGACCACGCAGATGGAAAGACCCGTATAGGTGTTAGCAGGAACTGAAATGTAGAACGGCACAGCTGTCGTTCCGAGAGCGACACCTTCGCCGCAGTCCAGTTTGACGCCGTCAGTACCCTCGACAACAGCGACGCCGTTGGAGAGTGAGAACGTTCCGCTGAGACCCTGGTCAGCCTTGACCTTGATCTCCTTGACCTTGACGTTTTCGACAGAGGTGCTGATATCGAGCCTGATGATACCGCAGATGTTGCTGAAACTGAAATCAGTGGTTGTGGAAGTCGCGATCATAGGTACGTCCACAACGTTGTCCGGAGCATAGGTCTGAGTGGATGGCAGTATGCCGTCAACCAGATCCTTCGGATAATACGCCGTATAAGAGTCTCCTGTGAAAGATCCCCAGCTTGCCTTTGCGAATTCGGTGGTTGTCGCTCCGCCGGTCTTTGCCTTGTAGATTGCTACGGCAGTACCGTTGGATACTGTGATCTGATCACCCTCAACCCAGTTGACATTGAAATGGTCATCCGCCCTGGCGATGGAAGTACGGGTGGAGAGATTTTCGATGCGTCCGGTGAATACCGGTGCCCCATTCTCTTCGGTGTTCCCGAACATATTGAGATCTTCGGAACAAGAGCTGAGTACGAACGCTGATGCAATTGCTATGTATAATATCTTTTTCATCATAGTGTCCTCCCATTAAATATCCCAGGATACTGAGATTGTGTAAGGCACGCCGTTGAGCACGGCGGTGTTGGTATATTTCAATCCAGTTGAAACAACGGTGCTGGTGACGGTATCTTCGCACTGTACACCGACATACCAGGTTCCCTTAGGCAGGGTGTCAAAGCTCAATTCCTTGACCTTGTCAGTGTTCTCCACCTTATACTGGGCGTCTTCCTTGAATGCGAAGGTGCCCTGTGCGAGGCGCAGGCTGAGGTTGAAATTGTCAAGAGCCTCGAGACGCACCTTTATGTTGCGCGCGCCCTGAGGGACGGCAAATGCGAAGTGGTGGCACTGCTTGTCACCGATCTTCGTATATGCAGGGTCATTGTCCGTGGTGGACTTGGTCATCTGGCGGACCACGCCGTTGTGGAGTATGCCCTTCACCTTGGCATTGCCCACACCGTCCATGGCGTAGAGGGCCATTGCAGCCATCAGGTCGCGGTTTTCACCGTCTGCAACCTGCTCCGGATGTCCGCCGCATGGGATCACGCGGCCGGTGAAATCGGAGACCTTATATGCTATGATGGATGGCTTCTGATGGAAGATGTATTCCGGGAAATCGAACTTCGCAAGAACTTCGGTACCCGGGACCATGTCAACGTTGTCGAAGAACGGGCCGTTCCAGTGCTTTACTGAATCCACGTAATGGTCACCGCCGAAATCATAATACTTAAGAAGCGGAGAATCATCAGGAATGATATAGCCAGGATATATGCCTGTAAGCTCTACGCGGAACACCATTCCAGGCCAGAGGCGGAAATAGTTGACAGAATAGTCACCGTCGTAGTTATATGCACCGATAGTGGAAAGGTATGCACCTGCGCAAGATCCCACGTAGCTGCCGCCGTTGCGGACATAAGCACGAATTGCCTCCTGACCCTCAAGTTCGAGAGACTTGCCGTGAGGGCTGGAATCACCGCCGTTGACATAGATCATCTTGAAGCGAGGTTCTCCGTCAGGATAAAGGAGATGTCCGTTCAGATCGACTGAGGAACCGCTGAAGATGGCGCGCTGACGTGCGAGGGATGCGTCGCTCTCGGATGATTCCATATAGTATTCGTACTGGAGGTTGAGGTACGAAACGATAGGCATGTTGCTGTACTGGCTCAGATGAAGGCCCGCATCCATGAAGAGATCCTTGTAGAAAGCCTTGTTCTTGACATCCGTACGTATCACGACGTCAGATTCATCCTCGAATGCAACATCCGGCATAACAGTGCAGAAACTGCGCTGGATGGTGTTTTTGCCGGCCTGGGCGTCTTTCTGCATAAAGGAGTTGTCCTTGCGCACGAGGGTGACCGTAAAGCCTTCGGACAGTGTACCGGCAGGAACCACGAAATAATACGGTACGCCATTCACCGGATCACCGGTCAGAACGCCGTCCTTCACTTCGATGCTGCCACCGTCGCTGAGCCATTCGCTGCCTGAACCTGAAGTTGTTTCAATACGGTTCCTGAGTGTCAGGGTCTTCTGCTCCGGAGTCACTGCGCCGCTGAAGCTCAGTTCCGGAACGCTGCCGTAGGTCATATCGACCTTGGCCTCGCCCCACAATGCCTCATCAGCGTGGGTGGTCAGTTTGATTTCGCTGAATTCCGCATCGCTCTTGACATAGATGGCAAGAAGTCCGCAGAGGTTCTTGAACTCGAGTGTGGCATCGCCGTCATTGCGGGCTACTGCAGGATTGGCATTGTTGTCAAAACTGCCGTCCTTATAATACTGCACGCCCGGGAGATTGACCCTTATGGAATTGCCGTCATGCTCTCCTGCCATTGATGCAGGGTAAAGTGCATAGCAGGCTGTGGTAAGATAATCAGGGTATGCATCGGCAGGGAAACGGCCATTGGCTTTGCCGTCATCCTCGTTCATAACGCCGAAAACAATCGGCGCGTAGCCTGCATCGCTCATTGAACTTACCTTGAAGACAGCTATCGAATCGCCTGCAGACCAAACGACCTGAGTACCGTCGAGTTGGGTTTTTGTTTGTGAGACAGGGGTCTCCAGAGTAGCTGCAAACTCCGTTGCAGTCTCTTTGTATTCCGGCGTCTTGTCACACGCGCACAGCATTGCCGCAAAGGCCATTGCTGTTATCAGGGAATATTTTTTCATAGAATAATTAATTAATCAGACGAATTTACTGAAAAATCAAAAAACAAGCAAAAAAAATCAGCGCCGGACCTTTCGGACCGGCGCTGGGGTGTATAAGGTATAAGTATTTTAAAGCCTGTTACTTGTTGGCTGTGTATGCGAGCATCTCGAGGAGCTTGTTGGAGTAACCCCACTCGTTGTCATACCAGGAAACGACCTTGACAAACTTGTCTGTGAGATATACACCGGCATTTGCATCGAAGATGGATGTGCGGGCATCGTGGAGGAAGTCGCTTGAAACGACAGCATCCTCAGTATAGCCGAGAACACCCTTGAGTTCGCCTTCTGAAGCCTTCTTCATGGCATTGCAGATATCCTCCTTGCTTGCAGGCTTTACGAGGTTGACGGTGAGGTCAACAACTGATACGTCGATGGTAGGCACGCGCATTGAGATACCTGTGAGCTTGCCGTTGAGTTCAGGGATAACCTTGCCTACAGCCTTGGCTGCACCTGTGGTTGAAGGGATGATATTGCCGCTTGCAGCACGGCCGCCGCGCCAGTCCTTTGCAGAAGTACCGTCAACGGTCTTCTGTGTAGCGGTGATGGAGTGAACCGTAGTCATGAGACCGGTCTCGATACCGAATGCATCGTTGAGGACCTTTGCGATAGGCGCAAGGCAGTTGGTGGTGCAGGAAGCATTTGAAATGATCTTCTGGCCTGCATAGCTGGTGTGGTTCACGCCATATACGAACATAGGTGTGTCATCCTTTGAAGGAGCACTCATGATGACCTTCTTCGCTCCGGCCTTGATGTGTGCCTCAGCCTTCTCAGCGGTGAGGAAGAGACCAGTGGACTCTACAATGTACTCAGCTCCAACCTCGTCCCACTTGAGGTTTGCAGGATCCTTTTCAGCTGTCACGCGGATAGGGTTGCCATTGACAACGAGTTTGCCGTCCTTCACTTCAATAGTGCCGTCGAACTGTCCGTGCATTGTGTCATACTTGAGCATGTAGGCCATATAATCAACTTCCATGAGGTCGTTGATACCTACAACTACAATGTCGTCCCTCTTCTGAGCAGCTCTGAAAACGAGACGGCCGATACGGCCGAAACCGTTGATACCGATCTTGATTTTTTCCATGATATTAAAATTAAAGCATGTATTCCATTAGGAAGTGCAACGCACTCCAAAGCCAAAAATAAGCATTTTTTTGCAATAATCAAATGGTCTTGACTTTGATTCTGTTTCCCGCCTGTATGGCGCCCACAGGGCAAACCAGCAGGCAAAGGTGGCAGCCGACGCATTTCGGACCTATCAGTTGAGGCCGCCTTCCAACGGCATCAAAACGAATGGCCCGATGTCCGCCGTCGCTGCATGAGATGTAACAGCGCCCGCATCCTATGCATTTGCCATGATCGAATACCGGCATTACAAATGTGCCCCTGTCCAGACTGTCCGTACCGACGAACTTTTCAAGAGCAATACCGCGTACCTCCTCCAGGGTCTTGTGGCCCTTTCTGAGCATCCAGTCCTGAATACCGAGGATAATATCGTCAATGATACGGTAGCCATACTGCATAACAGAGGTTACGACCTGAACGTTGCTGCATCCGAGCACAATGTACTGGAGCGCGTCGCGCCATGACTCCACGCCTCCCATGCCACTGAGAGGGACATCCTTCAAATGTGGATCCTTGCGCATGTCAAGTATGAAACGCTGAGCAATAGGCTTGACAGCCTTTCCGCTATATCCGGACAGGGTAGCCTTGCCTGCGATTTCGCTGCGGCGTTTCATCGTAATGCTCTTGATGGTGTTGATAGCCGCAATGGCATCCGCGCCACCGTTGACTGCCGCAATGGCCGGATCTTCGATATGAGTGATATTAGGAGTCATTTTGGCAATCACCGGGATCGTCACTTCGTTTTTAACGATACGTGTCAGATGTTCGACAAGGTCCGGGTTCTGGCCAACGTCGCTTCCCCTTCCCTTTGCCGCCATGTGAGGACATGAAAAGTTGCATTCAATCATATCGCAACCGGCTTCCTGCGCCATTCTTGCCAGGCGCTTCCACTCGGATTCGTCACTTCCCATAATCGAGGCGATAAGAACCTTGGTCGGAAACTCTTTCTTCAACCGTGCGAGAATCGCAAAGTCCTCTTCAGGTGTATTCACCGACAATTGCTCCATATTGCGGAAACCGATGAATGGAGTTCCTTCCTTGCCAACCTGGTCGAAGCGTGGCGACACCTCTCTGATATCGCTGAATGTGATAGTCTTGTAAGCGACGCCGGCCCAGCCGGCCCTGAATGCGTCAGCTATCATGTCATAGCCGCTGGCCACAACGCTGGAGCCAAGGAAAAACGGATTCTCACATTTGATGCCGCAGAATTCGATTTCCAGCGACGGGAGAGCGTTATCCCTGATTGCGCCGGTGAGCGCCACAGGGGCCTTCAACGATTCGGCAATCTTCTTTATACGTATAGGAAAATCATTGTGCAGGCAGGCCTTCTCACATGGTGCATCGCATCCGCCGCAAGTCTCTTCATTAATAAACAGACCGTTGCAATGGTCATTCTCAAAGCGTATGGCCCTGATTCCCCTTGCAGGATCAGCGCCTTCCACAATGCAGGCAGCGCTGCATGGCGCCTGGTGACAAAGCAGGCATCTTGTCGATTCGAAATGTATATCCATAATTATTTTGTTCGGAGAATTTCAAGCATCCTGGCAGCAAACCTCGAAGCAGCGTCTTTCTCTCCCATTCTGTCGCGCAGCTGCGCGTAATCAGCCTTCATCGCAGCGCGGCGGTCCTCATCGAAGACCAGGCTCTCCAGCTCCGACAGCATAAGCGGCGCTGAGGATTCATCCTGAATAAGTTCCTTGAAGATCAGCTTGTCAAGTATGAGATTGGCCAGACTGATATACTTCACTTTAACCAGCATGCGGGCAAGCATATAGGTGATGCAATTGAAGCCGTAGCACACCACCTGCGGCGTGCCCACCAGTGCAGCTTCAAGCGAAGCGGTGCCGGAACTTATGACGGCTGCGGCACTTCTGCGCAGCAGATTGCATGCGCCGTCGCGGTAAAGGCTGATGCGGGAACCCTGAGGCAGCCAGCACTCATAATCCCTGAGGGTCATATTCGGCGCGACGGCGACGGCCAGTCTGTAATCCGCCCAGCGCGGATCCGAGGCCATGAGGCGCTCCATCTCCACGAAGCGCGGCATCAGCCATTTGAGTTCCGCCTCGCGGCTGCCCGGAAGCAGCGCGATGAGCTTTTCCGTCTCAGTGGCAGGCTCGCCTGCGGTATCCAGCAGCGGATTGCCGCAATAATGCGCTTCCATGCCCAGGCCGCGGAAATACTCCACCTCGAACGGGAATATCACGAAGAGTTCATCCACATAGCGGCGCAGCTTGCGTATGCGCCCCTCTCCTCTGGCCCAAAGCTTCGGAGCTATGTACCAGAAGACCCGGATGCCCTGTTCGTGCGCGAAGCGCGCCATCTTGAGGTTAAAACCCGGATAATCTATAAGTATCAGGACATCAGGCCTGTAAGAGGCCACGTCCTCCTTGGTCGAACGCAGGTCAGCAAGTATTCGGCCAGCCTTGGCGGCGACCTCGACTATGCCCATCACAGCCGTGTCCTTGTAGTGGCGGAAGATCGAGCCGCCGACGGCTGCCATCCTGTCACCTCCGCGGAAGCGGAATTCGGCCTGAGGGTCACGGTCCTTCAGCGCCTGCATAAGCGCGGCTCCGTGAAGGTCTCCGGATGCCTCTCCGGCTATGAGGTAATATCGCATAAGTGTCTAGTCAAGTTGCCACAGCCCGCGCAGACGCTCCGCTTCGCGGTAATCCGTCGAATCGATGAGATGCGGGACTATGGTGATATAATTCTGCTGCACTGCCTTGTGGTCTCCAGGAAGAGCCGGTCCGGGCTCGCAAGGGCCGTCCTCGAGGTCCTTGAACTCGCCGACCATGATGTAACAGTCACGGCCCTCGGCGTCGCGGTATGGTTCGTATTCCTTGACCCAGCGGCCACGGCCCTGACGTGCGAAGCGTATGCCGGCGATATTCTCCGGAGCGGTGTCCGGGAAATTGACATTGAGATAGACTCCGCTGTCGAAACCATGGTTGAATATCTGATCGAATATCCTCTCCAGATAAGCGAGCACTCCGCTGAAATCGGCCTCCGGGTCATGCGTGTCTATGGACAGGCCGACCGAAGGGATGCCGTATATCGTACCTTCAGCGGCAGCGCCGAGCGTACCGGAATACAGCGAGGCCGAAGATGCGTTGGAACCGTGATTGATGCCGGATACCAGCAGGCCCGGGAACTTGCCCTCGTCGGAGAGCAGCTTGACGCCCATCTTGACACAGTCGGCAGGAGTTCCGGTCAGCGTGAAGAAGCGCAGGCCGGGTTCCTCGCGAAGCAGGTCAAGATACATCGGCTGCCTGAGCGTGAGCGACACGGATTTGCCGGACTGAGGCTCGAGCGGAGCCACCACGGTCACATTGCCGTAGCGGCGCAGGAACTCCGCAGCCACGTTGATGCCGCGCGCGGTGTAACTGTCATCGTTGGTCAGAAGTATCTCGAGAGGCTTCATGTCATTTGTATTCACGAGGTCCGAAAATGCTGGTTCCTATGCGGATAAGGGTCGCCCCCTCCTCTATCGCGATACCGTAATCCTGCGACATGCCCATCGACAGTTCGTCGAAAGAATCCACCCAGATGCGGCGGTTGTCACGTCCATATGTGCGCACGTCCTCCATCAAGCCCTTCAGTGAGCGGAATTCGCTGCGCACAAGCTCCTTGTCATCAGTATTGGAAGCCATTCCCATCAGGCCGCGGAAGCGTATGTAGGAATACTTCTCGAAGTCCTTCACAAGCTCCATAACCTCTTCAGGGAGAAAGCCCTGCTTTGTCTGCTCGTCAGTCGCGATGTGGACCTCCAGCAGGCAGTCCGCCACCTTGCCTATCGACTCGGCGAATGCATTGACGGCCTTGAGCAGCTTGAGCGAATCGATGGACTCGATCATGGATGCGTAAGGCACCACCATCTTGATCTTGTTGGTCTGAAGATGTCCGATGAAATGCCATTCGATGTCAGAAGGCGTGACCATCACCTTGGCCGAAAGTTCCTGGGGACGGTTCTCGCCGAACACCCTCTGCCCTGCCTCATAGGCCTCCATAACGGCCTCCACAGGCTTATATTTTGAAACTGCCACCAACCTTACGGTGGATGGCAGTTCATTGTTTATGGATTGTATCTGAGATGCAATGCTCATTATTTCCTGTTCTGTTGTTTCAATTGCTGTTGCTGCTGCTTCTGCATTTCCTCAAGTCGAAGCTGGAACTTCGACTTCTTGACCGGCTTCGCGCTGTTTTCCCTGATGCGTGCCATGATCTTGTCCTCGTCCACGAACCACTTGCGTATTGCCCAGTTCTGGAAGATGGTGATGAGGTTGGACAGCATATAGTAGTAACTCAGACCGGCTGAGAAATTGTTGCAGAGGAAGAACATCATGATAGGCATCAGCCAGGTGTTCATGAACTTCATGCCAGGCATCTGGCTGTCATCCACATTGCCCATGGTGATCTTGGAGTAAGCCCACATGGTGATACCCATCAGGAGTGCGAAGAGTGAGAGGTGGTCACCCAGCAGAGGGACATTGAATCCGAAATTGCATATCGAATCATATGAGCTGAGGTCGTCGCACCAGAGGAATCCGTTCTGACGGAGCTCTATGGATGCAGGGAAGAAACGGAACATAGCCCACAGGATAGGGAACTGGAGAAGTATAGGCAGACAGCCTCCGAAAGTGCTTATGCCGGCCTTCTTGTAGAGATCCATGGTGGCCTGCTGCTTCTTGAGGGCATCCTCCTGCTTAGGATACTTCTTGTTGATCTTGTCCACCTCAGGCTTGATGACCTTCATCTTGGCTGATGAAGCGTATGACTTGAATGTCAGAGGCGAGATCACCAGCTTGATCATCAGGGTGAGGATCAGGATGATGATACCGTAGTTGGAGATGAACTTGCTGAGCCAGTTGAAAGTAGGGATGATGACATATCGTGAGATGAAGCCCACCAGCTTGCCGCCGAGCGGAATCACCTTCTCGAACTTCTGGTCATAACTCTTCAGCGTAGGGAAATGGTTAGGCGCGAAGAGGAAGTGCATAGGAAGCTCGAAGTCCTTGCTGCGTGCATCGAGTTCGGCGCAGAGCTCGGCGCCGCTGTTCATCAGCAGACGGTCCGCATTGTCTTCCGGATAGAACTTGTTGACGAGCGTACCGCTGGCGAATTCATTGTCCGCAAGGATGATGGCGGAGAAGAACTGCTGCTGGAAGCCCACCCACTTGAGACGGGTCGGGAAGCTTTCATTGACAGATTCCTTCCTCTGGCCCAGGGTCTTGACTGCGCCGTCGGCACCGCCGTTGCGGTATGCCACAGCGGAATAGTTGCGCTCATTCTTGTAGCCCTTCTCCAAACGCGGCATATCCATGACCCACTTGATGGTCATGTTGGTGGTGCTGCGGTCGAGATACTCGTCCATGCCCACGAAATGCAGCTTGTAATCAACCATGTAGCTGTCTTCAGGGAGGTCGTAGTCAGCCTCGATGTATGAATCGGCATCGAAGTTCAGGCGCAGTGCAAGGTGGCTGTCAGATGATGCCACTTCGGTGAATGCCAGTTCATCGGTATTGAGCCACTGATTGGTGTTGATCTCACAGTTGAATGAACTGCGGCCCTTCTCCATGAGGACGAGGGCTGTGCTGTCATATTTGAAATAATCCTTGATGATGACCTCGTAAGGCTGTGCGCCCTTCGATGACACCGTCATCTTGATCTTGTCATTCTCAAGAGTGTAGTACTGAGCCTCGGCACGGTATGCCAGCTCAACGGTTGAATCCTGGTACACCGGAGCTTCCTCAACATTGAGGCTGTCACCGGCGAGGAGTTGAGCGCCGTCACCCGCAGGGATGCTGTCCACAACGGGGTTGGCGAGTGCTATTGAATCCTGGATGCGCTGATATTCAATCTGGCGCTTCTCAATCTGTTTAGAATTGTACCAAGTGAATGTGAGGAGAATGATACCTATCAGGGCAAAGCCCACTACGCTGCTTCTCTTACTGTCCATCGTTCTCCTCGTGTTGACGGTCAAAATCCTTGATCTGGTTCTCGAGGTCTGCAAGCTCCTGCTTTGCTATGTCAATCTTTCTGTTGAGTTCCTCGAGAAGTGCCTCTGCATTCTTGCTCTTGGAGAAGAAGCCCATGTTGTTGCTCCATGTGGCAATCTCCTGCTCCTTCTTCGTGAATGCCTGAACGAGTCTGTCGCGCTCGGAACGTACTGTCCTCTCGCCACGGCCTGCGCCATTGAAGCGGCGTCCGCCGCGTTCCGCAGAGCCGGCAGCCCTGAGAGCGTCGTACTTGGCGTCGAGAGCCTTCTTGAATGCGGTCTGAACCTTCGCCTTTGCCTTGAAAGGCACAAAGCCGATAGCATTCCAGCGGGTCTGGAATTCCTTGAGGGCGGCCATGTTCTCATCGCGGCTTTCGCCGAGTTCGAAGGCGTTCACCTCATCGATCAGAGCCTGCTTTGCAGCGAGGTTTGCGGAATACTCGTTCTCCTGCTCACCGGCAACCTTGTCGCGGTTGTTGAAGAATTCGTCGCATGCTGCGCGGAAACGCTTCCATATCTGCTCGCTCTTCTTGCGTGATACAGGGCCTATCTCCTTCCACTGCTTCTGGAGGTCGATGAGGGTCTCGGAGGTCTTCTTCCAGTCCTGGCTGTCCTTGAGTGCCTCAGCCTGCTCGCAGAGCTTGATCTTCTTGTCCATGTTGTCCTGCATCTGGCCCTTGAACTCGGAGTAGAAGTCACGCTTCTTGGTGAAGAATTCGTCACATGCTGCGCGGAAGCGCTCATATACCTTCTGGTTGTCCTTCTTGGAAGCGAAGCCAATGGTACGCCATTCAGCCTGGATGGCCTCGATCTCCTTGGTGAGGTTGTTCCACTGGCTGGAATCGGAGATTTCCTGCTTGAGGATGTCCTCAACCTTCTCGCAGAGCTTCACCTTGGCTTCGTAATTCTCAGCCTGGCTGCCCTTCATGGAATCGAAATATGCCTGATGCTTCTTGTTGACCACTGAAGTGGCAGCGCGGAAGCGGTCCCAGATCTCCTCGCGGTACTCCTTGCTTACCGGACCGAGCTCCTTCCACTCTTCGTGGAGCTTCTGCAGGGTGCGGAATGCCTCCACCACGTTCTCCTCGTCAGCGAGGGCCTCGGCCTTCTCGCAGAGTTCTGTCTTGGCCTCGAGGTTCTTCTTGAAGTCGAGGTCACGGAATTCCTTGTTGAGGTTGACGTAATCGTAGAACATCTCCACGTTGTGCTGATATGTATCGTAGAGCGCCTTGGCCTTGGATTGAGCGACAGGTCCTATCTCACGCCACTTGGCCTGGATGTCACGGAATGCAGGGAATGTGGTCTTGACGTCCTCCTTCTTCTCGAGAAGCTCCTTGAGCTGCTCGATGAGGCCCTGCTTCTTCTCGTAGTTCTCTTCCTTCTTCTTCTCCTGCTCGGCTACGAATGATGCACGTATCGTACGGAATTTGGCGTAGAGTTCCTTGAAACCGCGCTCGATCTCAGCGAATGGATCGTTGGAAACCTTAGGCTCTTCCGCTGCAGGCTGTTCCTCAACAGGAACCGCCTCAACGTCGCTCGCAACCGCATCGGCTATCTCCGATACAGGAACGGCCTGCTGGGCGCCAGCTGCAATCCTCTCCTTGCGGAGGGTTTTGTAGAAAGCGGCCTTGAGAGGCTCGGCGTGCTTGTGAAGCTTCTGGACATCGTCTCCGTCGAGGAGCTCCTGGAATATGTCCACTATGTCCTTCAGGCCCTTGTTTGAATAATCAATGGTTTCCTCTTCTATCGGCTGTTCAGTCTCCGGTGTCCCGGCATTCTGTTCAACGGACGCCTCTGCGGGCTGTTCAGCTGCAACTTCGCTAACTGTAGCAGATTGTTCCTCAGCTTCAGGAACAATTGGTTTAAGATCTTCGCTCATAATATTGGCTTAAAAATATTGTAATTTGCAAATATAACATTTTTTTGAAAACAAATTCTTATATTTGCTATCAATAAACCTCTTAATCAACAGCGATATGGAAGAATCAAACAACACTCAGCTCACAATCAGCGAAAACAGCAAAAGCTACCTCCAGGAAATCGGCAAATGGTCCAGGTTCCTCGGCATATTGATGTATGTGACTGTAGGAATCATGACACTCGGCGGCGTCTGCTTCATTATTGCAGCCTTCGCCGGAGCCAATATCAGCGGATCGGATGTGCCGGGAGTCAGCCCACTGATCATCACAGGCCTGATGGGCGGTTTATACATCGTACTCGCCGTTCTTTACATCTTCCCTGCCGGATTCCTCACCAAGGCCGGCTCCAGACTTAAGGCAGGCATCGCTCTCAATAATAACGAAGTGCTTGAAGAAGGCTTAAAGAACACCAAGTCATATTACAAATTCATGGGAATCCTCGCAATCGCCGCACTGGTGCTTGCAGCTGTAGCAATAATCACAGCAATCATCGTCGGCATCGCCGCAGCCATGAACATAGGCTGATGGCCTACCGCAAATACGATACATGCTTTTATGAGCGCTATGCCGCCACGGCCCTGCAGAATCTGCTGGGCCATAAGTTCGACGGCCTGCTCAATCTCGACAGACCCGACCTGCAGAGTCCTGACGGACACAGGCTTGGCATAGAGGTGACGCGCGCCATGGAAGGCGGCAAGCCTGCCGCCAGGGTACTGCTCAAGGAGATGGCCGGCATAAGGCAGGCGGACAGCGATGAACGCCTCGACCTTGACCGCAACTATTGGTCCATGGCCAGGCCGCTGCGCGAAATCCTACGCAGCAAGGTTGCCAAGGTAGCTGACGGATTCTACGGCGAATTCGACGAGTTCGGGCTCTTCGTATTCTGTCAGGAAACCCTGGACGAGGCGGCGGCATTGAAAGCCATAACATATATCCGGGACCTCCAGCGGGACAATGAGAAGGCATACGCGCGTCTCTTCCTCTGCGACCTCAATGCCCTTTATGCAGGCAACCTTGAGGATGACATAAGTTTCGAATACCGCATGGGAGTATTCCCCATGACGCAGGAGCAGCGCAAGGATTTTTACCTCGACGCGCTATTCCAGGACAGGACAGAAAGACAGAAACAACAGATATAAGCATAAGAGCGGAGGCCGGTCATCTGACCGGCCTCCGCTGCATTTCATCACCTGGCCTCTTCCGAAGCCCCGCGACCGGATAGCCAGCACAGTAATATCGCCACTGCACAGCCCACGACGAACATCCAGAAAGTAGGATTCCAGCCCCAGTTCTGGGCCACGCGGCCCATAATGATCTTGGCCAGAAGAGCGTCACCCACGAGATAACCGAACAGACCGGAGAAGCCGGCGGCCGTACCAGCTGCATTCTTCGGCACGAGTGACAGAGCCTGTATGCCTATCAGCGCCACAGGACCGTAGATGCAGAAGCCAATGAGTGACAGGGATATGTACACCATGGCAGGTGATACGGGAGCCACCTTCCAGTAGAGCAGTATGCCTATCAGGGTCAGTATGATAAATATCACATTCACCGGAGCGCAGCGGCCCTTGAAGAACTTGGATGACACCCATCCGCAGATGATGGTGCCCGGGATGGCCGCATATTCGTAGAGCGCGAATGCTATGCGGCTCTGGTCCGCATTCATGATGCCGGTCTCCTGCAGATATGTAGGCGCCCAGTCGCCAATGCCGTAGCGTACCATATAGATGAACGCATTGGCAAGAGAAATGCTCCAGAGCAGCTTGTTCTTGAATACATAGTCGATGAAGAGGCGCTTGAACGGGATCTTCTCCTCCTCTCCTTCCGCCACCTTCTTGCCGCTGTGGTCATTGCGCCAGTCCTCGACTGCTGGAAGTCCGCAGGCTTCCGGACGGTCGCGGAGGGCCCACCAGCAGAAGATGGCCACGGCGATGGCCACGATGCTCGGGAATATGAAGGCTGCTCGCCAGGTCTGCTCAGTGAAGCCGAGGGCCAGCATGATGGCGATGCCCGCGCTGACAAGGAGGCTCATCGAACCGCCGCCGACATTGTGGGAGGTGTTCCATACGCTCATCTTGAAACTTCGTTCGCTCTGGGAGAACCAGTGCGCCATCACGCGGCCGCAAGGAGGCCAGCCCATGCCGGACAGCCAGCCGACGACAAGCATCGCCACGAAGATGATGCCGACGTTGAGCGCGGTGTTGGTGGTGCTGTAAGGCAGAAGGCCGGTGACTATCATCACACCGGCTGCCAGCAGCAGACCGAGAACGAGGAATTTGCGGGCATCCGAGCGGTCGGACACGCTGCCCATGATGAATTTGCTGAAAGCGTATGCGATGGACAGAGCGGATGCGGCGATGCCGACTCCGGCCTTGTCCAGCAGGCCTTCGGCAATCATATCAGGCGCTGCTATTGAGAGATTCTTGCGCACCAGATAGTACGCTGCATATCCGAAGAATGCTCCAAGGAATACCTTGAGCCTCATCCTGCGGTAGGTCCCGTCAATCTTGTTCTGCGGGAGCTGAGGTTTCGCCTTAGGCGGGTCAAGAAAACGTGCCATATCAATTGATTAATTTATTATAGTCTATAATAGTCCTCCGATGCCACAGTACTCCAGCAGGAATGACACTCCGGCCTCCACGTGGTCAGCCGGTTTAAGTAGATTGACCTCTGAGCAGCCCCATGCCTTCCGGAGATTCTCCGAGCAGGCGTATGGCACCGTGTTGTCGTTCTCGCTATGGTATAGTTTGATCTTGGGAATCAGGCTTGCAGCCGGCTTCCTGCAGGATGTCAGGGAGTTCTTCTGCAGAATGGAGAAGAGGCTGAGTATATCCGGATTGGCATTGAAGCCTTCCGCATAGAAATCCCCGTTGAGAATCGTTGTCACATCATTGCCGAGCAGGCCCGTGAGATCACCCACCTCCCTGGTGCTGCAGATGCTCTCTATATAGTTCGACTTCTCAGCGTCAGTGTAGATGTTCGCCCAATTGAGATCGACGCCCTCTCCGTAGCAGATGCCACGGAAGCAGAACGGTATGTATCCCGTCCTCAGATATGAAGTCTGCGACTTGAAATAGTTCATGAATTCCGGTATGTCATAAGGTCCGGCTCCCGCCCATACCTCATGTATGCGGTTGGTGTATCCGCCGCGGCGCTGCAGTTCGAGCAGCGTGGCTAAAGTGGCGGCTCCGCCCTGCGAATAGCCCACCAGGTCGATGTCAGGGCTGCCGGTGGACTTGTTGACAGCAATGTTAAGGTTCTTCTGGACGATGTATTCCTCAGCAGCCTTGAGCATATCCGCGCATGTGGTGCCGGTCAGACCGACGTGCAGATATGGATGCTGGCGGTCGGAAGTCTGGCTGACGCCGTAGCCGAGGTAGTCCGCCATGCAGCCGACATACCACTCTCTGAATGCCGTGGACATGAACAGGATCGGAGTGGTCGGATCCATATTCTTGCCGACAGCGCAAGGCACCAGCTCAGTGGCGATAGTCTGCAGCGACGGCGCATCCGCCATGTCGCAGGTGCCGTGCTGGAAGCTGACTATGCGCGAGAAAACCACGGTGTCACTTACCTGAGGATAAATCACGGTGCCCGAAGCCGTGACGGTGCTGCCGTCAGGGCCTTCGGTCAGATATTCGATAGCTGCAAGGTGGGCGCCGTTCTTGACTATCATACCAAGCAATGCACCCATGCCTTGAATCGAAGAGCCGGACAGAAGAGATGAAAGACTGGAAATAATATCGTTTTGTGTCACATCCCACTCGCGGGTGACCTTGACAAGCGTGCCGAATGTCGAAGGACGTATGCCGTCCATCTTCGCGGCCGTGATCTGACTGCGGCTGATGACGATGGTGCCGCCGGCAGTCTTGGTCGAGCATTCACCGTCAGCATCGAAGAACTTCATCTGCACGCCGGTATAGCTGCCTTCCGGAAGTGAGAAATAGAAGTCCACTCCGTCCTGGTCGAGCTGCACGCCGTCCCCGCAGTCGAGGCTGATGCTGTGTACGGCGGAATCAGTGAACTTTACCGCCGGATTGTCGATACTGTAGATCTCAAAGTCCCCGGCAATGGCCTGGTCAGCCGTCAGGGTGATGGAGGTCACCTCGGCCGAGCCTTTGACCGTAAGCCGCAGCAGACCGCCGAGATTGCGGAACATCACCGGCTCCTCCAGATCGTCAACACTCGCGAACATAGGCGCACCGGTGACATTGCCTTCAATATATTCCTGCTGTGAAGGCCAGGACAGATGATGTATATAGCTGGAGGTCTTACCCTTCAGTTCCTGCGAGATAATGGATGCAGGATATATGGCGCACATCGGTACCGCCGTATCGCTGATGAAATCCTCGAGGGCAGTGAAAGATGCATTTCCCCTACCGGCGCCCCAGCTCAGGAGATAGCGCGAAAAGCCGAGATAGGAGCCCTGTCTTCCGTATTTGTAGATAAGTCCGAACTCGTCTCCTTCGCTCCATAGCACGTCATAGCCGGCTTCATCGCTGCCGCTCAGGATGGTTCTGGTATAGTCTCCGTCAATGCAGGCCTCGATCACGCTGCCTGAACGCGACCCGATGGGCAGCGGTTCATCCTTGGCGCAGCTCACCAGGAGCGCCAGTGATGAAAATATTGCTAAAGCACGTAATAATCTCTTCATAAGTACTGCAAAGTTAAGATAATTTATCGTATAAACCCTATCTTTGCACACTGTCATGATACGCAACATTGTTTTTGATTTCGGCAACGTGCTGGTCAATTATGACTTCAACCTGTTCCTGAAGTCCATCTTCGGAGACAGAAAGGAGGAAATGGCCGCATTCAAGGCCGTGGCCTGCACCCCTGAGAATATGGACCGCTACGACAAGGGAGACCAGCCTTTCCCTGAGGTGGTGGCCGAGCTCTGCGCGCAATATCCGCAGTGGGAGCCCGAATGGCGCGAATTCACCGACCGTCACGTGGATGTGGTGCTGGGAGAAGTGCCGGGGATGCGCGACCTCATCAGCCGCCTGCGAGAAGCCGGCTACGGCATCTACGGTCTGAGCAACTGGAGCTGCATCATATATCAGGTGATGGAGCGCTTCGACATCCTGAGCGTATT
>JAKSJG010000036.1 GCA_024398365.1 Bacteroidales bacterium | reverse complement strand
GCCACAGAATACGTGTAGGCGTCGTCAGAGTGATTCTGTGGCCGGAAAATGGTCTTTTCGGGTAAAATGCTGGCCACAGAATACGTGTGGATGCCGTCAGAGTGATTCTGTGGCCGGAAAATGGTCCTTTCGGGCAAAATGCTGGCCACAGAATACGTGTAGGCGTCGTCAGAGTGATTCTGTGGCCGGGAAATGGCCCTCCCCGGGCGAAATGCTGCCACAGAATACCTGAGAAGGGCGTTCGGCGTATTCTGTGGCGCGAAAATCATCTTATTACTGCGCAGCGACGTATTTGTTCCACTGTTACATATCGTGATGTTTCGCCAGCTTTCCTCGAGTAATTGTCATTCCTTATGTCTGTCAGCAATCTGTTTCCGATATCGGCCCGTTGGGAATCACTGAGATCGTAGATTGTTCCGTCTTTTGATTTTGTATATCGCGGTACATATCGGTTGTCTATGATTTCGCACAGTACGGTGTCATCTATCCAGAAGGCGGCATTCTTTCCGGATTCGTTACCATACATTTTCTTTATGTCCGCGTCTGGAACTCCTTTTTCAATCAGTTCCAATGTTATCACCTGAGTGCTGGATTCCTCTTCCTTTTGTTCCCGTATCCATTCCTCTCCACTTTTGCGGTTCATTTGATACAGAAAGTTTCTGGGGGAGATGAAGAGGTTTTCCATGTAAGACGTGTCTATGATGTCTTCGCGCAGGAGCAGTCCGCTTTCTGACATCCTGTAGTTGCATGGCAATTTTATGTGGGAAGGGAGGTGCCTGTGTCTGAGCTGGTCGGCAATTAAGTTTTGCGCGGAATCCTTACCTGTATCTTGCCGGAATATGGAATTGATGGAGCAGTGCCTGTAACCGAATGGGGTGGCCGTCAGTCCATGGTGCAGGCCCTGCCTCAAAATATAACTGAAAGCAGCCGTATTGTGTCTGGTGCCATGGAGTTCGGTAAGGAAGAATTCTTTTTCTCCCAGTCGTCCTTTCCTGTGATACTTCGTGTTGAAATATCTGGAATATGCATTCCTGGAACGATACATCAGATAACGTGGATTGCTGCTTCTGATGCCAAGATGCATGTGTGTGGATAAAAATGCGTCGCACAGCGCTCCGGATTCAGACTCCAGTGCCGCGACGGCGAAACAATTGAAGGCAAAAGTGAAATCCGCTTCCGAGCGGAACATGACCTCGTCATGGGATGAGAGGCAAACGTGGTAATTTTCCATATCAATACATTCCTTTCGTTAAACAGTCAAACGCTACAAATCCTTCTGCCACATCTTTCCCCGCAGCAGAAATGTATTGTTCCAAAGATAAGTGCAATAATGCTGATGGCCAAAATTATTTATTCTGTGGCGGGAAAATCAGGTTTCGTCTGCATGGCCGGGCGGCACTCGTGCAATTCTTGTATAGATACGTGCAATTATCCCAAATAAGTAGTATATTTGCAGGATATACATAATATAAATAATCTGTTGTAATGATTAAGATCACTTTTCCTGACGGCAACGTCAAAGAATTCGAACAGGGCATCACGGCATTCCAGATTGCCGAGAGCATAAGCCCGCGCCTTGCAGCCGATGTTTTGTGCGCATCGGTGGATGGCAAAATCTATGATCTGGACCGTCCTATCAACCAGGACGCAGAAATCAAACTTCACAAATGGGAAGACCAGGAAGCCAAGTCCACATTCTGGCACTCTTCGTCACACCTGATGGCGGAGGCGCTCCAGACCCTTTATCCGGGCGTAAAGTTCGGTATCGGACCATCCATCGAGAACGGCTTCTATTACGATATTGACCTCGGCGACAAGCAGCTGACCGACGCTGACCTTCCGAAGATCGAGCAGAAGATGATAGAGCTCGCCCGCACCAAGGAGAAATTCGTCCGTCAGGACGTATCCAAGGCAGAGGCTCTCCAGAAGTTCTCCGCCAAGGATGAGTTCTACAAGTGCGAACTCATCGAGGCTCTCGAGGACGGCACCATCTCATTCTATACCAACGGTTCATTCACCGACCTCTGCCGCGGTCCTCATCTGAGGGACACCTCGATGATCAAGGCTGTCAAGCTCACAAGCATCGCAGGCGCATACTGGAGGGGAGACGAGCACAACAAGATGCTCACCCGTATCTACGGTATCACTTTCCCTAAGAAGAGCATGCTCGACGAGTATCTCGTGATGCTCGAAGAGGCCAAGAAGCGCGACCACCGCAAGATAGGCAAGGAGATGGAGCTCTTCACCTTCTCACAGAAGGTGGGAATGGGTCTGCCTCTCTGGCTCCCTAAGGGCGCCGAACTCCGCCTCCGTCTCGAGAACTTCCTCCGCAAGGTGCAGAAGGAGTACGGTTACGTGCAGGTGATCACCCCGCACATCGGCAACAAGGACCTTTACGTCACTTCCGGCCACTGGGCAAAGTACGGCAAGGATTCATTCCGTCCTATAACAACTCCGCAGGAAGGCGAGGAGTATCTCCTCAAGCCTATGAACTGCCCTCACCACTGCGAGATCTACAAGAGCAAGCCACGCTCCTACAAGGATCTTCCTGTACGTCTCGCCGAATTCGGTACTGTATATCGCTACGAGCAGAGCGGCGAGCTCCACGGACTCACCCGCGTACGCAGCTTCACCCAGGACGACGCGCACCTCTTCTGCCGTCCTGACCAGATCAAGGAGGAGTTCTGCAAGGTGATCGACATCGTGCTCTACATATTCCGCACCCTCAAGTTCGACAAATTCACCGCACAGGTGTCACTCCGTCACAAGACCGACCACAGCAAGTACATCGGTTCAGAGGAGAACTGGGCAAAGGCCGAGGCTGCAATCATCGAGGCTTCAGCTGAGAAGGGCCTTCCTACAGTTGTTGAGTACGACGAGGCGGCATTCTACGGCCCTAAGCTCGACTTCATGGTCAAGGACGCGCTCGGACGCAGCTGGCAGCTGGGTACTATCCAGGTTGACTACAACCTCCCTGAGCGCTTCGAGCTCGAATATATCGGCGCCGATGACAAGAAGCACCGTCCGGTCATGATACACCGCGCACCTTTCGGCTCTCTCGAGCGTTTCGTCGCTGTGCTCCTCGAGCATACAGCCGGCAAACTACCTCTCTGGCTCGCATCCGACCAGGCTATGATACTGCCTATCAGCGAAAAATATAACGATTTTGCAGAAAAAGTTTGCAAAATGCTGAATAATTGCGAAATTCGCGCCGCTATTGATGACCGTAACGAGACCATTGGCAAGAAGATACGTGAGAATGAGATCAAGCGTATCCCGTTCCTGCTTATCGTAGGAGAGAAGGAAGCAGCCGACGGTACAGTATCAGTCAGAAAGCAGGGCGGTGAGAATCTCGGTACCATGAGCATCGAGGAGTTCACTGCATACATTAGTAAGGAGATAGAAGAAGAACTTAAATAACACACATATAGTAATTAATCACTTAACCATCGGAGGACACAATTATCGCTAACTCGAATTACAGACCACCAAAGCCGAAGCCGGCAGCAGCTCCAAGACAGCCGGATCAGCGTCTGCCTCAAAACCGCAAGAAGGAGGAGGGGCTCAAGATCAACGAAGAAATCACATCTCCGAAGGTCCGTGTAGTTGGTGAAAATGTCCCTGAACAGGGCATCTATCCTCTCGCAGAAGCGTTGAGGATGGCCGAGTCACAGGAGCTCGACCTCGTCGAGATCTCTCCTAACGCGGATCCTCCGGTATGTAAGATCATTGATTACCAGAAGTACGTTTATCAGCAGAAGAAAAAGGCCAAGGAGCAGAAGGCAAATGCCTCCAAGGTCGTTATCAAGGAAATCCGTTTCGGGCCTCAGACCGATGAGCACGACTACCAGTTCAAGCTCAACCATGCGAAGAGCTTCCTTCAGGAAGGTGACAAGGTCAAGGCATACGTCTTCTTCCGCGGACGTTCAATCCTCTTCTCAGAGCAGGGCGAGAAGCTCCTTCTGAGATTTGCGGTTGACCTCGAGGAATACGGCAAGGCAGAGCAGATGCCGAAGCTCGAAGGCAAGAGGATGATCATGATGCTTGCTCCTGCAAAGAAGAAATAGTTTTTATAACCCTTTATATTCACAAACAGTTAAAATTTTTAACTATGCCAAAATTGAAAACCAACTCCGGTACAAAGAAGCGTTTCACGCTCACCGGTTCTGGAAAGGTAAAGCGCAAGCATGCCTTCAAGAGTCACATCCTGACTAAGAAAACCAAGAAGCAGAAGAGAAATCTTACTCACGTCGCTATGCTCACAAGCGCCGACGAGAGCAGAGTAAAGGCTTTGTTGGTAAAGTAATTCACAATTAATGTTTAACCCGGGTGATCAGCCGGCAAGTTCCCGCGAGACGGGACGCTGACATCCAAAATCAATCAAATTATGCCAAGATCGGTTAACTCAGTAGCTTCAAGAGCTCGCCGCAAGAAAATTTTAAAGCAGACCCGCGGTAACTTCCTTTCAAGGAAGAACGTCTGGACCGTAGCCAAGAACACCTATGAAAAAGGTCTCACCTACGCATACCGCGACCGCAAAGCAAAGAAACGCGAATTCCGTTCATTGTGGATTACTCGTATCAACGCAGCTGCACGCCAGCATGGTATGAACTATTCACAGTTTATGGGCAAGCTCGCAAAGCAGAACATCGGCCTCAACCGCAAGGTACTCGCTGACCTGGCGATGAACAATCCTCAGGCATTCGAGGCAATCGTAAACTCAGTAAAGTAGTTCCGCTTTGTCGCTGAAGGGAATATATAAAAACAAGTGGGTACGGTTCAGTTTCTGGGCCGTACTCTACACTCTTTGGGTGATATGGGTCGGCAACTGGTGGTGGATCCTCGGACTCGCCGTGGTTTTCGACATCTTCATCACGAAGAAGGTCAAGTGGGCCTTCTGGAAGAAGGAGTACAAGGAAGGGGAGAAGCACAATGTGCTGCTGGACTGGCTCGATGCCATCATCTTCGCAGTAATTGTGGTGACCTTCATCAATATCTTCTTCATCCAGGCCTTCAAGATCCCGTCATCCTCAATGGAAAGTTCCCTTCTGACCGGTGACCATCTGTTCGTCAGCAAAGTTGCCTACGGACCGAGGTTGCCACAGACCCCGATTTCAATGCCGTTTGTACACAATGTGTTCCCCGGCTCAGGCAAGGAGTGTTACTCCAAGGCCATCCAGTTCGACTATCGCAGGATAGCCGGTCTGGGCAAGGTCAGGAGAGACGACTACGTCGTATTCTCCTTCCCGAACGGTGATACGGTGCTCAAGCGTGTTCCGGCCGAAGACTATTACATGCACGTCCGCACTGCCGGCCGTGAATACACCATCGACAAGTACGGACCGATAGTGGTCCGTCCGGTTGACAAGAAAGACCATTACGTCAAGAGATGCGTTGCCGTAGCAGGCGACTCTCTCAGGATCGTTGACGGTCAGGTGGTGGTCAACGGACAGCCTCAGGCTGAATATCCGGGCATTCAGAACACCTACCGCGTTGTGACCGATGGCTCGACCATCAATCCTGCAATCCTTGAAAGTCTCGGATTGAACTTGGCTGAACTCTGGTATTCGCAGCAGCTTCCGGGTTATCCGGAGATGCCGCTTGTCAAGGAGAACGTTGACAAGGTTCGCGAACTCGTGAACGTAGTCGAGGTGACAGCCAATGTTGACGCATATCCGCCGGATTTCCCGGATTCCCCGCTGATGCTCTTCCCATATACGGAGACAGGCTGGACAAGGGACAATTACGGTCCGATATGGATCCCTGCGAAGGGCTCCACCATCGAGCTCAATGAGGCGAACCTCGCGCTCTATTCCAGGGCGATTGAGGTATATGAGCACAACGATTTCAAGATTGAGGACGGCAAGGTATTCATCAACGGTATTGAAAGCGACACTTACACATTCAAGATGGATTATTACTTCATGATGGGTGATAACCGTCACAATTCCCTCGATTCACGTTACTGGGGCTTCGTTCCTGAAGACCACATAGTGGGCAAGCCGGTGTTCATCTGGCTCTCCACCGACGCCAACAGGAAATTCCCTTCTAACATACGCTGGAACAGATTCTTGAAACTGTGTAAATAGGTAGAAAAATTTGGTTTTTAAAATAAAAATCAGGATATTTGCAGCCCATTATTGGAAATTAGTAAAAAATAGATACACAAATGGCACGAGTTTGTCAAGTAACAGGAAAGACCAGGATGATCGGAAACAACGTTTCCCACTCCAAGCGTCGCACCAAGCGCGAATTTGCTCCTAACCTGAAGACCAAGAAGTTCTGGTCAGAGGAAGAGCAGAGATTCATTACCCTCAAGGTTTCTTGCCGCGGTATGAAGACTATCTACAAGAACGGCCTCGCTGAGACTGTGAAGTCATCACAGGCCAAAGGTTTGATTAACATTGTTTAATTTGTACGGCTATGGCAAAGAAAGGAAACAGAGTACAGGTGATTCTTGAGTGCACAGAGCAGCGTGAAAGTGGTGTTCCAGGTATTTCCCGCTACATCACCACCAAGAACAAGAAGAACACTCCAGAAAGAATGGAGATGAAGAAATACAATCCTTACCTTCACAAGGTAACCGTTCACAAGGAAATCAAATAACTCATAAACTTATCATACTATGGCAAAGAAAGCGGTCGCTACCTTCAGTGGCGATAAGTCAGAAAAGAGAAACGTTGTAAAGTGCATCCGTATGGTCAAGTCAGAGCGTACCGGTGCCTATATGTTCGAAGAGCAGTTCGTTGCTACCGACAAGGTAAAGGAATTCTTCGCAAACAAATAGTCTTTACGGACTTAGCATATTAAAGGGATGGTTGAATCAACCGTCCCTTTTTTTTGTATATTTGTTTGCAATAATTTCTGAACTACAAATGAAAAGACTTTTTAACCTGATAACGGTGCTTCTGGCAGTCCTCCTGGTTTCGGCCTGTGTTGAAAAACTGCCCGAGACCGACGGATGCGGCGATCTGGAACTGACGCTCAAGTCCGCAATAGGTGATTTTACAGTTAGCACACTCCGCATCTCGGACGGCAAGGATCTGCTGCTTCAGAATGAAGAGCCGGTCCATGTCAATGCTGCTGGCACTCCATTGAACTTCCACATACCGGCAGGCATCTATAATGACGTGTGCATCTCAATTGAAGCCGAGGACGGCCGCACTGGCGTGTTCCAGCCGAAGCAGGGCAGTGCCGTCCTGATCAACGACGGCGGCCTTACCAGATTCGCGCTGGAGGTTACTTCGCTGACGGACAATTCCGCCGCAGAGCTGTCATACCTCCCTGAGGGAAGAATGTTCAATATGGCAGTCAAGGCGATGGTGCGTCAGAGTCCGGACAGTCTGCACTGCACTTTTTCTCTGGCCGACTCCATCATCAAGTCTATCAGTTTCGTTACCGAGTCACCATCCACTGACGGCATCCGCATCGACAATTTCTCCGGAGCTCCGGCATACGCGTCATACGACAAGGCCACCGGAACAATCACGATTTCGACCAGCGCGAAGAAGTACCATATGAATGAGTATCCTTCATTCATGTTCGATCATATGGAAATGCTCGAAAGCATAGATTTCGGAAATATGACGGCTCCTGTCATCTATAAGTCGGAATATATGTTCTCGTATTGCCGCCAGCTGAAGACATTAGACCTCTCCTGGTTGGGTGATACTTCGGAGAATACCTCGATGGACAATATGTTCTCATATTGCCAGTCTCTTGAAGAGCTTGACGTCAGCCATTTCAAGACCGGCAATGTCCGGCACTTCCGCAGCCTCTTCAACCACTGCATGTCACTCAAGTCCATAGATCTTTCCAACTTTGACACGTCAAACGCATTGAGTGTGACATATATGTTCCAGTTCGCCAACTCTCTGGAAAGGCTTGATATCTCCAGCTTCACTGTCAGCCAGCTCGAAGCCGCAAAGCTGAACTATATGTTCTACAATATGCCGAATCTCAAGGAACTTGTGATAGGTGACAATTTCGTCCCGAAGGACAATGCTCTGCCTACCAACTTCTTTACCAGCACTTCCCTTGATTTTATGAACCGAGCCGGCAGTGCAAATCGCGCTCTGACCATCTATACCACCCAGAAGTCGGCTGACTGGCTCGTCAAGACCAATCTCCGTTGGATCAACAGCGGCTACAGCGGCAAGACCAAGATCCCGGTGACATTCATCGATATCAATACCGGCAACAAACTCACCGTTAAATGGGCTGCAAACTAAGGAGGACAATTCTATGAAGAGAACATACATTACTCTGGCTGCTATGTCAGCAGCGTTTCTTACTATCATTTCCTGTGGGCAGGAAAAGCCGGTGACGCCTGATGATGTCATCGTGGACGCATCCCAGTGGGACGAGGATATAAGTGTGACTATCCCTGATGATGTCCTGGAAGAGGGCTATTACAAGGACGTGATGATGGACGGCGGTACATACCTCACCTCGCGTGAACGCCTTCCGGCCTGTGATTCCTTTGACATCTCCCTGGACTTCCTCATGGGTGAAAGATATCCTACATCCCATGCCGATTCCATCTTCCAGATCCAGAAATTCGTCGGATCGGAAGTGGATCACAACGGTTTCCTCATGTATCCTGACGGCAAGCCGCGCTACAAGGTGTTCTATTCCTGCGGAGGCAGCTCAGGCAGCCATGGACGCTGCCTTGGCGCAGCGGGCCGAAATGCTGTGAGGACATTCTTCCGCAACGGAGGCTCATATCAGGGCTCCTGTGCCGGCGCATTCCTCGCAAGTGTGGGCAGCAGCGGTGTAGTGGGAGATCCGTCCTCCACTTTTTATGCCATCTGGCCTGGCCATACCACATCCAGCGGACTCAATACGCAGACTCCGACCGGTATGTTCATCGAGCCGGGAAGCGGTCTGCTGAATTATTTTGACTTCGGCGGCGACATGTATGTGGACAGCGTACGCCATCACGGCGGCTGCTATACCGTGGATCTCATTCCGGGCACGGAAGTGCTCGCAAGATATGATTACCCTGCGAAGGAGATGCATCAGAAGGCATCTATCTGGGCATGGAAGAACAACCGGCACTCAGGCCGCGTCATCTGCTGCGGTTCCCACCCTGAAGAGGTGGACGGCGGCGAGCGCATGGAACTTATGGGTGCTATGCTGATGTACTCTATGGACGGCCGCGGCGTGGCTGAGGTCAAGCAGGTGCTGCACAAGGGCGAGCAATACATCGCTGACAAGGAGAGTACGGCAAACGATCCGCTCCACGCGAAGATCGGTGACGGACAGTATCATCATTTCGCTGTGGGCATACCTTCAACTGCGAAGAACGTACGCTTCCGTCTCGAGTATTTCGGAGACTATGAAATCAATGTGCTTGCCAAGAGGGGAACCTTCGCCTTCGAGAACAATGCCGACAGCAAGGTGGTTTCAAATGACAATGCCAAGGAACTGCTTCTCGAGTCAGTCGAGGGCGGCACCTGGTTCTTCAGCGTGCACAACAACTCACGTCCCGACTCCGTCATCGACGAGCACGGCAACGTCAACTATACCGGCAAGACAGAGCTCCTCAACGGCATTGCCTACAGGGTGTCCGTCAGCTGGGAATAGTCCTGGCTATTTAAACAATGATTTAACGAAATCGTGACAGTTGAAGAGGCGGAGGTCGTTGATGCCTTCGCCTACGCCGATGAACTTCACCGGTATCTTGAACTGGTCGCTGATGCCTATGACAACGCCGCCTTTGGCGGAGCCGTCAAGTTTTGTGACTGCGAGAGCCGTCACATCGGTGGCGCGCACGAACTCCTTGGCCTGAAGGAAACCGTTCTGGCCAGTGGAGCCGTCAATCACCAGCAGCACCTCATGGGGAGCGTCCGGAACCACCTTGCGCATCACATTGCGTATCTTGGTGAGCTCATTCATCAGGCCGACCTTGTTGTGCAGACGGCCGGCGGTATCTATTATCACCACATCAGCATCCTTCGCCACAGCGCTGCTCACGGTATCGTAAGCCACGGAAGCCGGGTCTGAACCCATCTCCTGCTTGACAATGTCCACTCCGGCGCGCTCAGCCCAGATGACCAGCTGATCGACAGCAGCAGCCCTGAAGGTATCCGCAGCGCCGAGCACCACTTTCTTGCCGGCATCCTTGAGCTGGGCTGCAAGCTTGCCGATGGTAGTGGTCTTGCCTACGCCGTTTACGCCCACAACCATTATGACATATGGCTTTTTAGAGAAATCGAAAGGTTCTATGACCTTGTCTTCCTCCACGCCGAGCAGGGCCTCGATCTCCTCCGAAAGAATACGGTTGAGCTCGTCAGTGTTGAGGTATTTGTCCCTTGCCACGCGCTCTTCCAGACGCTCGATGATATTCTGGGTCGTCTCGACGCCGACATCGGAAGTGATGAGTGCCTCCTCAATGGAGTCCAGCACGTCGTCGTCCACTACGCTCTTGCCGGCGATGGCGTGAGTTATCTTTTCAAATATTGAACGCCTTGTCTTCTGGAGGCCCTGGTCCAGGCGCTCCGCAGCCACTTTCTCAATATCTTCTTCAACGGCAGGCTGGTCGCCTGCAGTTTGCTGTACTTCTTTCTTTTTTGAACCGAATATGCCCCAGAATGCCATAGCGCAGTGTTATTTCAAAGGTTTGTAAAGTTCGCGGATGCAGCCGTCTGCAAGTGCGTCAAGGGATGAAATGCCCCATTCTGCAGGCAGGCCTGTATTCTCGTATGCAATAGGGAGCTCTGTGCAGGCGCCGACTACCGGGAGCTTCTCGATCTCCCAGAGCTGGTCGATCACGGCGCGGTATCTGCGTCCGCCTTCCTCAGCCTTGCCAGCCTTGATAATGTCCGTGATATCGTGGATCTCCTTCTGGAGTTCAGGAGTCGGTACGCGGAAGGTATATCCGCAGCTCTCGGCATGCTTCTGGTAGAGACCCGAATTCATCGTGCCCAGAGTGGCTGTGAGCCATGCGCCCTTTGGACTGCGCTGGCGGCACTGCAGTATGGTCTCATCGACGATGTGCACGAGGTGGTCGCGTATTTCCTGCGGGAATTTGTCCACGAAGACGTGGGCGGTGTTGCAGGTGACGCAGACCAGGTCCGCTCCCCAGCCGAGGAGGGATTTGAGGCCGTCCAGCAGGTATGGCGCCGGATCCTCTCCGCGTCCCTCGAGGAATGCGGTGCGGTTAGGCGTTATGGAGTTGGAATACAGTATTACGCGAGGGTGCTCCTGGTCCTTCCCGGCAGGTGCCTTTTCGGCAAGCAGGCGCATGAATTCGGCAGATGCTGCCGGTCCCATTCCCCCAAGGACGCCAAGTGTCAATCCGTTATTGTTCATCTGTGTATGATCCGTTTGAATATCCGCAAAGATACGAATAAATATAACCGAAATAAAATGAAAAGGCTCCAAATCGCATTCCTGCGGTTTGGAGCCCCTTATTTCAGGTAATAGAAATACTATTCGACAGTCATCTTAACCTTGCCTACGAGATACTTCTGCTCATCGCGGCAAGCCCAGATGCGGTACTGACCGGTTGTGATGCTTGCAGGGAGAGTTGCGATGAGTGTGCCGTAATCGTAAACTGTAGCACATTCGATAAGATTGTTTTCATCCTCGACCGGTTCGAAGCAGAGGTAGTCGCCTTCCTCAATGCCTGCAGCCGAGAGTATGAATTCGCCGCCTGCAGGATAAGTCTCATCGTTTGTATATGAGATGCCGGTGTAAGCGAAGAAATTGGAGTAGTCGTGGCCTGTATATGAAGCGTAGTAGAGGGATTTGACCTGATCCTCTGTAAGGACGGATGAGTATGCACGTGCGATGGCCACGCATCCCTTCCAGCCGTTCTGCGCTGTAGTTGCGGATGAGTCTCCGCCCACGCAGAACCACCTTGATCCTGAGGTTGCGGCCTTGAAGTCGCCTATTGCGTCATATTCGCCGACGAGCTCTCCGTTAATGTAAACGCTTGCAATCTCATGTTCCTTGTCGAAGACTCCGACGATATGGTAGTAGCGTCCAGGAGCAGGCATCACTTCGGAACCGGCCCATACATAGGCGCCGCCTACATGAGGGAGGAATGTGAGCTGCATCGGGGTTTCTGCATTGGACTTGCTGACAAGGAATCCGGTGCCGCCGGACTGCATAGTACTGAACATCTTGTATTCGGTGTTACCTTCGGTTTCAATATCCATGCAGCAGAGGCATTCGAGTGTGTGGCCTTCAGCGAGGGCGTTGACGGTGTTGTCGTCATAGTCGGCACGGTAGTAGCCGCTGTTGAGAGTCAGGACACCACTGTGGTTGAACTGTGCAACCCAGCGGCCGAGGCGTGCATCGTAAACTGTGCACATGCTCGGATCATCAAATGTCTGGACATCGAGAGCGTTTGAGGAAGCGTCAAATGCTGTGCCGTCAGGTGAGAAGATGATGTCGAAGAGGTCGGCCATAGGGATGCTCACTGTCTTGAAGTTCTTGAGGGTGATTGCACCTTCGTGAACCATGGAGCGTTCGATCTTGATGGTTTTGCCCCTCTTGAGGCTGACTTCGCAGTATTTGTTGTTGCCTGTGGTGAATGCCTTGAATGTGAGTCCGGTGTAAGTGTTCTCAGGGAGTGAGATGTAAACCGGAGTGGCTGTTGTGCCGACCTTGAGACCTTCGTCGAACTCGACGGTGAGGATGCCTTCCTCATCGTCCACTACAGCCTTTCCGTCTTCAACGTAGTATTCACCGCAAATAGGCTGGTCAGCGGAGATCTCGATGCGTCTGATGCTGACGCTGCTCTCTGCCGAGATGTTGAGCTTCATCATACCGCAGAGGTTCTTGAAGGTGATCTTGTTGTCCATGATCTCGCCGATCATTGGGATGAAGATCTTGCCGGTAACATACTTCTGGACAGAAGGGATCTTATTGACGATGGTGGAAGGGAAGAATGCCGTCGGAACGTACTCCGGATCCACACCAGATGCGAAAGTGAAATCTGCGGCGTCCCTGCCGGTCACGTTTGTCTTGTAGTATGAAGTTGTGTAGCCGTCGGTGATGGCTATTCTGTCGCCTGCCGTCCAGACAGGGTGGTAGAGGTCACCGTCTTCGGTGAGTTCGGATCTGGTTGCGTCAGCGAACACGGCTGTGTAAGTCGGGTGCTTTGCCGTGGCGAGACGTCTGAACTCATCCATTTTGCTGCAGCCGGATGAGAGGATGATTGCAGTTGCAATCGCAATTAATGAGACAGTCCTTTTCATGTGATTGTAATTTTAATGGACAAGTTTTTTGAATTAAAATGGTTTGAGAGACTCGAAAAGGTCAGGGGTGAAGCCGTTGCCTTTGCCGAAATCTTCATTGCTTCCGTTGGTGCCGCTTGCGCAGATGATGTTTTCGCCCATCATCCCGGAAATTTCAACCAGCGGAGTCAGATATGTGTTCTTGATCATGACTGAATGTGTGTTTGGTAATATTGCAAATATAATAAATAATTGGCGGAGTTCATAATTTGATTTCTTTTTTTGGGGGAGGGGGATTTAATGCGGTCCTTACCATTATTTTCGGTCTATTTTTATTATATTTGCAAATTTGCAGAACGAATCGAAATAATAAATAATACATACAGATATGACAGTCTCATACAACTGGTTGAAAGATTACCTCAAATTTGACCTCACCCCTGAACAGGTGGGCGTTATCCTGACAGATACAGGTCTTGAAGTTGAACACATAGAGACAACGGAGCAGATCCCCGGTGGCCTCGCCGGCGTCATCGTGGCTGAAGTCGTTGAATGCGTGGCGCATCCGGACTCAGACCATCTCCATGTGACTCAGCTCAACACCGGTGCCGAAGGCCTTCTTCAGGTCGTTTGCGGTGCGCCTAACGTGGCAGCGGGACAGAAGGTCCTCCTCGCTACCATAGGCACCAGGCTGCCTACCGACGACGGCAGCGAATTCAAGATCAAGAAATCCAAGATCCGCGGTGTGGAAAGCAACGGCATGATCTGCGCCGAGGACGAGCTCGGCATAGGCAACGACCACGCCGGCATCATGGTACTTGACCCTGCGGCAGTCCCTGGCACGGCAGCCAAGGATTATCTGCAGCTCAAGACAGACACGGTGTATGAGATCGGACTGACTCCTAACCGCGTGGACGGCGCTTCCCACATCGGCTGCGTCCGCGACCTCTACGCATACTGCAAGACCAACGGCATAGCTTGCGAATACACTCTGCCTGACGTGAGCGCTTTCAAGGAAGGCGAAGGTGAGGCCATCCCTGTAGTGGTTGAGGCCCCTGAACTGGCTCCGCGCTACATCGGCATCACCATCAAGGATGTCAAGGTGGGACCTTCTCCGGACTGGCTCAAGGAGCGTCTCCAGGCCATCGGCCAGCGCCCTATCAACAACGTTGTGGATATCACCAACTTCGTTCTCAACGAGATGGGTCATCCGCTCCACGCCTTCGACGCTGCAATGATCGAGGGCCGCAAGGTGGTTGTCCGCCGTGCCGAGGAAGGCTGCAAGTTCGTCACACTCGACGGAGTTGAGCGCACATTGAGCGCAAATGACCTTGTCATCTGCAATGAAAAGGACCCTATGTGCATCGCCGGCGTATTCGGCGGTGAGCACAGCGGCGTGACCGAGAAGACCACCGAGGTATTCCTCGAGGCTGCATATTTCAACCCTGTAAGCATTCGCAAGACATCCAAGAGGCACACCCTCAAGACTGACGCTTCATTCCGCTATGAGCGCGGCGTGGATCCTCTCGCTACCATGACGGCAGCAAAGCGCGCCGCCCTCCTCATCCAGGAGATCGCAGGCGGCAGGATCGTCGGCAAGGTGCAGGAAGTATGCGACGCTCCTGCACGGAAGGCAGAGGTGTCCCTCAATTACGCACGTATGGAGGCTCTCATCGGCAAGAAGATAGGCGCGAAGACCATCAAGGACATCCTCACCGCCATGGAATTCGAGTTCGCCTCCGAAACGGAGGACGGCGCAGTTGTAAAGGTGCCTTCATACCGCGTTGACGTGACCCGCGAATGTGACGTTGTGGAGGAGGTGCTCCGCATCTACGGCTACAACAACATCGAACTTCCTGAAGGCATGCGCATCTCCGTCAATGCTTCCGAGCATCCTGACCCTGAGGTGGTACGCTCTACGGTTTCCAACCTCTTCGCTGGCTGGGGCTTCAACGAGACAATGAACAACTCCCTGACCAAGGGCGACTATTACAGCAAGCTCACAAGCTTCCCTGCAGAGAATCTCGTGCACATAGTCAACCCTCTGAGCTCCGACCTCAATACAATGCGTCAGACTCTGATACTCAACGCCCTTGAGGTCATCTCATACAATCTCAACCGTCAGGCCAGCAACATGAAGATCTTCGAGATCGGCAACTGCTACTCATTCGTACCTAAGGAAGGTGACGAGGCTCCTGTGGCAAACCTCAAATCCTACAAGGAAGAGACACGCCTCTGCTTCGCGATCACCGGCCCGGGCACCAAGAGCTGGCGCAATGAGATAGGCGCGGGCAACTACTTCGCGATGAAGGGCTATCTCGAGACCCTGCTCAAGCGTTTCGGAGCGAATATTTACAACTTCAACATAGATGCCGCTCCAGCGGATATCTTCAGTGAAGGTCTGGAGTACAAGCTCGGCGACAAGCGTCTGGCCATCGCAGGTACCGTCAATCCGGCCCTTGCCAAGAAGTTTGACATCAAGCAGCCTGTATTTGTGGCTGAGATCACCTGGCCTCAGTTCTTCAATCTCGTGAAGAAGGACAAGGTGCTCTACAAGGAAATGCCTAAGTTCCCTGAGGTACGCCGCGACCTTGCCATCCTCATCGACGAGGACGTGCGCTTCGCCGACATACGCAAGGCTGCCTTCCAGGCAGAGAAGAACTTCCTCAAGCAGGTCGCCCTCTTCGATGTTTACCGCGACAGCAAGATCGGCGAAGGCAAGAAGCAGTACGCCATCTCGTTCATCTTCCAGGATCCTGAGAAGACCCTCACCGACGATGCGGTTGAGAAGATGACCGACAAGCTGCTCAAGACATTTGAAAAGAACTTCTCAGCTGTTCTCAGATAACTTTTGAACGCCGGAAAATTCATAGCGCAGCGCCTTCGGGACAAGGGCAACCGGATCGCCTGGATCTCGGTGGCGCTGAGTGTTGCTGTGATGGTCGTGGCGGTGGTCGTGGTGGCCGGTTTCAAGTCGGAGATCAAGGCCAAGGTCACAGGCATGATGGGTTCTGTCACTCTGGTAGCACCGGGACAGAGTCCGATAAATGAGCATTACCCTTTCACGGACAGCATATCCTGGCTCGCTGCGGTGGACAGTCTGCGCAGCGTGACGTCCATCAGCGGAGTGGGGTACAGATCCGGACTTATCAAGACAGACGAAGATATCCACGGCCTTTATTTCAAGGGCGTGGATTCTCTTTATGACATGAGCTTCTTCGAGGCCGCCCTGGTTGAGGGCAGGCTGCCCGACTTCAGTGCCGGAATCAGCAATGATGCCCTGATTTCCAGGCCTCTGGCCGAGAAACTGAATCTCAGGTCCGGCGACAGGATGACCGTTTATTTCATCGGGGATGACGTCAAGGTGCGCCGCTTCGACATCTGCGGACTGTATGACGCGCAGCTGGAGGAGATTGACCAGAGCTTCGGCCTGATAGACCTCAGGCAGGTGCGCAGGCTCAACGGGTGGGAGAAGGACCAGGTGTCCGCCATGGAGGTGCGCACGACGCGCCGTGCGGACATTGACGCGGTCTCCGGCATCATCGAGAATATCGGCTTCACTTCCGTGCAGGACGACGACCCCGCAGTGTTCGTCATGCCGGTCACGCGCATCTACGCGCACCTGTTCGACTGGCTTGCGCTGCTGGATCTCAACGTGCTGATGATACTCGCACTGATGATGGCCGTGGCAGGTTTCAACATGATCTCCGCCATCCTCATCATACTCTTCCGCCGCATATCGATGATAGGCGTGCTCAAGTCGGTGGGCATGACCAACCGCGCCGTGACCGGAGTGTTCCTGCGCAAGGCTGCCGCCCTGGTGGGGAAGGGCATGCTGCTGGGCAACGCCCTGGCCCTGGGCCTCTGCCTGATACAGAAATACACGCACGTGTTCAAGCTTGACCCGGAGAATTATTTTGTGGGTTACGTGCCGGTGGACTTCAACTGGCCCGGACTCGTGCTTTTGAATATCATATCGTTTATTGTCATAATGCTTATCCTCAGCCTCTCCTCGGCATTCGTGTCAAAGGTCAGCCCGGCCGTGACGATGAAGGTGGACTGACGCGTTAAGCCAAAAATGATTATATTTGCAGGTTATGAGTGAATTACACCAGATAGAATCACTTTTCGGAGACTTCACCGGTGAGAATGTCATCAGCGTGGATGAACTGCCTTCTTCGGGCAGCAACCGCAGGTATTTCCGTGTCAAGGGTGACACCCGGACGCTGATAGCCGTACGCGGCACCTGCCGCGAGGAGAACGTGGCATTCTGGACTCTGGCGAAGGATTTCAGGGACAAGGGCCTTCCGGTACCGAAGGTCTATGCTCACAGCGAGGACTTCATGTACTACCTTCAGGAGGACCTCGGCAATGACATCCTGTTCCAGAGACTGGCCTCCGGAAGGGAGAAGGGTGAATACAGCGATCAGGAGAAAGCTCTTCTGTTCAAGACCGTACGCGCTCTCCCGGCACTCCAGTTCGAAGGTGCGAAGAACCTTGACTGGTCTGTGTGCTTCCCTCAGCCGGAATTCGACGAAAGGATGATATCCTTCGATCAGAATTACTTCAAATACTGCTTCCTCAAGGCCACCGGCATAGAGTTCAGCGAGATCAGGCTGGACGAGGACTTCCGCAGGATGTCCGAGGTGCTGATGGGCTGCATGACAGATACCTTCCTTTACCGCGACTTCCAGTCACGCAATGTGATGCTGGTGGACGATGAGCCGTATTTCATTGACTTCCAGGGAGGCCGCAAGGGTCCGATATATTACGACGTGGCATCCTTCATCTGGCAGGCCAAGGCCAATTATTCCGATGAGCTCAAGATGGAGCTTGTGGATGCCTACCTTGACGCCCTCAAGGAATATATGCCTGTGGATCGTGACGAATTCCTCAGGATACTGCGTCATTTCGTGCTCTTCCGCACACTTCAGGTGCTGGGCGCCTACGGATTCCGCGGCTATTTCGAGAAGAAGCCGCATTTCTTGCAGAGCGTGCCGTATGCCATCGCGAACCTCCGCAAGCTGCTTGCTGAGCCGTTCGAGGAGTATCCTTATCTCTCAGGCCTGCTGACGGAACTCACTCAGATGCGCCAGTACCGCGAGAGCCAGGGAACCCTCGAGGTGCGCGTCTATAGCTTCGCCTACAAGAAGGGCATCCCGAATGACATCAGCGGCAACGGCGGCGGATATGTGTTTGACTGCCGCGCGCTCGAGAATCCGGGCAAATACGAGCATTACAGGCATTTCAACGGCCTGGACAAGGAAGTGATAGATTTTATAGAGAACGAGGGCGGAGTATATAAGTTCCTCGACAGCGTGTATGCGCTGGCGGACGCCCACGTTCAGAGATATATTGAACGCAAGTTCACAAGCCTCATGTTCTGCTGTGGATGCACGGGAGGACAGCACCGCAGCGTATATTGCGCGCAGCACCTTGCGGAGCACATCGCCCAGAAGTTCAACGTCAGGGTGAAGCTCTACCACCGCGAACTTGAGAAAGAACAGGATTTTTAGGATATGAAGGCGTTTATTCTGGCGGCCGGACTCGGCACAAGGCTCAAGCCACTCACGGACAGGATGCCCAAGGC
>JAKSJG010000035.1 GCA_024398365.1 Bacteroidales bacterium | reverse complement strand
CTTTCCGATATGTTCCGGAGCATAGACATCAGCGTTCTTGATAAGAGTAAGCATATCTTAATAATTGTTTACCAGTTGACAATAAAGTTGAAGATGATCATCACCACGGCGGTGGTGAGGATAGGGATCATGGTGCGCTTGACCATGTCCATGGTATTGGTGTTGGTCGAACCGCCGACTGCCACAACGACAGCGGAGATCGGCGACACGCCGCGGCCCATGCTGGCCAGCAGCTGGATAGGCAGGATCATCGATGCGATGCCCGCAGGGTCGGTGATGCCGAACTTGCTTGCGATGAGAGGGATCATCGGACCGAATGCGAAGAACGCCGCATTGCCGCTGCCCATCATTGCGGAGCAGAAAAGCACCACGAGGGAGAACACTATCGTCACTGCCACAGCACCCATATTGAGGGCATTGCAGCCGTTGACGATCAGGTCGATGAAATTGAGGCTCGTCAGACCGTCAGCGAAGATGAGCGCAGCCACGGTCAGCACGATGACCGAACCGAAGGATGAGCCCAGACCGTCCCAGAAGCTCTTCATCATGTCGCAGCCCGCCTTGAGGCTCTTCTTGTAGATGCAGAGGAAAATGGAGGCGAACAGCGCGCAGATGAGCATTATCATCGAAGTCGATGCCTGGAAATCCACCAGACCCACTGAAGGTGAGAGGAGGATGAGCAGCACGAGAGGGATGATTGGGAAAAATGCGAACCAGAGCGGTACGGAAGGCTTTTCGCCGGATGTAGCATTGTCGAAGATTTCCTTGTCTGCCTTTACATCCTTCTTGTCAAGGAAGCGGTTGGAGAAATATGACGTGAGCATCAGGCAGATGACCGCCACGATGATCATAGGTATCTGGTACTGGATGAAATAGTCAGTGCCGTTGCCGCCGTACTGAGCTGCTGCGAGCTGGGTGTTGGCGGATGCAGGACCCATATCGAAGATGACCGACATGATGATCACCGAAAGGGCCGTAGGCTTGCTGACGCCGATATTCAGAAGTATAGGATAAATGGTCGCCACCAGCAGGAGACCCAGTCCTGACGCCGAGTTGATGCAGAGGAAGAGGCAGGTGCAGATAGGTATCACGATGATGGCCGCCAGGTAAGGGTTGCCCTTGAAGATGGACAGAGGCTTGGATGCGATATAGACCATCGCCTCGGTGGCTTTCATCTTGTTCATCACTGCCACGTAACCGGATATGGTCATGATCAGCAGACCGAAGGAGACGAATGACTTGCCGAAGCGTGTCTCGACGATCTTGAACAGGTCCATGAACTTGGAGCCTGTGGTCTCCACTCCAGAGGTCGGGTCGGAGATGCCGAGTATCGTTGCCAGAGCAAGCATCAGCATACCCATCACGAACAGGATGGTGGACGGATTGTACTTCTTGAGGACTAACCAGCCTGTCACTCCAATGAAGGCCAGGCAAAGGAATACTTCTAAGAGAACCATATCGTTTTGATTTATAATTTATGCAAAAATAGCACTTTTTATTTCAAACTGTTATTAAAAATAACGCTCCAGGTATTTTTACCGTCTGCGGTGCGGGCGTAGCGGAAGCCCAGGTTGATCTCGCTGCCTATGCGGAAGTAGTGGCCGCAGAGAAGGACGTCCGCTCCGTATGAATACAGGTAGTCCGGCTGCTTCATCTGCGGAGCACGGTTGATGGCGAAATCAGCGAAAGGTATGAGCTGCAGTCTGTGCAGATAGTAGAGCCACGGCCAGGTGACATCACCCAGATAGACGAAAATGCCGTAGTCCAGCGTGAACTTGGTGTAGTCCGCCAGGCCTGCCTTGCTGTAGCCGCGAGGCATGGAGGCGAGGTTGGAGAGCAGATCGACCGGTGTGGAGCTGTCGTTCCACTGGTGCTGGTGCGATGCGGTCAGCTTGATGCTCTGGTCCTTGGTAATACCCGGCAGGTAGCCGTAGAGATAGGCGTAAGCCAGGTTGCGCACTCCCAGGTCAGTGATGGAAGTGCGGCCGTCCAGCTCCACGCCGAAGCCAAGACGCGGACAGAGCTGGCGCTTGGATTTAGGTCTGACCGAATAGTATCTTGCGCCCCATGTGACATCATATATGCCGTCATTGGACCAGTTGCCCTGCACGTAAGGTATCAGGCCCCTGTTCCAGCCGCCCTTGCTGAAGTCCCATGGTACATAGACCCTGGCGGAGGCGTCCAGCGACATAAGTTTGCCTACGCCCTTGTAAACCAGCGCGTGGTCATTGATGTCAGCGGTCAGTTCGATGGCCGGATACCAGCCTGTATAGTTGAAATTGATGTGTCCGGAATGATAATTTTTGCGCTGCTGGCCCTCTTCGAGCTTGCTGAGCAGACCCGGGTCCGGGTGGAATTCATAGCCCAGCTGGGTCACTGCCGTGCCGAGGGTGTTCTGCGAGATGACCGTCGCACCGGCGCCGGCAAGCTGGTAGAATTCGTCATAGCTCATCGTGGTGATCCTGTTGATATTGGCGTAGAACGGCGCCCAGGAGTGGAAATTGAACAGGCCGTGGCCGCCCTTGCGGTATGGACGGCTCTGCAGAGTATCTATTTCTGACGCTATGTCGGCGTATTTGCTTTCGGATGGGAACTCGAGGGTCTCGTGCGCTATGCGGCTGAGATGTTCGGCCATCGGGTAGGCCTTGGCGCGGTCGTATTCCATCGGTTCTTCCTGCGCGAGCAGGGAGTCCGCCGGAACCGTCACCGGATGGTGTCCCATCTTGTCATAATCCGTGCAGATCAGGTTGCCGTCCGCATCGAAGCTCGGATAGAAGTTGCCGAAGCGGGCATTGGTAAGCTTGGTGAGGGCCTTGTTCTGGGAGGAATACTCATATATGCTGCATACTCCGTCGCGGTCGCAGACGAAGCTGACATTGTCGCCGTGGACCGCGAGCTGCTGCATATAGCTGGGCTGAGGCAGTATCTCGCAGTCCCAGCCGGTGTCGTACAGAGGGAAGGAGCTGTACAGGCCCATGCCGCTGTCCGTGATGCAGAGCGCGTAGAGCATGTCCCCGATCATGACCATCTCGGTGACCTGTCCCTTGCGCGGCGCGTCCATCTCGCTCAGGACCCTGCCCGTCTCCCTGTCCAGCATCACGCATTTGGTGCTGCCGCCAATATCATACCTGGCCACCAGTATGGTGTCGCCTGAAGGCGAGAATGACGGATTGAAATATCTCGTGCCGCGGGTCAGATCGCGTGTGCGGCCCGTTGCCGGATCGTAATACCTTATGATGGAATGGCTGAGCAGCTCCCAGCGCGGGTCGCGCACCACTTCCGACCAGTAGAGTTTGCCGTCAGGCGCAACCGCAATGCGGCTGGTATTTTCGGCGAAGGCACTGAGTCGCTTCTGATGGCCGGCGGAGTCTATGCCCACCAGCTGGCGCGGATACTGGTAGCCCCATTTGATGGCATACAGGCTGTCGCCGGACTGCACCGGGGAGAGGAATTCGGTATAGATCTTCTCATCCCTGTCCAGCAGGGATTCGCCTGTGGTGTGAGGGCCGCGGCTGTAATAATCGTCCGACCACACCGTAGGATAGTATGCGCTGATGAAGCGCCAGTGCTTGCGGACCGTCTTGTTGGTGGCTGCGAAGAAGCTCTTGTTCCACACGCCGAAGAAGTCCCACCAGTCGCGCATCTGTATGTGCAGCACGTCTCCCATCGCGTAGTAATTGTTGGAATAGAAGCGCATGTTGCTGTTGATGATGTATCCGAATGCCTTCGAATCAGGCGTGTAGTCGCGGTAGGAACCATATCTCCAGCGGTCGTAGGAGCGGATGTCGCGGTCCACGAAGGCGGCCCTGTAGTACATCAGAGATTCGCCGTTGCGTCCGTAGCCCGCCGGCGTCTCGTCGGTCAGGAAGAGGTTGGCGTCACCTGTGGCCTGCCATACGGACGGGTAGAAGCCGACACCGAAGGCGACGGCCTGCTGGCCGAAGAGCAGGTGCTGGAACACCTTGAAGGTATAGGTGTCATACTGGGACATGTAGCCGAGCAGACGGTTGGTCGTCAGCGCGGTGCGTTCCTCGTAATTCTGCGGCATGCCGCCGTAAGGCTGCTGCGTGGTGAATATCTCGAGGCGCTTCGGGCCCCACGCGGCGGTGGTGTTGCCCGTGACGGCGTAAGGGCGCAGGATGACCGGCACCTTGGGCACGGTGATGCGCATGCCTGCCTGGGCGTGGTCGCGGCTCTTCTCCAGCAGGTAGAGATAGCGCCTGGCCAGCGAGTCCATTCCCTCCGGGAAAATGACCGAATAGTTGGTGTAGTCCATCTGGCGCCACTTGACCCAGGACGGATCGGAGCCTGCGCTGTAGTACTGCGCCGACGCCCCGTGCGACGCCCCGAGGAGCGCCACCGTCACCGCCAGAGTGCGGAAGATATGTTTCAGGCATTTGATTGACATACAATTTACAAATATAATATTTTTGTAATTTTGTATGCAGGAAAAAGCCCAAACCATCGTTATATAGGTGAGAAAACATTCAGACTTATGAGATTATTCAGAAATTTCCTCAAGGGAGCTTCCCTTACCACAGCCCTCTTCATCTTTCAGGCCTGCTATGGCACGCCTCAGGGCATGGAGGAGTATCCGGAAACCGTTGCCTGTTTTCAGGTCGTGTCATCGGAGGACGGGCTGCCTCTCGACGGCATATGCGTCAAGCGCAAAGTGAGCAACAGTGACAATTATGACTGGATACTTTCCGGATATACTGATGATAACGGATGGTATAATATGGCTTTCAATATCCATGAGCCCGCCCCGGAGCAGGTTCCTTTCCGTTTTGAGAGCGAGGATGGTGAATATGCCGCAAAGGACACCGTCATCAGCGATTTTTCCCACACCATCAAGATCGTGCTTGACAAGGTTGTCAAGGCAGAATAATCATGTCGTGGCTCTTCCGCCTGTTCAGGGCCAGCGAAACCAGGGTTCACGAGCTGAACTATCTCTTCTGGGAGTGCACCACCAGGTGCAACCTCCACTGCCGTCACTGCGGCAGCGACTGCATGGCGGCCAGTCAGGACAAGGATATGCCACTGGAGGACTTCCTGAAAGCATTTGACACCATACCGCGCAAGGAGCGCCCGCGTGAATTCACCGTCGTCCTGACAGGCGGCGAACCGCTCCTGCGGCCCGATATCGCCGAGATAGGCAAGGCCCTGCGCCGCAGGCACGTCTGCTGGAGTATGGTGTCCAACGGTTATTTTTATGATGAAGAGATGCACGCCAGACTCATGGGAGCGGGCATGAGCGCTCTGACCATAAGTCTCGACGGACTGAAGGAGGAGCACGACTGGATGCGCGGGCGTGAAGGCAGCTTCGAGCGCGCGGTCCGTGCCATAGGCATCGCCGCGGCAGAGCGTTGTATCAACTTCGACGTGGTAACCTGCGTCAACAGACGCAATATTGGCCAGCTGCAGGCCATCCATGACCTGCTTGCATCTCTCGGGGTGCCCCAGTGGCGCATCTTCACGGTCATACCCATCGGGCGCGCCAAGGATGACCCTGATATGCATCTGACGGATGAGGAGTTCGTCTATCTGATGGATTTCATACAGGAGAAGCGCGAGGCCGAATCAGGCGGGATGAACGTCACCTTCAGTTGCGAAGGCTACCTCGGCCGCTACGAGAAGAAGGTCCGCCAGACGCCGTATTTCTGCCACGCAGGCATCAACATCGCTTCCGTACTGATTGACGGCCGCATCTGCGCCTGTCCGAATATCGACAGGGACGCGTTTTCCCAGGGAAATATCTATTCCGACAGTCTGTGGGATGTCTGGCAGAAAGGCTTCGGCCCCTTCCGTGACAGGTCCTGGGCCCGTCGCGGCCAATGTGCCTCCTGCCCCGTCTTCAAGGACTGCCTCGGCAACGGGATGCACAACTGGCACGGCGACTGCGCCTCAGTCATCAACTGCCACTACCACAAGCTGAAAGCTATTTGAATCTTGCCAGGAATCTTTCCTTCTCCTCTTCGGACTCGACATCCTTGAGCAGAGGCCGGAGTTCGGATTCAGGGTAGCCCTTGAACGGCTGGAAGATGAGACCGTCGAGGGAGTAGTTGAAGAGAGGATCGACATTGAAGCAGATGAGCTGCGCGCCGGCCTTGAAGTAGCGCTTTACCAGTGGAGGCAGGCGGAATTCTCCGTCGGAGATATTGAAGAGAAGTCTGTCGAATTTCTCAGCCGTGTCGCATTTGCCCTTGAGAAGCTGCTCCGGATTGACCCTGAGATAATCAGGCTCGAATGGCGTGACAGGGGTGGCGACAGGGCTTTCGGACTCGTATGCCCTGTATTTGGACAGATAATAGACCATCAGGCTCTGATAGAACTTAGGATAGGAGTTGCTGATGCTGACAGGTCCTATGAAGCCCTTGGCCTCAGGGAACTGCATAGTCGAATAGAGCAGGCCCTTGAAGAGCATCTGGAAGGCCAGGCTCTCCCTCTGATACTCGATGCTGACGAATGAGCGGCCAAGTTCTATGCACTGAGGCAGGAGCTCTTCGGCGGCCTTCTCATACTTTATCAGCGAATCGGTGTAGAAGCCTTTCACTCCGCCGTGCGAAGCAAAGATTTCAGCGCCTATGCCCAGTCTGTATGCTCCGGCTATCTTCTGCGCGGAGGCATCCCAGATGATGAGATGCTTGTAGTATGTGTCATACTCATCAATGTCCAGAGGCTTGTCCGAACCCTCTCCTACCGCGCGGAACGCCTCTTCGCGAAGTCGGCCCAGTTCGTTTATCACGTGAGGGATGTCGGCGTAGTCAGCCAGGAAACACTTGTATTCGTTGGACTCGAAGAGCATCTTGCCGCCGAGGCCCTCGATGTCGGCCACGATATCCTCCAGATTGCCGCGCTCGGCGACAGGCTGTGCATGCCCCGGAGCGACGGTACAGGCGGACTTGAGATTGGCGGGCATTTCCGCCTCGAGGGCGAAAACTCTGCTCCTGAGATATTGGCCCAGTGACTTCAGGTCTTCGTAGTCAGCAAACTCGGAAGGCATCACAGGCTTGCCTATGCGTATCCTGATGCACTGGTCGTGCTTGTTGAAGAGCTCGTGCACCAGACGGGCGGTGCGCAGTATAGGCTTGATTTTGCCCAGGGCGTGGAAGGACCATGAGTCCTGTCCGTCGAAATATATCGGCACTACAGGTATGTTGGCGTTGCGTATGAGCTTGGTCATGTTGTTAGGCCATGGCCAGTCCTCGACTATTTTGCCCTTGCCCACTGCGGTGCGGTCCTGCGGCTTCATATAGGTCGATACTGCGCCTGCCGGGAACAATCCGAGGCTTCCGCCGTTGCCCAGGTGCTCGATGGCCATCCTGATGCCGGAGAAGCTTTTCTTGTTGGTCTCGCCGTTCTTGAAAGGATTGACAGGAAGGAATGTGTCCTTCAGTGTCGGAATCATCGAAAGGATGAAATTGGTCAGTATCTTGTAATCGGGCTTGCGCGATCCGATGATGTGACTTATCATAAGGCCGTCAACTCCGCCGAAGGCATGGTTGGATACCGTGATGAACGGCCCGTCAGGCAGGTTCTTCAGATCTTCTTCGGGCAGGTCCCAGGTGATGTTGAGGTCTTCGAGTATCTTCTGCGAGAACTCCGGACCTTCGTACATGTGATACTTCTTGTAAGTCTCATTGACCTTGTCAAGCTCCATGAGACGGAACACCACCGATGCGAGAAGCTTGCCTAAAGGCCCTTTCATCCCTATTGCGCTCTGAATATCTGATTTATTGATTATATTTGCCTTCTCCTGCATAAACGTTATTTGGGTTTGGTCACAATTCGGCAAATATAACATTTTTTGGATGAATATTAAAGAGAAGGTCAGCGCTTTACCCGATACTCCGGGCGTTTACAGATACTTCGATGCCTCCGGCACAATCATCTATGTCGGCAAGGCCAAGAATCTGAAGCGCCGCGTGTCCCAGTACTTCCGGCCGGCCGACCAGCTGACCGTCAAGACCGCTGCCCTGGTGGCCAACATTGCCGACCTGCAGTACACCGTGGTGGAGACTGAGGAGGACGCGCTGCTGCTTGAGAACAACCTCATCAAGCAGCTCCAGCCGAAGTACAACATCATGCTCAAGGACGACAAGACCTATCCCTGGATATGCATCAAGGGGGAGCGCTTCCCGCGCGTCTTCCTGACCCACAGATACGTCAAGGACGGCTCGCGCTACTACGGTCCCTACGCCTCCGTGCAGTTCGCCCACAGGCTGCTGGACCTGATAGGCAGCATCTACAAGGTGCGCATCTGCCGCCACAACCTGACTGACGAGCTGATACGCGGCGGGAGGGTGAGGCCATGCCTCAATTACCATCTCGGCAAATGCGCGGCTCCCTGCGCCGGCCTGCAGTCCCAGGAGGAGTACGACGCCCAGATAGAGAGCATCAATTCGCTGCTGAGCGGGCGCGTGAAGCCGCTGATGGATTCATTTCAGGAGGAAATGGAACGCGCCGCCGCGGAACTCCGCTTTGAGGACGCCGCGCAGTGGAAGGAGCGCCTCCGCCTGTTGGACATTCACCACAAGCGGCAGAAGGTCGTGGGCCACGGCATACTGGATATGGAGACTTACGAACTCCTGCAGGAGAAGAAGCTGCCGCGCCAGGTGGTGCGCAACCAGAAGGCTCTCGAGGAGCTGCGCAAGGACCTCGGCATGAGCCACAAGCCTGTCCACATAGAGTGTTTCGACAACTCCAACATACAGGGCACCAATCCTGTCGCCGCCTGCGTGGTGTTCAAGGACGGCATCCCGAGCAAGAAGGATTACAGGCATTTCAATATCAAGACCGTGGTGGGCGCCAATGACTACGCCTCGATGAAGGAGGTGGTCAACCGCCGCTATTCACGCATGCTGGCCGAGGGCGAATCCCTGCCGCAGCTGGTGGTCATCGATGGCGGCAAGGGCCAGCTGGGCTGCGCTCTGGAGGCACTGCTGGAACTGGGTCTGCGGGACGAGATGTTTGTCGTGGGCCTGGCGGAGAGGCTTGAGGAGGTATATATTCCGGGCGACCCGGACCCGCTTTTCCTGGACAAGAACTCCGCTTCCCTGCGCATACTGATGCAGATCCGCGACGAGGCGCACCGCTTCGGCATCACTCATCACCGTGCGAAGAGGCGCAAGGCGGAGGTGGATTCGCAGCTGCGCGCCATATCCGGCGTCGGCGTGGCCACGGAAGAGAAGCTTCTGCGCCGCTTCCGCAGCGTCAAACGCATCGCCGAGGCACCGCTCGACGACCTTGCCGCCGAGGTGGGGCCTAAGCTCGCGGCAATCATTCATGAAGAATTAAACAAGCAATAAAATGGCTTTCGACGACAAGCGCTTCAACCGCATCTTCAGCGCGACCATACTCATCGGTATGGCGGTTATGACCATTCTGGCCACTATTTTCAAATGGAATACCACTGACACGGGCAAGATGATACTCATCGTTTCGGCGATAGGCTCCATCTTCGGCGTGCTCAGCACCGTCTGCGCCGCCAATGGCAGGATCATCACCTTCCTCTTCGGCTTCTTCGACGTCACGATATATGCGGTGATATGCTTTATCAGCGGCCGCTACGGCAATGCCGCCCTGCATGCCCTGTACTTCGTCCCGATGCAGTTATTCGGTTTCATGCAATGGAAGAAACGCGGGGCGTCCGAGAAGAAGGAAGTCAAGGCGCGCCGCTTCACCGGCCGCCAGCGGGCCATTTACCTGGGCATCTTCGCCCTCAGCCTCGTCGCTGCATACTTCATCCTCAACCGCTTCGACCACAGCGAGTCTCACACCCTCATCAAGATGCTCGTCCTGGCCGACGCCTTCTCGACAGTCTGCAACATCCTCGGCCAGTATCTGATGTCCAACGCATACATGAACCAGTGGTTCTTCTGGATAGGCGTCAACGTCTCCTCCATCATCATGTGGTCGCTGACCCTCGCCTCCGGCGAATCCTATGCGCTCATCTACGTCATCAAGTACTCCTTCTACCTGATCAACGCCATCAACGGCCTCCGCATCTGGCTCAATCTCAGCGCCAGCGGCACCGAAGTGGCAGGCTAAAGCCCGCCGTGGCACATAAGTCACTGTAAATCAGCTAAAAGAACCTATGGCACCTGCGCGATTTTACGCAGGTGAGGTACCATCAACGCGCTGAGCTGCAGTCACTTACCTGCCACCTAGCACAACCAGGTACACGCATCTTCAGAAAGTTACACCGGAACAACGTCAGAATGATAGCAAGGCGCCATCAGGCGCCCGGCGGAACGCGAGTCCCGAAGGGACAGGAAGCGTGGGAGCCCGCAGGGGCTCGGGGGTGCAACCCCCGTATTATGGCACCGGATCATAGCCGCTGCCGCCGAAGGGATGGCAGCGGAGGACGCGGCGGACGGCAAGGTAAGTGCCCTTGAAGGGGCCGTACTTGCGCAGGGCCTCCAGCGCGTACTGCGAGCAGGTCGGAGTGAAGCGGCAGCAGCGCGGCTTATACGGAGAGATGCATATCTGGTAAAACCTCACCAGCAGTATCAGCGGCAGGCTTGCCGCTTTCCTCAGCCTGGCTGAGAATGTGCCGGAAGATTTCGCAGACTCTTGACTGGATTGTGTCATAATCGGCCGGTTCCTTGCTAAGATACACGAAGAAAATATCATATTCGGCGGAGCCGAGCATATGCCGGTTGAGGCGGAAGGCCTCGCGCACACGCCTCTTCAGGAGGTTGCGCTTGACCGCGCGCTTGAAGCAGCGCTTGGGCACGGACACCATCATCCTGGACGTGCCGCAACCGTTGCCGGCGCGGTACCACGCCTTCAGGGGATATCTGGATATGGTCCTGCCGGACTCAAACAGGGCATCTATGTCCCGCTTGGAGCGGATAATGTCTTGTCTGGGCAGGGAGAAATCCATTATTTCGCGAAGTAGCGTTTGAGGGCGTCCGCGATGGACGGTGTCTCAGGTGTCGGAGCTTCGATCTCAACCTTGAGGCCCTCCGCCTTCATCGCCTTGGCCGTTGTAGGGCCGTAGATGGCGAAGAGCAGGTCCTTCTGCTCGAAATCAGGGAAGTTCTCCTTCAGCGAACGTATGTCGGACGGGCTGTAGAACACCACCATCTGATATTTGTGAAGATCGACCTTGGAGAGGTCGCTGCAGACTGTCTTGACGAAGACTGCACTGCCGTGCTCGAGTTTCTCCTTGAGGAAGAGCTTGTGCACTTCCGGCTTGAGGGCGTCCGTGCAGGCGATGAGGAATTTCTCAGCCTTGTGCTTGGTGCCTATGGCCTCGATGACGGAGGCTACGGTGCCTGTGCCGAAGAAGATCTTGCGCTTGCGGTAAACGATGTATTTCTGGAGATAGAGGGCTATGGCCTCGGAATAGCAGAAATATTTCATTGTCTCCGGAACGTTGACCCTGCTTTCTTCGCAGATTTTGAAGAAGGAGTCGATGGCAAGCTTGGAGGAGAAAACAATTGCAGTATAATCCAGAATATTGACTTTCTGGGCGCGGAATTCCTTCAGTGTGACTGACTCTACTCTGAAGAAAGGACAGAATTCTATATTGAGACCGTACTTGCTGACCAGATCAGTATAAGGTGAGCTGCTGGCAGACGGAGCGGGTTGAGAGATCAGGATGTTTTTGACTATTCCCATATCCTTAGGACACTAATATTTTAACTACCACCGCAATGGGCAATATTTCAAGGATGCAAAGATACAAAAAGCAGAAAAAATGAGAAAATCTTGAAGATTTTATTGTTTTCAGGCACGAAGGGAGGTATGCCAGAAAGCTGACAACGGCCACCGCGGCGAGATAGAACGCAGCTATGGAATGGTACGCTGCAGGGAATGCCAGCGATACAATATATACCGGCAGGGACGCGGTCATCAGCAGTATGAAGGCGCTGTCCGAATGACGCTTGAGATCTATCATCCCGGAATCATTCCCCGCCCAGGCCATGAGCCTGAATGTCACCAGCCTGAAGATGAGCAGCGATGCGACGAGCAGTATGGTCACCGCCAGCGAGCGGGTGCTGACACCGGAGGTGGAGACCACGAAGGCGTATGCCGGAACGAGCAGCACTGTGGTCACGAAGGACAGCTTGCCGAAGTTGGAGTCATTGAGCACCTCATCCCTGCGGTTCTCGGAGAAGACAAGCATGGCGGAATTGAGGAAGGTGGAAGCCACCTGGCGGAAAAGTATGATGGCCAGGGCCACAACGCTGATTATCAATAAGCTGGTGGTGGTATTGAGCGCAGCCAGAGGCATATTTGCGGCTCCGTCCGCACAGGCGGACAGCGGCAGGGTGCTGCCAGGCCAGGCTTCGGACACCGGCCTTATGACTTCCATCGCCAGCATCAGTTCCCTCTCTTTGTCCTGGTATAACCGGCGGCCTGCAGGAGCTGCACCACCTTGTCCCTGAAATCACCCTGGATGATAATCTCACCGTCCTTGGCCGAACCTCCGACACCGCACTTGGTCTTGAGCATCTTGCCCAGAGCGGCAAGGTCATCCTCCGTGCCGACGAAACCGGTGACGAGCGTTACCTGTTTCCCGCCGCGGTTGCGGCGGTCAATGGATACGCGAAGCGACTGTCTGTCAGGGGACAGTGTCTCCTGCTGAGTCTCTTCCTCCTCTGTATCATAGTGGAAATCAGGATTGGTGGAGAAAACCACACCCAGCCTGCTTTTCCAGTCATTGTCGGCCATAGGCTTGATATTTGTTAGCGACTGCAAAGTTAGTTAAAAAGAATTTACGATTTTTGACTATCTTTGTTATTTATTGCACTAAGATTCATCAATGATGGAGAAAAAAAGATTCAAACTGATAAACAATGTGGTCTCAGTCATCATACTGGTGCTGTCCTCATTCGTCTATCTTTCTACAATTGAACCTACCGCAAGTTTCTGGGACTGCGGAGAGTTCATCGCATCTTCCTACAAACTGGAAGTGGGTCACCCGCCGGGAAACCCTGTATTCAACCTTTTCGCAAGGTTCTTCACAATGTTCACGGACAATATGCATGCTGCGGCAGCGGTCAACGCGATGAGCGCCCTCTGCTCCGCATTCACCATATTCTTCCTCTACCTGACAATCGTCCATTTCGGTCGCCGCATCCTTGAGAAGAAGGGACGCGAACTGACCAGGGGCAATGTCATCGCCGTCATCGGCGCCGGCGTGGTCGGAGCAATGGCATACTGCTTCTCGGACACATTCTGGTTCTCGGCAGTGGAGGGCGAGGTATATGCGATGTCCTCCCTGTTCACGGCAGTGGTGTTCTGGGCGATCCTCAAATGGGAGGAGGAGGCTGATGAGCCGTATGCAGACCGCTGGATAGTGCTCATCTGCTTCCTGATGGGCCTCAGCATCGGAGTGCATCTGCTCAACCTGCTGACCATCCCGGCCATCGTGTATATCGTCTATTACAAGAAGAAGGAAGGCGAAGTCAGCTTCTGGAAGGCACTCGGAGTGCTGCTGCTCTCCGGCCTCCTGCTGGCCGTGATACTCTTCGGCATCATACCTTACCTTCCTAAGGTGACGGCGGCGTTCGACAGGCTGTTCGTGAACGGCTTCCACGCCAAATTCAACGTGGGTGCAGCCATCTTCATGATACTGCTGCTCGCAGGCTGCTTCCTCGGACTCAAGGCCCTTCGCAGAAAGGAGAAGGCCATAGCCCACACGGCTCTGCTCTGCTTCACCACCATCGTCATCGGATATTCGGTGTTCACCATCACCATCATACGCTCCTGCGCCAACACTCCGACCAACGAGTACCAGCCTGACAACCCTTACACCCTGGTACGCTACCTCGGCCGCGAACAGTACGGCAGCGCGCCTCTCGTATTCGGAGAGACCTACCTTTCTCCATACGAGGTGAACTACAAGGACTACTACACACCTCTTGACGACGAATATTTCAAGGCGCAGAATGTCCTGCCAAAATATCCGAATGGCGCCAAGATGTTCTTCCCGCGCATGTGGAACGGCTTCGACGAACATCACAAGTCGTTCTATGATACCTATGCAAAGGGCAAGGTGTACAAGAAGGTGAACCTCTACGGAGAGACAAGGGCAGTGCAGTTGCCGAAATTCAAGGACAACCTCACATTCTTCTTCGACTACCAGGTCAACTACATGTACTTCCGCTACTTCTTCTGGAACTTCGTGGGACGCCAGAATGACTTCCACGGCCAGGTTCCGGGCGACAATATCGGAGGCAACTGGGAGAGCGGCATCAAGTTCATCGACGAAGCCCGCCTCGGCGACCAGAGCAACGCTCCTGATTTCCTCAAGAACAACAAGGCGAAGAATCATTATTTCTTCCTCCCTCTCCTGCTCGGCCTGATAGGCTTCTTCTACCAGACGAAGCATGACGGACGCAACAGCTGGGTGACAACCCTGCTCTTCCTGCTCACCGGCCTCGCAATCGTGCTCTACCTCAACCAGCCGCCATATCAGGTGCGCGAGCGTGACTACGCGTATGCGGGCTCGTTCTACGTATTCGCAATATGGATCGGACTCGGCGTGATGCAGGTGTCCGACTGGCTTGAGAAGCTCTTCAAGAAGGAATCCGTGGCTCCTGCAGCTGCAGCTGCGGCTGTCTGCCTCGTCGTGCCTGTGATAATGGGTTGCGAAAACTGGGATGACCACGACCGCAGCCACCGCACCACAGCCCGCGACATGGCTTACAACCACCTTGCGGCACTGGACAGCAACGCCCTGATCATCACCCACGGTGACAACGATACCTTCCCACTCTGGTATGCCCAGGAAGTGGAGAACATACGTACCGACGTGCGTATCGTCAACACCTCACTCCTCGGCACCGACTGGTACATCGACCAGATGAAGCGCAGGCAGTACGAGTCCGACCCTCTGCCAATCACCCTGGACAGGATACAGTACCTCTACGGCACCAATGACTACCCTTACGTGACGGATTTCATCGATCACCCTATACTCGCATCAGAGGCCATAGACGTGTTCCGCAACCCGAAATTCTCACTTGAAGGCGGCGACGGCAAGATCATCGACTACATACCTTCACACAAGCTGATCGTACCTGTCAACAAGGAAAATGTCCTCAAATACGGCATCGTCGCCGAGAAGGACGCCGACAAGATAGCCGATGAGGTGACACTGGAGATACAGGGCGACCGCATAGGCAAGACCGACCTCGTCATACTTGACATACTCGCGCACTACGACTGGTCACGTCCTATATATTTCGTGACCCAGACAGCCGATGTCAATCTCGGTCTCGAGCACTGGTCAACCAACTGCGGCTTCTGCTACAAGCTGGTGCCTGTCTATAGCGAAAATCCTCGCGAGACTGCATATTTCGACGAGGATGAGATGTACGACAACCTGATGAACGTATTTGAATTCGAATCGCTCAAGCAGGACAACGTATATTACGACTACCAGAACATCTACACCTTCGAGGCGGTCATCCCTATCCGCGACATGTTCGTCAATACGGCTGAGAAGTTCTATGACAGGGGCGACACCACCAAAGCTGTGGCCATACTTGACAAGGGCATAGACGTAATGCCTGACAGCAACTTCCCATACTGCATCTCATGGATGAGGTGCATCAACGAAGTGAGCCTGATGCGCACCGTCGAACTGTACTACAAGTGCGGCGAACGTGAGAAGGCGGAAGCTGTGGCAAAATGCCTCGGCGGCGAGATGGTCACTACCATCGCCCACCTCACCAGCGTGCTCCCTGCGGATGCAAACGGCAAGAAGACCGTGGACGACAGCCTCAACCTGTTCTACTATCTGGTTGAAATACTGGACGAGCAGGGTGCGACTGAACTCTCTTCAGAGCTGCAGCACGAGCTCTATGACAAGCTTCAGTTAGCTACCGCAAAATGATTCACAGGTCCGTGGCCGTGGCCGATCTCATAATCGGCTCCGGCCTCGATGGCCATTGATATATAAGCCTTGGCGCGGCGCGCAGCCTCGTCAAGGCTTAAATTTTGTGCCAGATACGAAGCCATTGCGGAGGACAGAGTGCAGCCGGTCCCATGCGTGTTGCGGGAATATACGCGGCGGGAGCGCAGCTCTATGATATGGTCCTCCTCTGCATTGTAGAAATAATCCACAAGCTCGTCATCATCCAGATGACCTGCCTTCATCATCACTGATACTTTGCGGCCCTGAATCGTAGAAACCGCCTCTGAAAGCCTCCTTGCGACGCCCGGGAGGTCATCCTGCGATGAGATCTTCTCTCCGGCGAGAATCTCAGCCTCCGGAATATTCGGGGTGAGGACCCTCGCCATCGGAGCGAGCTCGGACTTGAGCACCGCCACAGCCTCTTCGGCGATGAGCCTGTCACCTGAAGTAGCCACCATCACCGGGTCGAGCACGACGTTGCGGAAATCGAACTTTTCCAGCATCTCGCGGACCGCCAGGACCACCTCGGACGAACTCAGCATGCCGATCTTCACGGCATCCGCCCCTATATCGCTCAGAACCGCCTCAATCTGCCCTTTTATGATATCGACCGGTACATTGTGCACCGCCGAGACACCGAGCGTATTCTGGACGGTTACGGCGGTAATGGCGCTGGCCGCATACGAGCCTGTCGCGCTGATAGACTTGATGTCGGCCTGGATGCCGGCTCCTCCTCCGGAATCGCTTCCGGCTATTGTCAGTACTCGTGGATATGTTTTCATAAGTGTAATTATCCGTTTATAAACGTTTAAAAATGTCTGAAACCCATATAATCCTTCTCCGAACCGTCCCATTCGAGCTCCGGTCCGTCCGTTATCGTTCCTATCACGGTATGCGGCAGCTCGAGGTCCGGTTCCGCCTCCGGGTCGATGGTGAAGAGCAGTTCGTAATCCTCCCCTCCCGCCGCGGCGAACTCATATGGGTCGAGGCCGTAGCGGCTGCAGAAGGAGCGCAACTGCTTCGAGAGCGGAATCTCGGAGAGATCCACACGTGCTCCGACCTGTGATTCCTCCATAATGTGATGCAGGTCGGACCCTATGCCGTCGGATATGTCCATCATCGAGTGAACGCCCGGCCATGCTGCGAGCGCCTGCCCCTCACGGACCCTCGGATGCGGGAGATAATGTTTGTCAATGAGATATTTGACGTCTTCGTCACGCTCATATCCGTGCAGTATCGCCGCAAGACCCGCGGCCGAATCGCCGAGGAAGCCCGTGACGCAGACAAGGTCCCCGTCCTTTGCTCCGCTGCGCCTGACACTGCGGCCAGAAGGGGTTTTGCCAAGCACGGTCACGCAGATGCAGACCCTGTCTTTGGACGAAGTGGTGTCCCCACCCAGAAGCGGGAAGCCGTATTCTTCGGAGATATCCCTGTATCCCTTCAGGAATTCCTCCTCCCATCCCACGGGAAGGTCATGCGGCAGGGCAAGGGCAAGGAAACTGCCCACCGGAGCGCCTCCCATTGCGGCTATGTCGCTGAAATTGGATGCCGCCGCCTTCCAGCCGAGCTGGTACGGCGTGATGTCATCCATCAGGAAATGCGAGCCCTCGACAAGCATGTCAGTGCTGACAAGGGTCTCCCAGCCCTCCTGCTGGGGTATTATGGCGCAGTCATCGCCTATGCCCTCCACGCCTTCCGGCGCGGGAAACATACTGCGGATGGACTCTATGAATTCGAATTCTCCCTTCATGACGATGCCTTGCTGATGATTTCGAGAAGTTCTTCAGATGCTTTGCGCGGTGAAGCTGCGCAGACTATGGCGCTCACCACAGCAATGCCGTCAGTGCCTGTGGAGATGACATCCGCCGCAGTGGATGCATTCATTCCGCCGATGGCTACAGTCGGGTGCACCGACATTTCCACAGCCCTGCGCAGGCCCTCCAGACCGAATGGCGCCGCTGTGTCGGTCTTGGTAGGGGTCGCGAACACCGGTGATACACCGATATAATCCACATCGAGGCTGTTGGCCTCCTCTATCTGGGCGAAATTCTCCACTGACAGACCTATGATCTTATCCGGACCGAGTATCCTGCGGGCCATGGCGTAAGGCATATCGCTCTGGCCGATATGCACGCCGTCGGCATCGGAGGCGAGGGCTACGTCCACGCGGTCATTGATGATCAATGGCACGCCGTAAGGCGCCAGCACCTTCTTCAGACGCAGCGCGAGCTCAATGAAGTCGCGGGTATCTATGTCCTTTTCGCGGAGCTGGACCATCGTGGCACCACCCTCCACGGATTCACGAACTATATCTTCAATATCTCTGCCGCCGGCCAGGGCGCGGTCGGTGACGAGGTAAAGCCTAAGCTGATTTCTCTTCATAACGCAATAACTTTGACGCCTCCTCAGGTTCGAGCGTGGCGAGGGTATCTATGAAATTGACTGCAAATGAGCCCGGTCCCGCACTTGATGCAGCGGCGGTCTCACCGGCGGTGCCCATCAGGGCCATTGCGGCCGCAGCCGCACTGAAGGCATCTTCATCGACGGCCAGGAAGGCCGCCGTCAATGCCGTAGCGGTGCAACCCATCGCCGTCACGCGCGGCATCAGCGGACTGCCGTTGAAGATGCTGATGACCGTCGTGCCGTCCGTGATGTAATCTGTCGGACCGCTGATGGAAATGATGGCGCCGGTCTCCTGCGCAAGGTCCACGGCAGGTCCCACAGCCGCCAGGCTCTCATCCCCGGCATCGACTCCGCAATGGTGGAATTTCGCCCCGACAAGGGCCATTATCTCGGAGGCATTGGCGCGTATGACGGAAGGGCCATAGACCAACATATCACGCGCAGTCTCGCTCCGGAGGCTGCTCACGCCGACTCCCACAGGATCCAGCACCCATGGCTTGCCGGCACTGGCCGCCGCCTGGGCGGCCTTGTGCATCGCTTCTGTCTGGAGACGCTCGAGACAGCCGAGATTGATGACCAGAGAATCAGAGGCTTTGGATATGTCCTCCATCTCCTGGGGCTCGGATGACATCAGCGGAGATGCACCTATGGCCAGCAGGGCATTGGCTGAGA
>JAKSJG010000034.1 GCA_024398365.1 Bacteroidales bacterium | reverse complement strand
GTTTTAAATGTTAAACTTTATAATAATCGTCCACAACTTTTAGTGGACAGCAATGTATCCCGGAAAATAGTATGAGGAAGAATTGGCTTGACAATCTGAGGTGGTTTACGGTACTCCTTGTGATGCTGTACCACGTGTTCTATTTCTACAACAATAAGGGAGTGTTCGGCGGGGTCGGCGGATTCAACCCGGATCCGATGAAGCAGCCGCAGGACATCGTGATGTATATTCTGTATCCCTGGTTCATGATGCTGCTGTTCCTGCTTGCAGGCATCAGCGCCCGGTTTTCGCTTGAAAAGCGCTCCGCAAAGGAGTTCCGGAAATCCCGCACCCTGAAACTGCTGGTACCCTCCACCATCGGCCTTCTGGTGTTCCAATGGACAACCGGATACTTCAATGTCAATTGCGGTGCGGAGCACCCCGATCTTTCGCAGGTTCCTGCAATAATCAGATGGCTGATTTACTCGGTCAGTGGCAGCGGTCCGCTCTGGTTCGCGCAGGAGCTGTGGGTATTCTCGCTGCTGCTTCTGCTTGTCCGCAAGTTGGACGGCAAGGATAAGTTCAGAAATCTCTGCGCAAAAGCCTCTTCGCCGGCAATCATTCTGATGGGCGTGCTGATATGGTTCGGGTCGCAGTTTATGATAATGAACCCGCGGCTCGAAAGCCTGGACGGCCTGTACAATCTCTACAGACCGGTGGCGTACTTCATACCGTTCCTGATGGGATATTTCGTGTTCTGCAATGACAGCGTCCTTGAGCGCGTGAAGGCGATGTGCATCCCGATGACGGTGTGCGCCATAGCGGCTGGCGTAGCGCTCTGCATCACAGGATGGGGGCAGGACTATACCGGTCCTCAGTACCTTACCGGCTGGCTTAACTGCCTGTATGCCTGGCTGATGATACTTGCCGTGCTGGGCGTCTTCATGCGCTGGTTTGACGGAACGAACCGTTTCTGCGCATATATGAACCGGAGCAGCTACGGCTTCTATGTGCTTCACTACAGCATTCTCGTATCCTGCGGCTATATGTTCAAGACATATACGCATATGCCCGCCTGGCTCATTTACGTTGCGCTGGCTGCCGCGGTGTTTGCCCTGACCCCGCTGCTGTATGAGATTCTGCGCCGCATACCGCTGTTGCGCTGGGCGATACTAGGAGAGAAAAGAAAATGAGAGAATATACTATACGCTTGGAAGAACCTGCCGACTGGCAGGAAGTGGAGAACCTGACAAGGGAGGCTTTCTGGAATGTATATCGTCCGGGCTGTCTCGAACATTTCGTACTGAACAGGTACCGCAGCAACCCGGATTTCATCCCGGAACTTGATTTTGTAATGGAAGTTGAAGGCCGGATTATCGGCCACGTGATGTATTCCCGCGCAGAGCTCAACTCGGACGGAGGAGATGTGCTTCCTGCCTGGACATTGGGCCCGATAAGCATACATCCCGACTGGAAGCGGAAAGGTTATGGCCTTGCATTGCTTGAGTTCTCACTGGCGAAAGCACGCGATATGGGAATCGGGGTACTCTGTTTCGAGGGCAATATTGATTTTTACGGAAAAGCAGGTTTCGTGCTGGCCAGCAGCCTCGGCATACATTATCACGCAGAGCCGAAGGATGATCCCGTGCCATATTTCCTCGCACAGGAACTGGTTCCGGGATACCTTGGCGGTCGCGAGTGGACATACTGCCCTCCGAAGGGATACTTCGCCGCCGACGATGATCCGGAAGGCTTCGAGCGCTATGAGGCAGCATTCCCGGCAAAAGAGAAGCATTTCGTAGAAGGTCAGCTGCCGCAGTTCTGTCAGAGTTGCGGTATGCCTATGACGTCTGATGACTTATGCGGTACCAATGCAGACGGAAGTATCAACTTCGATTACTGCAAATACTGCCATAAGGACGGAGAATTCGTTGACAAGGTCTCAATGAAGAAATAAACATGCGGATTCTGGAAACAAAAAGACTGATACTCCGCCCCTGGCGCGAGTCGGATGCCGCAACACTGTTCAAATATGCCTCCGACCCTGACGTGGGGCCGCGTGCAGGCTGGCCTCCGCACCAGTCCGTGGATGAAAGCCTCGAACTCATAAAGACAGTGTTCAGCGGCGAAGGGATGTGGGCTGTCGAACTGAAGGAAACTTCTGAGGCGATAGGCTGCGTGGGCTACCTCCCGGCAGCGGCGTCAAACCTTGACATCGACGAGGACCAGTGCGAAGTGGGCTATTGGATAGCAAAACCCTACTGGGACAAAGGCATCTGCACGGAAGCGATGCACGCCGTGGTGGACTACTGTTTCAACGTCAAGGGCTTTGAAGTGCTCTGGGGAGACTATTTCCCAGAAAACCCGGCCTCAGGCAGAGTGATGGAGAAATGCGGATTCATTGATACCGGCAGGGAAGTCCTCTGCCCCACCCTTGAGATCGGCTCCGACAAGCCGGTAAGAGTGATGAGACTTGACTACGCGCTATAAAGGAACTTGACAATCCGATCCGAATCATTTCGCATTTATATCAATTATTTGATTTATCTACAAAATGACTATATTTGCAGATAAAAGTGAACGATGAAAGATTCTGCCAGGATACGACGCGCTGAAACGGCAGCACAGATCAAGGACGCAATGGATGCGGCCGGACTTTCCCGCAAGGAATTTGCAGAAAAGATGGACAAGTCTCCGTCCGAAGTCACGCGCTGGCTCAGCGGGAACCACAATTTCACCTCCGACCTTCTGGCCGAAATCTCCGACGCACTCGGCAGGGATATCACCGGCGTGCCCGACACAAAAGTCAGAGAGATCGTTTCCGGCTACGCCACAGATCAACGTACGGAGGCTCACCCCGAATACCTTCACGACCCGGATGTTCAATACAGTATTCCGATGCTGACATTGCCACCATCTTCTTATAGAAATCTTCAGCGTCTGGCGGCGAAGGCAGGCTTGTCAGTGAGAAGATATGCAGAAAGTGTCCTTTCCGATGAATCAAGGAAAGGCGAGCCAAGAGCAGCTGATTTCTGCGGAATACTGGATGAGGGATTCCCAACTGCCGAAGAACTGAGGAGCCTGAGATCAACGAGTGGAATCATCGAATTATGAGATATCTGCTCGACACCAACATCTGTATCTTCCTTCTGCGTGGCAACAGGGAAATTGCGGACCGCATGGACAGCGCAGGGTTCGCGAATTGCTCCATCTCCGAGATCACAAAGGCGGAGCTGCTGACAGGGATGCACTACTCCAATATGAAAGGCAGAAAAAGCAATGAACGAGATCTCCTCGATTTTCTGGACAGCATCACCGTCATCCCCGTCTCACGTGCTTTAGACAGATTCGCAAAAGAAAAGGCCCGCCTCATCTGCGAAGGCAGGCCCGTTGAAGATTTTGATCTGCTGATTGGCTGCAGCGCCGTAGTATGCGGCTGCGTAATGGTCACCCACAATGTCTCACACTTCGAGCGCATCGACTCGATAGTAATCGAAGACTGGAAAGACTGACAACATTCTTGCAATTTGGCAACACCAGCTTTCTTCTTTTAACTCCTGACTCATACCTTACGGCAGAACTTGTCCGCAGAAGCCAGGTGCCGGCAGTAGAGACCGAAGTGACAATCATTGTCACAGGATAACCAGTCCGCACGCCACCAGACGAGGTTCGGCTGTGATGATGCGACGAAATTGGCTCGTTGTCACAGCCACCTGCCACAAGAAAAGAATACGGGCGACATCTGGTGCGACAACGAATGTCATTTACTAGTACTCCAGAAGTTTCCCGCCATCATCCCAGCCGGGCTGCATCCTGCCCTTACGAGTGTCGTCAATCAGCGTCCGGAGCATATGCATAGCATACTCCGGACGCTTTGTATTATTGTAATGCTGGATGCGGTCAACCTTGATGCGCCGGTATGCGCCGGGGAATGAATTGAAATTTTCCCATACAATCGGGTCAGCCTTCAGGGCATCGACGACCCATAGCTCGTACACGAAATTGTCAGGATTATGGTCAGGCAGCACGGCAAGGCCGGCCGGCGTCATTTCGCCCAGATCAATTAGCCGCCTGCAGCGCTCGATATTGTTCCAGCACCAGTTACTACGCTTGCTCCTGGGAGTGAAATGCTGAACAGGCTTGCCCTCGTCAATGCGTTTCTGCGTGCTGTCTATCCAGCCGAAGCACAATGCCACCTCCACCGCATCCACATAGCTGACCACACCGGGAAAAGGCTCCCTCGCGCGGTTCACACGAAGCCAAAAGCCCGGTACCTTGTCATGATTCTCAAGGTACCAGGCATATAGTTCCTCTCTGGTATGTATATCAAGCAGATTGGAGACCTCCATCGCCGGTCTATTTCGTCAGCTTGAAGCCGGCGTACATCTTGTTGTAGGACTTCAGCAGGGTGTTGAGCGAAGCGAGGGTTGTGTTGTTGGACTTGGCTGACACTGACTTGAGTATCTTGAGCATGGTGGAGGCATCGAAGAGAAGCTTCATGGTACCGTTCTGCATGGTCAGATAACCGTTGGCCTTGACCAGCTTGGCGAACTTCATATTGATCTTGGCAGTCTCCTCGTCGTAGGTCCATGTACCGTTGAAGTTCTTGCCGCCGTAATTCATCACCACGGTGCCGTCCTCCTTGAAGTTGAAACCGAACTTGCCGGCCACTACGCCGACCTTTGCAAGGTATTCGTCCATCTTCTTCTCAATAGTGCCTTCTGCCACGGTGCTGGCCACATTGGACAGCGCATTCTCTGACTTGAAGGCGATGGCGGAACCGGTGAAAGTCCAGTTGCCCGGAATCTTGTCCACTGAGGAAGTACTCTTGCTGATGAGACCGCCTATGGTATTGAGGATGGATGTCGCAGTGGTGTCGGAACCGCTGAGAACGCCTGCCACCTTACCGAAAAGACCTGAAAGATTGTTCTGTGCTGAAGCCGCTGTCACAGCCAGGAGAAGCGCAGCGGCGAGGGTAGTGATTTTTTTCATTTTGCTGGAATATTTATAACTTTGTTAGATGTTTCAAAGGTAAATAAAAATATAAAGATATGTCACTTATCGTTTCTATTTCAGGTATCAGAGGCACTGTGGGCGGCGAGATCGGCAACGCCCTTACCCCTATAGACATCGTCAAGTTCACCTCAGCATACGCAAGGCAGCTCAAGGGCAAATTCCCTGCCAAGGACAGACTCAAGGTGGTCGTGGGCCGCGACGCCCGCATCTCCGGAGAGATGGTGGACTCCATTGTCACCGGTACCCTGATGGCCTGCGGCATCGATGTGATCAACGCCGGCATGGCCTCCACCCCTACCACGGAAATGGCAGTCATATTCAGCGGAGCTGACGGCGGCATCATCCTGACAGCCTCCCACAACCCGAAGGAATGGAACGCCCTCAAGCTCCTCAACGAGAAGGGCGAATTCCTCAGCGACGCCGAGGGCAAGGAGATCATGCGCATCGCGGAAGCGGGCGACTTCCAGTTCCCGGATGTCAGCGGCCTCGGCAAGGTGACCCGCAAGGATTTCACCGATGACCACATCAAAGCCGTGCTAGAATACCCTCTCGTTGACCTGAAGGCCATACGCGAAGCGAAGTTCAAGGTGGTGCTCGACTCCATCAACTCAGTCGGCGGCATAGCCATGCCACGCCTCTTCGAGGCCCTCGGCGTGGAATGCATCACCATCAACGGCACCCCTGACGGCAACTTCGCCCACAATCCGGAACCGCTGCCGGCCAACCTTGTCGGTCTCAGCGAGGAAGTTGTGAAGCAGAAGGCAGACCTCGGCGTATCAGTCGATCCCGATGTGGACCGTCTGGCATTCATCTGCGAGGACGGTGTGCCTTTCGGCGAGGAATACACCCTCGTGGCAGTGGCTGACCTCGTGCTCTCGCACCGCAAGGGTAACACGGTGTCCAACCTCTCGTCATCCCGCGCACTCAAGGATGTCAGTGAGGCGCACGGCTGCACATATCAGTTCTCAAAGGTCGGCGAGAAGAACGTCTCCACTCTCATGCAGGAATGCAACGCCGTCATAGGCGGCGAGGGCAACGGCGGTGTCATCGTGCCTGACTTCCACTACGGCCGCGACGCACTCATCGGCACCGCGCTCTTCCTCAGCCTCATGGCGCAGAAGAAGCTCAGCGCCACAGCGCTCAGGGCCACATATCCTGACTACTACATCTCAAAGAACAAGATACAGATCTCCGACCCTTCAGTGATCGACTCGCTGCTCGAGGCTGTCAAGGAGCATTTCATCAACGAGCAGATCAACACCTCAGACGGCCTGCGCGTGGATTTCGACGCTGAAAAGAAGTGGTTCGTGCTCCGCAAATCCAACACCGAGCCTATCATCCGCATCTACGCTGAGGCTGGCGACGTGGAGACCGCGGACGCTCTGGCCAAGGAAGTGATTGACATAATTAATACCAAGCTGTAATGTTCTCTTTCAGGACAACCCCGTTTTTCGAGCAGCCGGACCTCACCCTGCAGAAAGGCAGGATAGCCGTGCTGTGCAACCAGGTGGCCTGGCATCCCGACTACGGCGAATATCTCTTCGAGACTGTCGCCAGGAAGATGAATCTCGTGAGGATATTCACTCCCGAGCATTCGTTCTACGGCCCTGTGGGCCTGGATGTGCCTCTGATTGAGATAAGCACTTCCATACGCCGCGAGGACCTGGAGGATGTGGACGGGCTTGTCATCGAGCTGCAGGACGCCGGCTCGCGCTACAGCAACAGCACCCGGCTGCTCTTCAATCTGTTCAAGACCATCAAGGACGCGGAGCTGCCGCTGTCCGTATATATCATAGACCGCCAGAATCCTTCCGGCCGCCAGATAGAGGGCACGATGGGCAGCATAGGCCTGCCCCAGCGCCACGGCCTGACCTACGGCGAGCTGGCGAATATGATCTACGGCGAGATGAATGCCAAGTTCCCGCTGCACATCATATCCGCATCCGCGGAGCAGGTCAACAAGGAGCTGATGCCCTGGACCATACCTCCTTTCACGGATTTCGCAGGGCTCTTCGTGGGACATTTCTACAGCGGGCAGTGCCTCTGGATGGGAACCAATGTCAGCTACGGCCACGGCACCACCAGACCTTTCGAGCAGTTCGGAGCGCCGTGGATGGAATCTCTGGCGGATTACAACAGCCGCCACGGCCTGAGCGGCTGGAATGACCCGGACAATCCTCTCTACAGCAAGGAGGTATATATCCGCTGGACACGTTTTGTGCCGGCTTATGGCATTTATGCCGGGCAGGCATGTTTCGGTTTCCAGCTCATATACACACCGGGCGAGAGCTACCACGCGCTGATCCATGCTCTCAGGGCCATCCGCTTCGTGCACGACGAGTGTCCGGAGTTCAGCTTTGACGGCATGGAGAAGATGCTTGACGATGAGGTCATAATGTGTTATGTCAACGGTGAGATCGACTGGGAGACCACGCGCGAGTATCTGAAGCAGGAGGAGCAGAAATGGCTCCGCAAGTCAAAGAAATATACCCTATACGAAGAAGATCCATGGAGAGTGAAATAAAGAAATATGCGTCAGAGGGGAAGGGCTACCCTGAAAAATGTCCTGCTCCGCAGGACCCCACCGCAAGCGGTCCCCCCTCTTATGATGCCGAGGTCGCGAGGGCTTGCAGCAAGCATGTTGATGCTTGCGACCCGAGCAGCAGGGCTTTAGCCCGCCGGGCCAGCACAATTTCCCAAGGGTGCCCTGACCCTCGGAAACCAGACTATTTGATCGCCTTGGCGGAGAAGTACAATGACCCGGAGTATTTCAAGGAGGATCCGGTGATGTTCCCGCGGCATTTCGTGAAACTGCTCGAAGAGGAAAAGGCATGCCTGCAGGACGTCGAGATCGCCGGACTGCTGGCCGCACACCTGGCCTGGGGCCGCCGCGCCATGATAGTGCGCGACTGCAACAGAATGTTCGACGAGATGGGCTGGAAGCCATACGATTACGTCATGGCCGGCAGATACCGCGACGAGGACGCCTCGCTCCACCGCACAATAAAATGGTCCGAATTCGCGGCGATATGCTCGCGGCTGAAGGATTATTACACAGAAAGCGAATCCCTCGAATACCTGTCTCCTGACGAGATGCGGGTGAGGATTTTCGGCCAGAAGAGCAATCTGAAGGCAGCCAACAAAAAGATACACATGTTCCGCAGATGGATGGTCCGCCGCGACGGCATCATTGACTTCGGACTGTGGCGTCACACCGACCCGGCCGAACTGATCATACCGCTTGACGTCCATGTCCATACCACAGCGAAGAACATGGGCATAACCGGAAGGAATTCAGCTGATTTTTCAACAGCGCTCGAGATCACGGACTACTTCCGCAAACTCTTTCCTGACGACCCCTGCAAAGGGGATTTCGCCCTGTTCGGCTACGGCGTGACAGGCGGGAACAAGCCGGAATAAGGCACAATTGTTGATAACTCTTGCACCCGGCGTTAACCGCCCGGAGCTATATTAATTATATTTGCATAAGGAGAACTGAAGTAATGCCCAGACTATTCATCATAGCAGGATGCAACGGAGCCGGAAAGACCACCGCCGCATATGCCATGCTTCCGGGACGCCTCCAGTGCGAGGATTACGTCAACTCGGACGAGATAGCCAAGGGCCTCTCCCCTTTCCGTCCCTCCCTTGCTGCCATCAAGGCGAGTAAAATAATGATGGAAAGGATACATGAACTGATCGAAGAAGGGAAATCCTTCGGTGTGGAGACGACGTTGTCAACCAAGACACTTGCCAAAGTTGTGCAGGAGGCACAGCAGAAGGGCTACAAGGTCAACATCATCTTCTTCTGGCTGAGGATTCCCGAACTTGCGATCGAAAGAGTTAAACTAAGGGTGGCTTCAGGCGGGCACGATGTGCCTGACGAGACTATCCGACGTCGTTTCGGACTTGGAATCGACAACCTGTTCAAGCTCTACATCCCGATATCCGACTATTGGATGATCGTGGACAACTCCAACACGCCGAGCAGGCTGGTGGCGGAGGGCGGACTCCAGGTGGTCACCAAGATACACGACAGGAACGCGTACAACCTATTACTTGATTATGAGCGAGCTAGAGACAAGAGAACTTAGAGAAGACATCCTTGCTGGACTGGATCTCACATTTGAGAAACTGATGACGGAAAAGAAAAAATCCAATTCCGAGCTTGCCTTCGCCCGGGACGGGGAAGTTGTCAAAGTCAAAGCTGTAGAAATTTAGTTTTGCCTTGAAAGATTACATGCCCCTTTTCGGGGTTAACAGAGACATACTCGAAAGACTGATATCGTTGGCGCTCTCCCGAGGTGGAGATTACGCCGACGTATTTTTTGAGTACAGCACCTCAAACGAACTCACACTGCGTGACGGAGAGGTGAACACGGTCGAGAATTCGGCCGATTACGGAGTGGGAATACGCGTCCTCAAGGACGGACGCACCGGATATGCATACAGCGAGAGCACGGACATGAAGGACATGGAGCGCGCGGCGCTCACGGCCTCATGCATCGCGGACGGGCTGTGCGGCAGCGCGAATACCATTGGCTTCCGTCCCGTGGATTTCATTGACCGCTATCCGATGAAGCGCAGCTGGGAGGATTTCTCCCTGCTTGCGCGCAAGGAATATCTCCAGCAGATCAACGACAGGGCCTTCGGCCTCAACGAATACGTGACCAAGGTCATAGCCAACCTGGCCTTCGACCACAGCAGGATACTGTTCTTCAATTCCCTCGGGGATTATTACTGCGACGAGAGGCCTGTGGTGTCGCTCGTGACCAGCTGCATACTCACCAAGGGAAGCCAGTCGGAGAACGCCACTGTATCCCGCAGCTTCAGGATGGGCAGCGAGATGCTGACTCCCGCGCTGCAGGATGAGATCTGCGCCGAGCTGTCGAAAAACATGGAGCATCTCTTTGATGCCGGCAAGCCTAAGGGCGGCAAAATGCCGGTGGTCATGGGTGCCGGAAGTTCCGGCATTCTGCTCCACGAGGCCATAGGACACGCATTCGAGGCGGATTTTAACCGCAAGGGCACGTCCATATTCTCCGACAGGATGGGACAGAAGATATGCTCAGAGAAGATCAGCGTGGTGGACGACGGCACACTGCCAGCCAACCGCGGCTCGGTCAACGTGGACGACGAGGGAGTTGTCGGACAGAAGACCTATATGGTCAAGGACGGCATACTGACCTCCTACCTGCATGACAGGATCAGCGCCGCGCACTACGGCGTCGCCCCTACCGGCAACGGCCGGCGCGAATCATTCAGGTTCAACCCAATCCCGCGCATGCGCGCCACCTATATGGAAGACGGCGACTGCAGCGAGGAGGACATCATACACAGCGTCAGGAAAGGCATCTACGTGGACAATTTCACCAACGGACAGGTGGAAATCGGCGCGGGTGACTTCACCTTCTATGTCAAGAGCGGCTACCTCATCGAGAACGGCCGCCTGACGGCCCCAATCAAGGACGTCAACATCATAGGCAACGGACCGGAAGCCCTGGCTGACATCACGGCCATAGCGGCCAACAGCCGTGTGGACAACGGCACATGGACCTGTGGCAAGGACCAGTACTGCCTCGTATCCTGCGGCATGCCGAGCGTCCTTGTCAAATCACTCACAGTGGGAGGATCGCTATGACAGACTACCGCAACCCAATCATAGACAAGGCCATTGACATGGCCATAGAGCTCGGCGCCGACCAGGCGCGGGCCATAGTCGAGAAAGACATCGAGAACTCCGTCACCGTCCTCAACAATGAGGTGGACAAGATCATGAGCTCATCATCGAGCACCCTCTTCCTCCAGCTCTACATCGACGGACGATACGGTTCATTCTCCACCAATATGCTGCGCGAGGACGAGCTCCGCAAATTCATCGCAGAGGCAGTGGAATGCACCAGGCTCATAGCCCCGGACCCGTGCCGCAGGCTGCCAGAGCAGGAATGGTACTTCAAGGGCACTGCAGCCGACCTCGGTCAGTTCGACCCGAAGATAGAGAGCCTCAGCGGCGAGGAGCGCATCGCGAAGGCCCTGGCGGCTTCACAGGAAGTCTGGGGCAAGCACAGGAAGCTGCTCTCCATCGAGACCGAATGGGGCGACGAGATCGAATATTCCGACATCGCTGATTCTCAGGGATTCCGCGGGCAGACGCTGCAGAGCAGCTATACCATCAGCGCCAACTGCTCCATCAAGGGACGCGGCGACGAGAAGCCGGAATCCTGGTGGTATGACGGAGCTATGTTCGCCGACAGGCTCAAATGCGAAGGCATAGGCGCGACGGCTCTGCAGCGCGGCCTGGACTCCCTCAACCCGAAGAAACTCAAGAGCGGAAAGTATGACATCGTCATAGAGAACACCGTCTCCTCGAAGATGGTCTCCCCTCTGCTGGCAGCACTCAGCGGGGGCAACCTCCAGCAGTGCAACTCATTCCTCAGGGATGCTCTGGGCAAGAAGGTGTTCGGGGACAATTTCACCATGGTGGACAGACCTCACACGCCTGGCATGGCCGGCTCCCGATGGTTCGACGACAACGGTCTTGCGACCGCCGACCGGGACATCATCAGGGATGGTGTCGTGAGCAGCTATTTCATCTCAGACTACTACGCCCGCAAGATGCAGATGGACCCTACGATATCCGGAGCTTCGGTGCTGAGATTTCCGAAGGCTTCCGGAATTGACGGAAAAAAGTTAAATTTGCAGGATATAATGAAGGCGGTGGACAGAGGCATACTCATCACGGACTTCAACGGAGGCAACTACAACCACGCTACGGGAGACTTCTCCTACGGCGTCATAGGCTTCATGTTCGAGAACGGAGTACCGGTTCATCCGATACGCGAGATGAACATCACGGGCAACTTCATCCAGTTGTGGAACAATCTGCTCCACATCGGAGATGACGGCCGTACATGCTCCAAGTGGATGATACCTACCCTCGCCTTCGCAGACGTAAACTTCAGTGGAATCTAAAAAAGAAAAGACATACAATATGAAAAAACCAGGCATACTGTTCGCCTTATTCCCAATTGTTCTGATTATCGTGCTGCTTTCGAGCTGCATCGCCGTATTCGGCGGTGACGCCACCGAAGGCCCTATCCAGATAGCGCTGCTCGTGGCTGCCGTTATCACCGCTGTCGCGGGAATGGCATATCTCAAGACACCATGGAAGCACTATGAAGACTGCTTCGCAAAGAATTTCCAGGACACGGCCCCTGTCATAATGCTGCTTATGATGATAGGCGCACTGACGGCCACCTGGATGCTCTCCGGAGTTGTGCCGGCAATGATATACTACGGACTCAAGATCATCAGCCCGAAGGTATTCATCGTGATGTCATTCGTGCTCTGCTCGGTGATCTCAATACTCTCCGGCAGTTCCTGGACCACGGTCGGCACCATAGGCGTGGCCCTCTTCGGAGCCGGCAGGATCATAGGCATGCCTACAGGCTGGATGGCCGGAGCCATCATCTCCGGAGCATATTTCGGAGATATGATATCACCTGTGTCCGACATTGTCAACATGGCATCCAACATTGCCGGCACAGACCTGTACAAGCATATCAAATATGCGGCACTGACAGCCGTGCCGACCTGTATTGTCTGCCTCGTGGTATTCACGATAGTCGGACTCTCCGTAGATACTCCGGACAACGTGGAGCTCGGCGAGCAGCTCAACCAGATAAGCAGCACTTTCCATATCTCTCCTTGGCTGATGCTCATACCGGTATTCACCTTCATCCTTGTCATCAAGAAGGTGCCTGCCACCCTGACGCTGTTCTTCTCCGCTGTAGCGGCCGGTATCGTGGCATGTCTGGCACAGCCTCAGCTTGTGGGCCAGATCATCGGTGACGCAGAAGGCTTCAAGGGCGTTTTCATGGGTATACTCAAGATGATGTCCTCCAAGGTCAGCATCGAGACAGGCTTCCCTATGCTTGACTCCCTCGTTTGCACCAGCGGCGTATCAGGTATGATCAACACCATCTGGCTGCTGATGTGCATCATGATAATGAGCGGTGTGCTGACAGCCTGCGGCTCGATTGAGGTCATCACCAACGGCCTGCTCAAGTTTGCGAAGAATACAACTTCAATGGTGGCCACCACAGCGGTATCCTGCATATTCTGCAACCTCGTGCTCGCCGACCAGTACATCTCCATCCTGGTCCCTGCGAATATGTTCAAGAGCGCGTACCGCCGCAAGGGCCTCGCACCTGAACTGCTCAGCCGCACCCTCGGTGACGTTGGCGCAGTAACCTCAGTGCTGGTACCTTGGAACACCTGCGCAGTGGTGCAGTCCTCAGTACTGGGCGTCGCCACATTGGCTTACCTGCCGTACTGCACGTTCTGCCTCGCAGCGCCTGTGATCACCATCCTCATCGCCGCACTCAACTTCAAGATCCACCATGTCGATCCGGAAACCGGCGAACCGGTGGAAGCCGTTAAACAGACAATTTAATACAATCTGAATATGAATATCAAAGACAACGCAGTAGTAGCCCTCTCCTACGAACTTGAGGTGGAAGGCGAAATCGTCGATAAGGCAACAGCGGAGAATCCGCTCGACTTCATTTTCGGCCAGGGATACCTGCTCCCTGCCTTCGAGGCCAATGTCAAGGACAAGACCGTGGGTGACAAATATGACTTCACCCTCACTCCTGAAGAAGGTTACGGTGCTTTCAACCCAGAATCAGTGATCGAGCTCCCTAAGGATATCTTCAAGATTGACGGAGTCATCAAGGAAGGTCTCCTGACTGTTGGCAACCTCATCCCTATGCAGACCCAGGACGGCCGCGTGCTTCCGGGCCGCGTGGCAGAAGTGTCTGACGACAAGGTAAAGATGGATTTCAACCATGCCCTTGCTGGCAAGACCCTGCATTTCACCGGTGAGGTGATCAGCGTGCGCGAAGCCACCGAGAAGGAACTCGCAGAGGGACTTCACGGCGAGCGCGTATCACACGGCTGCAGCGGTGACTGCTCAAGCTGTGGCGGCGGCTGCCACTAGAATGCCGTCAACGGCGCTGGAGACTATTCCTCCGGCGTAGCCGGCTCCCTCTCCGCAAGGATAGATGCCTGGCAGATCGATATGGGACATCGTTTCCGGATCGCGCGGAATGCGCACCGGGGACGATGTTCTGCTTTCACAGGCCAGCAGCAGGGCGTCATTGGTATAATAGCCCTTCATCATGCGGTTGAACTGCGGGAAAGCCTCCCTCAGGCGCGAATACACGAAGTCCGGCAGCAGATGGTGCAGCGGCGCGGACACTGTGCCTGGATGATAGGAACTCTTCGGAAGCGAAACGGAATCCACCTTGCGGCAGAAATCCAGCATCCTCTGTGCGGGCGCCTTGATGCTGCCTGAGAACTCGAACATACGGCGCTCCACCTCGCTCTGGAATTCCAGCAGCTGGAATACACCATATTTATCGAAGTCCGGCACATCGCCCGGTTCCACGGAGCAGACTATGCCTGCGTTGGCCCACTGGGAGTTGCGCTGGGAGTTGGACATGCCGTTGAGCACCATTTCACCGGGAGCGGTGGAGGATGGCACGAGTATGCCTCCCGGGCACATGCAGAAGGAGAATACGCCCCTGCCCTGCGCCTGTGTAACGAGTGAATACTCTGCAGGCGGCATGAAAGGCTGGTATTTGCCGTGATACTGTATGTTGTTGATCAGGGTCTGAGGATGCTCGGCACGCACGCCGAGGGCGAATCCCTTGGCTTCCAGTGCCCAGCCCTTGCTGTCGAAGAGACGGTATATGTCGCGGGACGAATGTCCGGCGGCGAGAATGACGCTGCGGGCGGTGTAGCTGCTTCCGTCGGCGCAGATGACCTTCCACTGCTTGCGCGAGCCTTCGTTGATCTGCTGAAGGTCGGTGACGCGCGAGTCGAAATGGTATTCCCCGCCATGTTCGATGATGCATTTACGTATGTTCTCGACTATGGTCGGCAGGCAGTCGCTGCCTATGTGCGGATGGGCGTCGGTCAGTATGCTCTCCTTGGCGCCGAAGGCCACGAGCTGATAGAGCACTTCGCGTATGTCACCGCGCTTGTTGGAGCGGGTGAAGAGCTTGCCGTCGGAGAATGTGCCGGCTCCGCCCTCGCCGAAGCAGTAGTTGGAGTCCTCGTTGACGATCTGGGCCTGCGAGAGCGCCGCCACGTCGCGTTTGCGGGCGTGCACATCCTTGCCGCGCTCGAGTATGACAGGCTTGCGGCCTTCCATCAGCAGGCGCAGGGCTGCGAACATTCCGGCAGGACCGCTGCCGACGATGATGATCGGCTCGGCCTCTGCTACGTATTTGTATTCGGGCAGGCGGTAAGGCTCGATGTCCGGTTCTCCGGTCACGGTGGCCGCAATGCGGTAGCGATAGACTATCTGGTTGCGGGCGTCGAGTGAACGGCGTATGATGGAGTATGAGCTGACTTTGGCCGGTGATGTGCCGAGCGCGCGGGCAGCTGCCTTGCGTATCTCTTCATCCGTCGGTGTATGGCGGATGTCAAATGCTATTTCGAATTCTTTCATCAGTCTCCGTATTCGGCTGAGCGTGATATAGGCGCGATGTCCAGCGGCGCGAAAAGTCCACGCTGGTAGCGGAAATAGCCTGTTATGGCTATCATCGCGGCATTGTCTGTGGTGAATTTCAGTGCGGGCAGGTAAGTGTTCCAGCCGCGTTTGCGTCCCTCTTCCTCTATGCGGTTGCGCAGGCCGGAGTTGGCCGATACGCCGCCGGCAATGGCAATTTCCTTGATGCCGGTCTGCTTGACTGCGAGTATGAGTTTCTTCATCAGTATGTCGATGAGGTCCCTCTGGAAGGACGCGCAGAGATCGGCCTTGTTGTTTTCCATAAACTGCGGATCTTCCTTGAGCTGGTCGCGGAGGAAGTAGAGCAGCGAGGTCTTGATGCCGCTGAAGCTATAGTTGAGCTCGGGCACGTTAGGCTTGGCGAAGCGGAATTTCTTGGGATCGCCTTCTTTGGCGAGCTTGTCAATGACCGGGCCACCAGGGTAGCCGAGGCCCATGATTTTGGCACATTTGTCAAATGCCTCGCCCACCGCGTCGTCTATGGTATGGCCGAGTATCTCGAAGTCGAGATGGTTATCGACTCTGACTATCTGGGTGTGACCGCCGGATACGAGGAGGCAGAGGAAAGGGAATTTCGGCTGGCGGTTTTCGCCGCCTTCGACTTTGACGAAGTGCGAGAGTATGTGGCCCTGTAGATGGTTGATCTCTATGATTGGCTTGTCTGCTGCGACGGCGAGGCCTTTGGTGAATGATGTGCCTACAAGCAGGGAGCCAAGGAGGCCCGGACCGCGGGTGAATGCGATGGCATCCACTTCGTCCATTGTGACGTTTGCCTGTCTGAGGGCTTCGGATACTACAGGAAGTATGTTCTGCTGGTGTGCTCGTGAGGCGAGTTCAGGTATGACGCCGCCGTACTGGCGGTGGACCTCCTGGGAGGCCATTACGTTGGAGAGCAGGTATTCGTCGCGGATTATCGCAGCGGATGTATCGTCACAGGAAGATTCAATTCCCAATATTGTCAGTGCCATATATTTTAGCTTTACAAACCAATTCTTTGAGTCCCGCCTCCGCTCTTCATCCATCTTCCGCTTTGCAGCGGTCCAGAGTGTTTTTGCAGCTGCAAAAACAGATAATGGCAGAACTCGATGCAAAATTACACAAATTTGAATATATCTATGCTATTTAGTATCTTTGAAAGTTATATCAAATTGCGGTAAAAGCGGATGAAAGCATTGAAAAAGACGCTGATAGCACTGCTTCTGGTGGCAATACTGCTGCCGGTGGCGGCCGCTGTGGCCCTGTACTTCCCGAAAGTGCAGACCTATGCCGTGCAGAAAGTCACCGAATACCTCTCAAAAAACATTGACGGAGACATTTCTGTAGGCAGCGTCAACATCATCCCGTTCAACACCGTAGTCCTGGGCGACTTCTGCGTCAAAGAGCCCGATGGCGACACCATCCTGTCCGTGGACAAACTGTCCGCAAACCTCGACGGCAAGACACTCTGGAAAAGAGAAGAGCTGATAGTCAACCGCATAGCCCTCGAGGGCGGCAAGGCGAACGTGATATATGTCGCTCCGGGAGAGACAAACGTCAGCAGACTGCTGTCCCAGTTCTCTTCAGACAAGGAGAAAGAGACCTCCCTCCCATGGGACAAAATCAGCCTCAAGCAGCTCAAGCTCAGCGGCATTGATTTCGTACTGGACAATCCCTTCGCCGAAGGCGGCACCCCGGATGGCAGCATAGACTTCAACCATCTCAATGTCAGCGGACTCGAGCTCAAGGCCGCCGACCTTTCATGGTCAGGCAAAAAGCAGGCTGTCAAGGCTGACCTCAAAAACATCTCATTCAAGGAGAAGAACAGCGGCATGCATCTGGACAGACTCAGCGCCAGACTCTCCGCCGACAAGGAAAGCGTCAAGGTCAAGGGCCTGCACTTCAGCGACGGCATCAGCGATCTCACCGCCGACTGCGAAATTGAAACTACCGAATTCCTCGATTTCAACGCCATCAAGGACAATCTGCCACTCTCTCTCCGCCTGAAGGAATCCACCGTCGATCTCGCCACAATAAGCAGATTCGTTCCGGCCCTGGCCGGAAAGGACCTCAAACTGAAAGTGGCCGGCAGATTCAGCGGTTCGCTTGACGACCTAAGGGCAAAGAACCTCAAGATTGTGTCAGACAGCGGCAAGACCGTAATGGACCTGGACGCTGACATCAAGGGGCTTCCGGACCTCGACAGAGCCGTAGCGGACCTGACGCTGCGCAACTGCCGCACCAACACTGATGACATAGCCCATATCATCAAGTCATTCAACAGCGACTTCAAAGAATCAACAATAAGCAGATACGCCCCGGACGAAACCATCAGGCTCAACGGCACGGTCAAAGGCCCGCTGTCAGATTTCCTGGCGGACATCAGCGTGGAGACAGACAATTACGGCAGCTTGGACGCAGACGTCAATTGCAAAGGCATCACCGCTTCCAGCCCAAGCTTCGCAGGACGCATAGCCGGCAACAGCCTCGCACTGGGCAAAGTCCTGGGCAAGAGCAACATAGGCATGCTGAGCTTTGACGGAGACATGGACGTCACTGTCGGCAAGCAGATCAACGCCAAGGTAAAAGAACTGAACATCAACCGCCTGGGATTCAAAGGCTACGAATACGGAGGCATCACCGTATCCGGCACAATGCAGGACAACTGCATCAACGCATACATCACAGACAGCGACCCTAACCTGAAGCTCAAAGGTGACATCTTCGCCGACCTGAGCGGCAGGAAATCCAAATATTACAGAGCTGACATAGACCTCACACAGGCGAACCTCTCGGCTCTTCATTTCGACAAGAGGGACACCAGCCTCATCAAGGGCCACATCAATGCCGACATCGAGCAGCGCGACGGTTCGGTATTCCTCGGCAGAGCAGAACTGGGCGAACTGAAGGTGCGCCTTTCCGAAGGCAAGCTTGACCTCGGCGACATCGCGCTCAACGCATTCTACGACGGCGAAGGCGAGTACAACATAGACCTCGGCTCCGCCATGGCTGACGCCACATACAAGGGCTCCTCCTCCATCAGCGACCTCGTCTCCGACGTCAAGGCCATACTCGGCCGCGAGATGGGCAACCTGGTGGCATTCAGCGACAGCCGTGACAGCGACAGAACTGATGACAGAGGCTGCACATTCTCCCTCAGGACAGGCGACATCAAGCCTCTGGCATCCTTCATCATGCCGGATCTGTTCATCAGCGAAGGCACCACGGTCAAGGCCGAGATGAACGGCGACAACTCCGTAAAAATCGATGCAAAGTCATCCCTGATACAGCTCAAGGACAACTATATACGCAACCTCACGCTCAAGGCCGACGGCGACAAGGGTCCTATCCGCGCCGACATCCGCGCCGACGCCATCCAGAGCGGACAGTTCATACTCCGCAACAACAAAGTCTCAGC
>JAKSJG010000033.1 GCA_024398365.1 Bacteroidales bacterium | reverse complement strand
CTGCGCGACTTCCACTCCATTGAGTTCCGCCCGGCAGACATTCCCGTCTGGCTGAACGCCAGCCGTGAAAGACTGCTTCGGGCTCCACGGCCACTCCGCCTTCGGCTCCGTTGCCAAAAGACAAATAGGTGTCGGTCGAAAGTCCGCCACAAGTGTCGGCCTTACCACCGACCCTTTCAATTCGCTCCAGGCGGGCAAGACTGTTGACATCCTCCGCTGCGCTGCGGAGTCCACAGACTTGCTTCCGCCTTCCGCACTGCCTCGGCAACAGGCATACCTGTTGCCTGGCTTCCCAACCCCCGGCCTTCGGCCACCCCCTTTCTGGGGGACCTTGCTGCCTCTGGCTGTCATTGTCCTACTATTGGTTGTCTTGCTATATATGGAGATTTGAGACAAAGCCTGTGTGCGAGTATTATTGCTTCTATTCTACCTATTGGGGATAATAAGTCTAATCCGCAACATCAGAAAACCGAAAGGCTGGTAACGAATGCCCTCCGTAGAGAAATCTGCGGAGGGTTTCCATATTGTATAAGGTGCTTCGGAAAAGAATCGCTATATTTGCAAGTCGTTAGGCCATAATTTGGTTTACGAAACAACAGATCTTTGAAATCGGCGGAGAAAATTCAGTGGAAACACACTTTTTTCTATGCAATCCACTTTCAATTTGTAAGCAGGTTTGTCAATGGTTACTTATGACAATTTTGTTACTATTTTGTTACTCCGGCCAATTTTGAAGAATAAACAAAATTGATTTACAATAGGTTATGGCCGATTCGAATTTCATAGACTACGTCAAGATATACTGCAAGAGCGGTAACGGCGGCAAGGGCTCGATGCACCTGCACAGGGCCAAATACGTGGCCAAGGGCGGCCCGGACGGAGGAGACGGAGGACGCGGAGGACATATCATCCTGCGCGGCAACAAGCAGATGTGGACCCTGATCCACCTCAAGTACCGCAAGCACATCAAAGCCGAGGACGGAGGCGCCGGCAGCGGCCAGCTCTGCACCGGCAAGGAAGGCGAGGATATCATCCTTGAGGTGCCTCTCGGCACCGTGGCGAAGAATGCCGAGACCGGCGAGACCCTCTTCGAGATAATCAATGACGGCGAAGAGAGGATCCTGGCGCGCGGAGGCCGCGGAGGCTGGGGCAACGACCATTTCAAGACTGCCACCAACCAGACGCCGCGCTACGCGGAGCCCGGTGAGGAAGGTGTCGAGGGCTGGTTCATACTCGAGCTGAAAGTACTGGCCGACGTGGGTCTGGTAGGCTTCCCTAATGCCGGCAAATCCACCCTGCTCTCTGTCGTGTCGGCTGCCAAGCCAAAGATCGCCAATTACGCCTTCACCACGCTTGAGCCTCAGTTGGGCATCGTCAATTACTACGACGACAAGTCCTTCGTGATGGCCGACATACCGGGCATCATCGAGGGTGCGCACGAAGGCAGGGGCCTGGGTCTCAGATTCCTGAGGCACATCGAACGCAACTCCATGCTGCTGTTCATGATTCCGGCCGACAGCGACGACATTGGCGCTGAGTACAAGGTGCTGCTCAAGGAGCTCAAGCAATACAACCCCGAGCTGCTCGACAAGAAGCGCGTGCTGGCGGTCACCAAGTCCGACATGCTCGATGACGAACTCAAGAAAGAGATCAAGAGGCACCTGCCGCGCAAGATCCCTACACTGTTCATCTGCTCCCTCACCGGAGAAGGCATACCTCAGCTGAAGGACATACTCTGGAACACTCTCAACGAGGAGGAAGCCGGATTCTAGCGTCCGATGGACAGGCTCATCAGCATAGACCAGCATATCACCTCCATCCTCAACGGATGGAATGCCGCGGCGCTGGACCCTGTAATGGTATTCGTATCCAAGGTCTATGTCTGGGTACCGCTGTACCTGGCCATCATAGTGTGGTATTTCGCTAAGCAGCCGTGGCGCAGGGCGCTGCTGACAGTGGCGGTGCTGATACTGGCCTTCGCATTCACAGACAGATTCTCATATTTCCTGAAGGAAAGCATCTGCCGCCTCAGGCCGTGCGAAGATCCGGCCATGGCAGGGCTGATACGCCTGCTGGAGAAGCACGGGAGCCTGCACGGCTTCCCTTCCGGACACGCGACCAACACCTTCTGCTTCGCGCTGCTGACCTCCCTCACGGCGCGCCGCAAATGGTGGACCCCGGCCATCTTCAGCTGGGCTGCCATAGTATCATACAGCCGCATCTACGTGGGCAAGCATTACTTCGGGGACGTCCTCTGCGGCGCCCTCCTCGGTCTGCTCTGCGGCTACGTTTTCTACCTGATAATAAAAGCTATAGATAAATATGCTCTGCATAGTGGACAAGGGGACTGACCCTTACTGGAACCTGGCGGCCGAAGAATGGCTGCTCTGCAAACACAACGAACCCATATTCCGCATCTGGCGCAATGACAACGCCGTCATCGTCGGCCTCAACCAGAACGCCCGCGCCGAGATTGACTCGGACTATGTGCGCGAGCATAACATCGCCGTGGTGCGCAGGCTCACAGGAGGCGGGGCAGTGTTCCACGACCTGGGCAACGTCAACTATACCTTCATTGATGAAAAGATACCCGGCGAGGACAGCCACGACATGTTCCGCCGCTTCACCGCTCCGATCATCGAGGCCCTCGGCCAGCTCGGCGTGGAGGCAAGGCTCGAAGGACGCAACGACCTGCTCATCGGCGACTGCAAATTCTCCGGCAATGCCATGTGCATCAAGGGCAACCGCGTGCTGCAGCACGGCACCCTGCTCTTCAGCAGCAGCGTGGCGGACATCTCAGGCGCTCTGATCCCTCGCGTCGAGAAATATTCCGGCCGCGCCGTCAAATCAGTCCGCAGCCGCGTCACCAACATCTCCGAACACCTTCCGCAGCAGATGTCGGTCACCGGCTTCATGGACTTCCTGGCGGAGACCGTCGGCAAATCCTGCACCCCTTACGAGTACAGCGCAGAGGACATCGCCGGCATCAACGCCCTGGCTGATGAGAAGTACCGTACCGCAAAGTGGAACTTCGGCACCTCCCCTGACTGCTCATACTCACGCGTCATCAAATTCCCGGCAGGTCTGATCGAACTGTATATGAACATACGCGACGGCCGCATCGCAGACCTTGACATACGCGGCGACTATTTCTTCAAGGCTCCTACGGAAGAATTCTGCGCCGCCCTCAACGGCACGGAGTACAGCGAGAAAAAAATCGCCGGCCGCCTGAATGAACTGGCGACCGGCGAATACTTCTGCGGCATCAGTATCGGTGAACTGATGCAACTGTTCTTCTAGTAATTCGGTCTAACAGGATTCTAGTGTCTCAACAGACAGGCCTGTGCATTTGGCAATTACATTTAGAGGTCCACATAGCTTTAGCGTAATTCGCAAAGTGCTAATAAACAAGGCCTTAAGCCAAACCCCTTGCATCAAATGGCGCAAGGGGTTTGACTTAAACATCGAAGTGTCAGCCATTTACAAATAACGGCAAAGGCTCGCGATGCAACCGTGCGAAATGGCGGTCCCTAAACAGGGCTGGAAGTTGAGTCGCTGTCTGCGGCTGGCCCGCATTGGCGGGCCTGGCCGCAGAAGTATCAAGCGTCGGGAGCTTCGCCCCCTCGTATATTATTCTGAGACAGGACGCACAGAAGGCCCATCGTAGCGGATGCTGATGCCCCTGTTGACATTGCTCGAATTGAAGTACAGGTAGTAAGCGTCGCTCGGGTTGTCCGCAGCGAGTGACGAAGACCAATAGACGCCGTAGGAGCCGACAGTGTTGAGGCTCGTACCGCGGCGGAAGCCCGCAGCAGGCAAAAAGATCCATTTGTCTGTGTAACCTGCTTTATTGCTGGTTACCTTGTATCCATTGACCCCCTTGTAGGCTCCCCATGTCCAAGTGCAATTGTTCTGCAATTCGGCGAACTCAGAGTCCGTAGGCATACGCCACTTCCCACCCAATTTGATGTGAGCAACATCATCACTTGGTTCCAGTTGTGTCAAAGCATCGAAATAACCTTTGAAGCCATTACTGCTGGCCTTTGATTCCGGCATATACTTGGTGTAGCCTTTGTATATGGTTGTCTTCTCGCCACCCGGTGTTATTGCAAACCCGTCTGCATCCACAACTTCATCTACCCAAACCGTTACTGTGTCTATCTGATAAAATCTGTAGTTTGACTCAGTATATCCTTTGGACTTCCCACTCTTCCAATGCTTCTGAGTTTTTTCCTGAGCATATCCTTCCTCGTAATATGTCTCAATGTCTCCCCAAGTGTAGTAGTCGCCGTACTCTTCCGGTGCGTTTGCGCCGAGGTTGCACTTCGCCCACTTGACGCTGAGGCCGAGGTCAACATACTCGACATCCGAAGCGGACGATCCTGCAGTACAATTGAACGAGTATGCCTTGCCGGCCTCGAAGGTCTTGAGCCCGGTCAGCTCGATGGTGCTGAAGCTGTCCTTGCCATAGAGCTTCGCGGTGAGCGAACCGCCATCGAGAGCGGAGGTCGGAAGTGTCGCGAACCAGACAGTAAGCACTTCACCGGAATTGACAGCAATGTCGTCAAGCGTTATAGTACAGTTCTTGAGGCTCTGGGTGGAGGTCATCGTACCGTCTGCGAGCGAGAGCTCTGCCTTGCCTGCGAACCACGATGCGGAAGACTCCAGGGTGAGCGTGGTGTACTCATCCGTCTTCGGCACGGTAATCTGCACACGCACGAGGCTGACAAGATGCTTGAAGTTGAAGGCGGTAGTACCTGATGAGGCTGTGACCGCCGGAGCGTACATATAGTCGTATGCGCTGATGTGCTCAAGGCTGTTGTTGGCAGTCTGTGTCTGGCCGAGGAAGGAGAACTCGAGCTTGCCTCCGCTCATCACAAACTCAGGCTTCATCGGATAATAAGCCGCATATCCCTTCCCCTCCTTCAGTGCCCATACGCCGCCGTCGAAGGTGGCGGTCCTTGGGTCTGTATCTATCTTGGATATCTCATAATTGGACTGCACCGTCTTGCCGTCCATCGGTATCACTCCGATGACATCCCCCGCCTTCCATGCGAATGTCGGAGCGGCACTGCCGCTCTGGGTGATGGTGGTCCTGGTGAATGCATCGTCGCACTGGAAGTCAGCGGCGCTTGCCTGCACCTTGGAACTGTCCTTCGTCGTAAGCTCAGGCTCCTGCGTGCAGGAGGCCAGGGCGGCTATCATTGCTATTGAATATAAGATTCGTTTCATCTCTGTCTTTTGTCGTTTTTGATTACTGTTTGAATTGTGTGTTAATTGGGTTAGGTGCCGATTGGATCACCCGAGGCTAATTGCCCCAGTTGAAATCGCCGCCATTGCCGATAGGATCGTTGCCGCTGCTGCCGCCCCAGTTGAGCGAGCCGCCTCCGACATCCCCCATCGAGCTCTGGCACATAAAACCGTTCAGACGAATATCATACACATCAAGAGCCGGCCTGTGGTAAAAATGTTTTGTCATATTAATCCACAACTACATATTTGACATTTTTGGAGTTTGAAATTGTAACATCCGTTGTTGATGGGACTATAATTGTACAATGCTCTGAGTCCTCAATAGTTACTTTATTCCCCTTACGTACTGCAGAGCGTATGAAATCGCGCGCCCTTTTGAGAATCCCTTGAACATCATCTGAAAATACGCCAGTAAGGATACTTGTGATAACAGGTATCCATTCTATATTGTTTATATTGATATTGACATTGACATTAATCATCATCTCTATGATGATGCTGCCCTTGTCTACTCCGGAAATGAGGACTTTATCAGTATAATTACGCTTGTCGGCTCCTTCAACTGAAGACAATTGGTTCTCACAAATAAAGCGTATGCCCTTCAGAATGTTTTCAAGGTCAATTGAACGGATCTGCGAAGATGGTTCAATATGTAGGGTAAGTTTTTTCATAATAATTATTATTTGTTGATACGATTTATCTCTTTATTTATTGCAGCATGTAGCACAGCTTATGTATTTTGCCATACCGAAGCTTATTCTGAGACAGGACGCACAGATAGCCCGTGGTAGCGGTAGTAGTAGCCCCTCCAGTAGTAGTTAAGGCGCGGCGAAATATAGAAGTAGTAAGCGTAGTCCAGGTAGTCCGTACGGAGTGACGAAGACCAATAGTAGCCGTCGGAACCGACATGGCTGAGGTACGTACCTCTGCGGTAGCCCGCAGCAGGCAAGAAAATGGACTTGCTTGTGTATCCTGCTTTCTTGCTTGTCACCTTGTAGCCAACCACTCCGTTCTGTGCGACCCAACAAGTCCAGGTGCAGTTTTCACGAAGTTCTGTCCACTCCGCATCTGTCGGCATACGCCACTTGCCGCCCAACTTCACGTGGGCCACGTCATCACTCGGGTCGAGAACTGTCTTGTTGTCGGGACTGCCGTTGCCAGACCATTCAGAATGGCCATCAGATGTAATATACTTTGTCCATCCGTGGCCGGTATGATATTGGCAATTATTCCAATCAAGATTTATACTTATACTTGTTACATCCTGTAAATCGCCCCACTGGTAGTAACCACCGTACTCTTCAGGACTGAGGGCTCCAAGATTGCAGCTGGCCCATTTGACGCTCAAGCCGAGGTCAACTAATTCTGGTACAGGGTATGCCTTCACGGTGACGCTACATTTTGCTGTATAGCCGCCATCCGTCGCCCTGACCGTGATGGTCGCAGAGCCCTCTCCGACCGCCGTCACCTTGCCGCTCGCATCGACAGTGGCGACGGAGCTGTTGCTGCTGGACCAGGTTACGGACTGATTAGTTGCATTGGTCGGTACTATTGTCGCTGTCAATGCCTGTATTTCTCCGGGGATGAGGATTAAATCCGTTTTATCAAGACGTATATCTGTTACCGCACCAGCACCTTTCTCAAGATATACGGGACGAATGGGATCAGCCCCCCCTCGATAGAAAATGTCATTCAGTTGCAAATCATTCTCCTGAAAGATAATACCGAACACTTCGGAAGGTTGATGCAACCCGACTGTCGACGACCAGTATTCGCCACGCTCACCGTTAAAATGAAGCTTGCCATATTTGTCACAATAGCCCGCAGCGGGCAGGAAGATGCTTTCCCCGTTTTTTTTGGAGGTGAACGTCCATCCTGTTATCCCATTGAGAGTTGTCCATTCTCCTGTACAATTGTTTATCAATTCCCTCCACTCCGATTCCGCAGGTATTCGCCACTTGTCACCAAGTTTAACATAGGCAGCGTCATCGCTAAGGGCAAGAAACAGCCGATTATCTACTGTTCCACAATATGAATTCCAATTGTACTTCTCCCAACCAACATCTCCACTATAATCATCATTATGGTATGGAATATGATAATAACCAATATTTCTTACATCCTGCAATCCAGCCCACAGATAGTAGCCACCGTATTGTTCGGGCTTGCTTGCACCGAGGTTGCAGGTAGCCCACTTGACACTGAGGCCGAGGTCAACATATTCCGCTACGGATGATGAAGCGTTTACCGTTATACTACAGCTGGCTGTTTTGTTGCCGTCTGCGGTTTTGGCGGTGATGGTGGCAGTACCTGCACCCTTAGCAGTAACGACACCGTTGGACACTGTTGCCACAGATGAGTTCGATGTGCTCCAAGATACTGTCTTATTTGTAGCATTGCTTGGTAATACTGTCGCAGTAAGCGTCATTGTTCCACCAATATCCATCGTGTAGGATGAGCGGTTAAGTGATATACCTGTTACGGCGACAGTGGCAGCAGACACGGTGACCGTACAGGTAGCGGTCTTGCCGCCATCGGCGGTCTTGGCAGTTATCGTTGCAGTGCCGGCTTTGACCGCCGTCACTTTGCCGTTAGCATCCACTGTTGCTACCGAAGTATTACTGCTGAACCATGTGACATTCTTGTTAGTCGCATTTGACGGTGTAATCGTGGCTGTCAAAGTCTGTGTGGCGCCCTCCGTGAGAGTCATGCTTGTCTTGTTCAGGCTAATGCCGGCCACCGCTGCCAATTCTCCGTAGACAGGACGCACAGATCGCCCGTAGTAGCGGCCGCTGAGGCCCCCGTCGACATAGCTCGACTTGAAGAACTGGCCGTAAGCGTAGTCCGGGCTGCTCGTATCGAGTGACGAAGACCAATAGCCGCCGATGGAGCCGACATTGATGAGGCTCGTATCGTTGCGGTAGCCCGCAGCAGGCAAGAAAATGGATTTGTTTGTGTATCCTGACTTCTTGCTTGTAACCTTGTAGCCATTCACTCCGTTCTGAGTGGTCCAGGTCCAGGTGCAATTGTCTCTTAACTCTGTCCACTCTGCATCTGTCGGCATCCTCCACTTGCCTCCCAACTTGACGTGGGCCACGTCATCCTCCGGATCGAGGACGGTCTTGTTGTCGGGACTGCCGGTTCCGGACCAATAAGACAACCAACCAGATGGAATATACTTTGTCCATCCGGTGGAAGAACTTGAACCTATATGGTACGGGCAATTGCTCCAACCAAGATTTATGCTCGTACTTGTTACATCCTGCAATCCGGCCCACTGATAGTAACCGCCGCACTCTTCAGGACTGAGGGCTCCAAGGTTGCAGGTCGCCCACATAACGCTCAGGCCGAGATCAACATATTCCGGTTTCGATGACATCCTTCCATCCACAGTACCGAGGTTGAGTATTTCATTTGCCTTGAGTGAAACCATGCTTGAGAAATCTGTTGTAGCGAAACATTTCCCACTTGCATTGAAGTATTGTATTGCAAAGCCTGAAGTGAGTTTCACAGGCAGGGTTGAGATAAAGTATATCCCGGCACTACCTGTGGTCACCTTGATGGTGCTGCCGCCACTGTCCCCAAACGATGCGGATGGACTGTCATCATTGAATGTTATTTTCAAAGTGCCATCTCCGTGAATCTTCTCCCCTCCCTTTGCCGTGAATGTAATGTATGAGACATCAGTCCTTTCAAGAGTGAACTTGATGAGGCTGGTCATATTGTGGAAGGTCAGCGAAGCATCATCCCTTATATCAAAGCTCTTGGCCACCGACACGTGGGCGTCTTCGAACTTGCCGCTTTGGCTGGCCTTCACCGCACCGTTGATAGTGAATGATGTCACACCATTGTCTGTGATGCTTTCTCCGCCGTATTCGGCGATGATATACGAGGTACCACTCGTTACATCAGCGACAACATTTGTGCTATGCCCGCTGCGGACCACCTCATACTCTTCTATAGAGCCTCCCTTCTTGGTATAATAGCGAATGGCATCACCTTCAACCCAATCAACCTTGCCACCGCTCTGAATGCTCGTCCTAGTCGCGTCATCAAAGGACGCCACGAACGTTACTTGAGTCTTCCTGCCCGTTAATATCTCATCCATCCTGGCGCAACCGGCTATCGTCAGCACGCCCATCAGCATTACAGCTGCGTATGCAATCCTTCTCATAGCTGGTTCCAGTTAAAGTTAGTTTCGTTGTAATCTTCATTGGATCCGCTGCCCTTCACGCACAGCCCGGACTCCTCGCTGAGCAAGACAATATCGAGCCCCGGCTTGTCGTAATAATCACGTTTCATTGCATAATAATGGCAATTCCGGAAGCCCCTGCCGGATTTATAAACTGGAATAAAAAAGTGTGGAGCTTGAACGTTTATCTGAACTGAGGTTCCGGAAAGACCCTTTGAGCATATATACGTATCACTCCACACCTGTATGATATTTTGTGCAGAACGCACGGAATACCAAACAGATGATGAAATGTCGCCTCCTTGCTCAAATGAAATTTTCCGGATTTCAGTTCAAGGATAAAAGCGTTACACTTTCATCAAAAATATGTCTGATACCGAAGTATCAATTGCAAAGATATGAAATATATTGAGATATTATGTAAACGAGTGGATTATTGCAGGGGAAGGTGTAAAAACAAACGGCAGGCGACAAGGACGGGGGTGGCGGTTGGAAGCGAAGGCGATTTGCGAGAGAGGATTAAGGCGGAAGGCGGCATAACGGCGAGTAGCGCCCTCGTGTGTCTGACGACTGTTAGGCATAGTCGGAGCGTAGCGGAGACTATGACTAAAAAGGAGGAGTTCGAGGGGCCGCCGTTATGCAACTGACGCCCCGCTCGAGACAACTTTCGCCTGAGCCCCAACCGCCTCCGGCACAAAAATCGCCGGCCGCCTGAATGAACTGGCGACCGGCGAATACTTCTGCGGCATCAGCAATGAAGAACTGATGCAGCTGTTCTTCTAATAATCGGTCTAACAGGATTCTACCGTCTCAATGGGCAGGCCTGTGCATTTGGCAATGATTTCTACTGACACGCCGTTTGCCTTAAGGTCCTTGGCCATCTGAAACTTTGCCTCAGTAATTCCCTCTGCCTTTCCTTTTGCCATTCCGGCTTCTTCGCCCTTTTCTCTCGCGTAAGCAATCTGGTTGATTATATCTCTTTCAGTTGTCATTTTTGCTATGTATTTCTTGCGTTGTTCGGCAGGCAGCGCCACAAATTCGGCGACCTCGAACAGTTTCCTGAACACCGCGGTGTCCAGCCTGTCCGGCCGCCTCGAGAGCCTGCCCATGTGCTTGAGACAAAAGTACAAACCATCTTCCAGATTTGCAAGTTCCGACTCCTTTTTGTCGAATTTCGACAGTTCGACGAAGGTGAAGTTCAGAGCCTTCGTCATAAGTTCCCCGGTCTCATTTTCCTTCAACGAGTAGCGCCATACGAACTTGCCTTCCGCCGGACTCCCGTGCTCCAGTTCGAAATCCAGCAGCGAGATGACATACAGCGACGAAAGTGTATAGTCAATGTCGCCCTCCCTGTGCTCGTACAGTATCTCCTGCGCCGCATAGTACAGCGTCCTGTCGCGGAAATACTTCTGAGGTTTTACCTGGACCTCGACAAGCACCTTCTCGCCCTGATCAGTGTCGCACAGAATGTCGAACACCGACTTCTTGTCATCAAGACCGGAGCCTGTCCGTTCTTTGTCAAGATAAGTTATCTCATCGATTTTAACTTCCGGAATGATGACCGACAACAGGGCGATGAGCAGATCCTTGTTAGCCGGCTGACCGAACACTCTCTTGAAGGCAACGTCGATCATCAGATCGACATACTTCCCCACTTGATATCGTTCTTCCTTTGCCATAATGGAGTTGTGTTTGTTTTCAACCGCAATATAGCACCGGCACAGAAGAATGGAATACCAATTTTTATAATACTTTCACGTTGTGCGCATATCGGAATTACGGCTTCGATTTCCGATATTCAACATTTGCCGCTCAAGCCAAAAATGTCAATGGATTTGGGTCGAGAGGACAGATTTCTGTCAGAATCAGTGCATTTGCGGCCTCTCGAGCAACGGCAGCAATGGTATTTTGCTCGAGTGGCATGTTATACACCTGAAGCCTGCAGCCACAACTTGCAACAATACCCGGCCGTATTTCTCAAAGTACTAAAAATAAGAGACTTAGCCTACAGCCCTTGCGTCAAATGGCGCAAGGCATATCAATTAAAGCACTGATAATCAAGACTCAAGAAATTACGGCAGCAAGGATAAAGGCCGCCACCACCAGAATAATTCCCGCCGGGCGACATAGCCGGAGGCGGTTGGAGGCGAAGGCGATTTGCGAGAGCGGATTAAGGCGGAAGGCGGCATAACGGCGAGTGGCGCCCTCGTTTGACCGACGACTGTTAGGCATAGTCGGAGCGTAGCGGAGACTATGCCTAAAAAGGAGGAGTTCGAGGGGCCGCCGTTATGCGGCTGACGCCCCGCTCGAGACAACTTTCGCCTGAGCCCCAACCGCCTCCGGCACAAAAATCGCCGGCCGCCTGAATGAACTGGCGACCGGCGAATACTTCTGCGGCATCAGCATCGGTGAACTGATGCAACTCTTTTTCTAACTATTTGAATCTCTTCTCCTTGGCCTGTACAAGGAGATCCTTGAGTGTGCCTGCGCAGTCAGTGATGGCGTTTTCGAACGTGTCGGAATTGCGCTCCACAATGATGTCTTCAGCACCCGGAACGATGACGCGAACCTTCACGTTCTTGTTCTCAGGATCAGGCAAAAGTGAGAGGTTAACTTCCATAAGTGAAGCTTCGTCGTAGAATTTCTCAAGCTTTGCGAGCTTCTTGTCCACGAAATCCAGCAGCTTCTGATCTGCATCAAACTTGATTGACTGAACTTTAATTTCCATAATTACCTCCTATTTTTTTGCTCTTGGGTGAGCGGTTAAATACGTTTTTTTCAATTGCTCAAACGAGTTGTGCGTGTATATCTGCGTCGCGGCGATGGAGGAGTGACCCAATATCTCCTTGATGCTGTTGAGATCGGCGCCCCGGTTCAACAGATGGGTGGCCAGCGAATGCCGGAGCGCGTGCGGGGCCTTCTTTCCGCTGAAACCCGCGACTCCTGAAAGTTCGGTCTTCACCACATTGTTGACAAAAGCCAGATACAGCGCTCTGCCACTGTCGGTGAGGAAGAACCGGCCCTCTGGATTGTCCGGATACTGCCGCCTATTCTCTTCCAAATATAATAACAAATCCTGACAAATCAAAGGGGGAACAGGAATTTCGCGCAGCTTTGAACCCTTGCCCAGCACTCGGAAAACACCTCGTGATGCATCCAAATCCCTCTCCTTGAGGCTGCAGAGCTCCGCACGTCGCATGCCGGTGGAATACAGGACGAGTATCATCGTGCGGTTGCGCAATTTGAGGAAATCGCCTTGCGCCGCCTCCAGCGAAGCATCGAAATAGTTCTCTATCGCCGTCTCAGTGTAGAACTGCGGGAGCTTCTTGTCCTGCTTCGGCCGCGGGACCTTCAGCACCGGATTGGAGGATATCATGTCACGGTTGAGGAGCCAGCGGCAGTAGCTGCTCAGCGCGGAGAGCCGCAGGTTCATCGTGCGGGCGCATATTCCGCTGTCCAGGCCGTCCGCGATGCAGGCGCGTATATTGCCGGGCGTGAGCACCTCCAGCGCCTCCGCATCGTCAGGCCCGCCGTCCTGTCCGGGGAACATGAAGGCGTAGAAGCCCTCCACCGCCTCACGGTAAAGTGCCTGGGTGCGCGGGGAATAGCGTTTTTCCACCTGCAAAAATCTTATGAAATCCTCAATCAGTTCCATGGAACCAAATTTACACAATAATCACTGAACTTAGGATGGATTTGAGTATATTTGAAAAAATTATCAGAAATGAAGGAAGCAATTGTACCCGCAGCCGGCGGATGGGCCGACATCGAATCTTTCAATACAATAGACATAGACTGCGTGCCGTGGCCGGAGCAGTTCCCATACAGGCCGCAGGTCAAGGCATCCCTGGCACACACAGAGGACGCCCTGCTGATAAAGTTTGACGTGAAGGAGGAAGGCATCAGAGCCGTATGCACGGAGCCGAACGGACCGGTTTGGGAGGACAGCTGCGTGGAGTTCTTCGTCAAGGACCCGCAGAGCAGGTATTACTACAACTTCGAGACGAGCTGCATAGGCGTCGGCCTGGCGGGGAAGCGCATCTCCAGGCAGGAATTCAGCCACTTCACACCCGAGCAGATGGCTCTCGTCAAACGCCGCGCCTCCCTGCCCTGCGAGCCGATAGAGGCTGCCGGCGAGACGCAGTGGAGCGTTGAACTCGAGATACCGTTCGCCGCCCTGGACTGCCCTGCAAAGCCGGCAGGGCTGCTTGCAAACTTCTACAAATGCGGCGACAGGACAGCCACCCCTCATTTCGTCAGCTGGTCGAAGGTCCTCACCCCTTCCCCTGACTTCCACAGACCCGAATATTTTGGAAAACTCACACTGATATGGTAAAAGACCTCTTTGCAATAGCAGGCCAGTTCGCCCTCGAGGGCAAGGCCAGCGACATCCGCCCTCTGGGTGAAGGATTCATCAATGACACTTACCTCGTATGCGTTGACGGACGCAGCGAGCCGGACTACATACTCCAGCGCAAGAACCACATCGTATTCCCGGACGTACCGGCAATGATGGACAACATCCAGCGCGTCACCACACATATCAAGACTAAAGTGGCCGATCCGCTGCGACAGACCCTGACCGTCATCCGTGCAAACGACGGAGAGCTTTACCATAAGGATGAGGACGGCAATTTCTGGGCTGTATGCCTTTATATCAAGGGCTCCAGGAGTTATGACCGCGCAGACACGCCGGAACTCGCATATCAGGGAGGCGTCGGACTCGGAGAGTTCCACAGGCTCGTTAGCGATTTCAAGGAACCGCTCGCGGAGGTCATCAAGGGCTTCCACAACATACGCTTCCGCTTCGAGCAGTGGGACGCCGCCATCAAGCGCGATGCCGCCGGCCGCGTGGCGTCACTCAAGGAGGAAATAAGCTGGATAGAGTCACGCCGCCAGCAGATGCTGGACTTCTGGCACAAATTCGAAACCGGTGAAATCCCTACCCGCGTGACACACAACGATACCAAGATAAGCAACTTCCTCTTCAACGAGGCGGACGGCAGCCTGCTCTGCGCCATTGACCTGGATACGATGATGTCCTCGACACTGCTCAACGACGTTGGAGACGCCCTCCGCTCCTACACCAATACAGGAGCCGAGGATGACCCGGACCTGAGCAAGGTCTCCATGAGCAAGGAGATGTGCGATGCATATCTGGAAGGCTACCTGTCCAAAATGGAACCTTACCTGACCGAATCGGAGAAGGCCAACCTGCGCTTCAGCGGCGTCTATATCACATACGAACAGGTGCTCCGCTTCCTGATGGACTACATCGACGGAGACACCTATTACAAGATCAAATACCCGGAGCACAACCTCGTCCGCACCCGTGCGCAGTACAAGCTGCTCACGAGCATGGAGGCTGCCTTATAATTGAGCTTTGCCGGATGTCACTTCGCGGACATCCCAGCCGGAGATCAGGCCTCCGTATATCGGGAAGAACACTTCCACAGTCTTGCCGCTGGCATTGTCAGTGACCTGATATACCAGCATCCTGTCGCTACTTCTGACCAGAGTGTATTCACCCAGGTCGAGGTCAGGATAGACCTTGGTAGTATCGTACGGTTCCAGGCCGTTCATGGCCTTGCTGTAGAGATTCTCGCCGGCCACTACACGCTTGATATTCTTTTCGACCACCTGTATCAGACGCGGATGGGTGAAAGGATCGAGACTTATGCCGCCGTCCGGCACATAATCAGGATGCTCCAGCGCAGGCATTACGCCACCGTCGTCCGCCTTGACCTTGCGCAGGCTGTCAGCATAGGCCTTGAACTTCGCGCGCAGTTCCGGAGTTGTCAGACCGGCGATGGTATAAAGGCTCACGCCCTGCGCGCCGCCGCGGAATGCCGCGTCCATGTCCTCGACAAGGCTGTCGAAGTCACCGCCGAGCTCCGCACCCAGACCGGTGAAAAGCAAAGTATTGGGATTGCACATCGCCTTGTTCTGAACGGTGGCATCATATACAAAGCCCGGTTCCATCGAATAGAAATCCGAATAAGCCATAGGGAAAACGAGGTCCAGATTCCAGTCCTGGAATTTCTGGGCTGTCATGAAAGACGCAATGCCGGCCGATGTGAACGGAGAGGCAGTAACCTTCTTGCCGTATTCGTGCGCCACTTCCGCTGCGAGATTGGCCACTTCCGTGATCATACGCTGGCGGAACTCCAGCCAGTGCTCATCGCGTGAAGGATCCTCCACCGTACGAGGGTCATATCCATACTCGGACATAAACGCCTCAATTGCCTTCGGGTGGTATCCGAAGTCGTATGCAGGGTTCACTTCACCGTCACCGTAAATGCCATATCTGTGACCTACGCTGATAGGCAGGACGCGGTCAACTATGCGGCAATAGTCCAGGCATATACCGTCGATGCCATCGATCTCGCAGACATTGCGCACAGTCTTCTCCACATAATCGCGGACCTCCGGCACAGCGGCGCTGAGGAACTTGTAGGAATTGACATATACCTTGAATTCAGCCGTTGAAAGGCCTTCCTGATTGACATCGAACCAGTCCGGATGCTCTGCCATCAGCTGTTCGCGGTCACCGCGCGGATTGAGGGTCCATACCCAGGCATAAAGGGTGACGCCGTGCTCCTTCGCCAGTGCCGCAGCCTTGCGGTAACTCTCATTGTCCGGAACATAGAGCATGAGTCCGTCTATGCCGGCCTCGTCCATCTGGACAAACAGCGAATCGAGGTTCAGGCCTTCCCTGTCCTCCATCCATGTCCAGAACATAGGATATGTCTCTTCCTTTTCTGCACAGCCGGAAAGCAGTGCGACTGCGAATGCCAATATGATCGCTATGCGTTTCATCACCAATTTATTTCAGCTTTACAAATACTTCCATTGCCTGATATTCAGCCATGCCAAGGGCATCGTACTGACGGGCAGTATTGGCGTTGCGCTCCTCAGCGCGCTGCCAGAACTCGCGCGGATCGTCGCCAGGGAACGGCACGATGTCCTTCTGGGACAGGTGGCGGTAGATGGCGTGACGCTTCTCGACAACCTCGTCCGGGCTCAAAGGAACGGCCATGTCCACGCGGCCGAGCTCCCACTCCATCCATGCGCCGCGGTAGAGCCAGATATGGCTCTGCTCGAGCCAGCTCTCTCCTTCCTCGCCCAACTGTTCGATCGCCTCCAGCGCCGCCTCGGTACATACCCTGTGAGTGCCGTGAGGGTCAGCAAGGTCGCCGGCCATGTATATCTGATCAGGCCTGATCTCGCGGATAAGGGCCTTGATGATATCCACGTCCGCCTGAGTGCGGGGGAACTTGGTCACTCCGCCGGACTCATAGAATGGCAGGTTGAGGAAATGTGCGTTCTTCTTGGCATTCAAGCCGAAACTCCTGACAGCCGCCTTGGCTTCAGAACGGCGTATTGCAGCCTTGAGGGAAAGCAGTTCCCTCGGCTCAGGTTCGCCCGGAACCTTCTCTTCGATGAGATGCTTTATATCAGTGAAGTTGTCACCGTAGCCGAGCTCCGCTGCGGCATCTATCTGCTGGAGCACCACGTCGTCGTGTACAGCCACATTGCCGGAGGTCTCGTATGCCACGTGCACATCGTGCCCCTGATCCACGAGACGGATGAAAGTTCCGCCCATGGATATCACGTCATCATCAGGATGCGGCGAGAAGATCAGCACCTTCTTCGGGAACGGTGTCGATGCCACCGGACGGGTGCTGTCATCCGCATCCGGCTTGCCTCCCGGCCAGCCTGTAATGGTATGCTGAAGGTCATTGAAGACCTCGATATTGATCTTGTCAAAAGGTCCGTAGAGATCCAGCAGCTCTCCGAGTGAATTCTGGAGATAATCATTCTGCGTCAGCTTGAGTATAGGCTTGTCAACTTCGTTGCAGAGCCATACCACAGCCTTGCGGCGGAATTTGCGGGTCCACTCGCAGGCGCCGATCTTCCACGGAGCCACGACTCTGGTCAGCAGCTCGCCGGCTGTCTCATCGACATAGAGAGAGGCATTGGGATGCTCCTGAAAAAACGAAGCAGGACACTGCGTGTCCATTGTACCCTCGACAATATTTTTGACTGCTTCGGACTTTTTCTCGCCCCATGCCATCAGAATCACGCGGGACGAACTCATCATTGCGTGTATGCCCATTGTTATGGCTGAGGAAGGGGTTGACTTGAGGTCGCCGTTGAAATTGTGCGACTGACGCTTGCGGCTGGAATAAGGGAGTATCACTGCGCGGGTCCTGCTGCCTGCTGTCGAGCCGGCCTCATTGAATCCGACCTGACCGTTCTCTCCGATACCTATCACCAGCAGGTCCATTCCCTTTGCGGACTTGTCAAAGGCTGCACAGTAGTCGAACAATTTGTCCTGAGGAACGGAGCCGTCCGGGATATGAACGTTCTCCTTGAGGATGTCTATCCTGTCTATCAGCGCGCTGTGCAGACGGTAATTGCGGCTCTGCATCTGGTCGCTGGTGGATGGATAATACTCGTCGATGGTGAATATCTCGACTCCTCTGAATGACACCCTGCCCGCCTTATATGCATCAACGAGGATGCTGTAGAGCTGAGTAGGCGTCGAACCCGTGGTCAGGCCGAGCTTGAACAGACGTCCCGCCGCCGCAGCATCAAATGAATTGATGGCCGTGATCACCTCTTCGGCCACTGCCGAACTGGCGACAAACGAATCCTCGTAAATCTCCGTATATATTTTGTCATAGCCGTGGAGGATATCCTTCGGGAGTCCGGCCTCAATCAAGCCTCCGTCTTTCGGAAGAGAGAAATGTTTCATCAAAAAGCTCCTGTTTTATTTTCTGATTTTATATCCGTAATATGCGTAGAACATTATGAGAAGGTAGAACGGCAGACAAATCCAATATGCTGTCTGAGCGCTCATGATATCCTTCATCCAGCCGAAGAGCAGAGGGATCACCGCACCGCCGCCAATGCAAGCAACGAGCAGGGACGAGCCCTTCTTGGTGAATTTGCCGAGGTCGGTGATGGCCAGCGGCCAGATGGCCGGATACATCAACGAGCAGGCGAGGCTCAGCAGTGCGACACACCATACAGAAACTGCCGGCGGTGTCACGAGGATGAGGATGGAATCTATTACTGCGACCCAGGTGCAGATGCGCAGAGCCTTGACCTGGGAGATGTACTTAGGGATGCAGACAATACCCACGATGTAGCCGACGGCCATTCCGATGCCCGGGAATACGGTGTATTTCTCAGGATTGGACATGCCGAGGTCCTTGGCGTAATCCAGCACCGTAAGCAGTGCGAGGTTCTCCACGCCTACGTACACGAAGATGGCGAGGGCGCCGAGCACCAGATGAGGGAACTGCCAGATGGACTTCTTCCCGGCGGCATAAGGGCAGTCCTCTTCGTTTTCTTCACCCTCGGCCTTGATCTCCTCGAGCGGAGCGAAGAAGGTGATGATGCCAAGGAGTGCGACCACCGCAATTATGATCCAGAACGGCTTGTTAAGGTCGGAGAGGGCAACTGCATCGATGTTCTTGCCGGTGACTGCCGCGATGAATACCGATGGCAGAGCGAGGGCCAGGGAGTTGCAGATACCCATTATGCTGATGCGTCGTGCGGCGCTGTCTATCGGGCCGAGTATGGTCACATAAGGGTTGATGGCCGCCTGCAGTACGGTGTTCGCAGTACCGCTGATGAAGCAGGCCAGCAGATAGAGCCAGAAGCTCTCCAGACGCGCAGCCGGGATGAACAGGTAGAATGCAATGGCGAACATGAAGAACGCCAGCGACATGGTCCTTTTGTATCCTATCCTGTTGATGATGCTTGAAGCCGGGAAGCTGAATACCAGGAATGCAATGAATGTTGCAGCTATCACCAGATATGACTGTGCGGATGTAAGGTTGAGATTCGACTCGAGGAACGGCACGAAGTAGCCGTTGATGCCCGTGGCGAAGCCCACGGT
>JAKSJG010000032.1 GCA_024398365.1 Bacteroidales bacterium | reverse complement strand
CCGCGGGTCCGCCAGTCTCGATCTCAGTTCCGATGCGACGCCGGTTAATAATATTTAGCAAATGTAACTATTCTTTGGGGAAATGCAAAATCGCCGGATGCAGACCGCTCCGGGCTTGTGCCAGGACCATTCGAACTCAGACGAAAATTGTCTCGGGCGGGGCTACAGTTGCATAACGGCGGCCCCTTCAACTCCTCCCTTTTAGTCACATTCTTCGCTTCGCTACGAATGTGCCTAACGGTCGTCAAACAAAGAAGGGCGCTGTTCGCCGTTATGCTGCCTTCCGCCTCAATCCGCCCTCGCAAATCGTCTTCGTTTCGAATGGACCCGGCCTAGAACAATCCAAAGTCAAAATAATAGCCGAGTGATTTGCAGGAGCTGTTATTAATGTCCCATTCCTCACGCGGACTGCCACAGAATACTTATACGATGCTTCTGAGTGATTCTGTGTCCGGAAAACGGCCATTTTTGCCCAAAATACTGCCACAGAATCACGCCTGAGCACTTCCCGTGTATTCTGTGGCGAAAAATGGAATAACAGGCGATATCGGCAACTAAACCTCGCGCGAAGCGGTAATTTGGCAAGTGGCATATTCGGCAGAAAGGCCTATAATACTTCTATTTGTATGATTGATTCTTCAGTATCTTCGTCAAAGATCAGCAACTCATAGTTTCTTGTGTCATTGCTGTCAAGCTTGATGATATAATATCCCTTGTGGAATGGCTCTCTGTATGGCTCAAGCCTTCCCAACAAGATAGTTGGCTGGTCAGCGACAGGCAATTCCTTCGCTCCGTTATCGAGCATCTGTCTTTTGAAATCTTCAATCGCTTCTTCAGATGCGGACGAAAATGACAATCTTGCGTAAAATTCGCCATCTCCATTCGGCATCCATTGCTCGTTGCTTTCCACTACAGTGTACTTCATGTTCCGCAAATCCATGCCCATATTACCATAGACCGACTCCATACGTCCCTGGCAGGAACATGCAAAAACGATGGCGATAAGAATTGCCGCAAATCTATTCATATAAATGTCGCTACTTTAAAATAAAGGCATCATACAAGAAATTATGTATACAATATTTAGAATGACTTGCCTATGGTGATGTATGGATAGTACTCTTCAAAGATGATATTCGGCTTGACACCGACGGCGAAACTGAAGCCTTCCGGTTTCTGGTATCTGTATGCGAAGTCGGCGAATGTCATGTACCCGAACTGCAGACTCCCTGCTGCGTCATTGATGACAGCGGCGGTATAGACGCCGGCACCAAGGGCCAGATGACTGTTCCCTTTGCCGAACAGATAGTTTATCTCAACCGGGATGCCTATCTGATGATTTATGCCATAATTACTTGGATCCAGCAGACATTTCCAGTCGCTGAATGAAATGCCATAGCCCAGACAGACGCTGTAGCCGAAGCCGTGGTTTCCCGCGAAGCGCGCGTCATAATTGATACCGGCCATGCCTGCTGTCCCGAGAAGTTCAAGGTTGAGCGTCCTTGTCTGCGCATTCATGGAGATTGCAGATACGATGATTGCAATGGATAATATCAGCCTTTTCATGATATGGCGATGTATTGATTCCCTCTACTTTGTTGTGGCACCGGCCGGGATGTCAAGGCAGGTGCGGCCTGTAACGTAGGGCTTGATTATGCCGGCGGCGGCAAGATGGTCAGGGTTGGAAGAGAACGCATCGAGCGCCTCGGCATTTTCAAAGACGAAATCAAACATGAAATCGCAGTTGGATGACGGCAACTTGTCGAGATAAAGCATATCAAAGCGGACCGCGCCGGGGACGGTGCTTTCAAGATTTGCAACGGCAACAGCCAGTTCATCGAGAATATCGGCTTTCTGCTGATTTGTCAATTCGTCGGACAATGTCCACAATATCACGTGCCTCACCTGCTGTCCGGATTCATGCTTCAGGTCAGACTTTGTGCATCCGCAGAGCAGAACAATCAAAAGGAGGAAAATGTACTTTCTCATTCTATTTCCGTTTGTATTTAAAACGCATACTTAATCAAAATGTTCCATGTAAATTGGAATTTATTGTTTTGGTGGTTCTTTGATTACTAACGGACTCGTGTATAAATCGAAATCCACCGAGGCATTAATAGTTGCCAGGAATGAGACAAACTCCTTTGAGAAATCGAACGCTGGAATAGAGTAATTGTCTGTGATGCCGTAAATAACAATTTCCAGATGTGCATTGATGCCATTAGATTTACAATACTCCCCCAATTCTGCAGGATGCTGAATTGTCTTCATCATTTTATTTAAAAGACTGTACACCTTCTGTCCTCTATATGTGGGAAGTTCATACGTTAAAGAATTCTCCTTATGAAATACTGTGGTCCATTGGCCATCCTTTCCCATCCTCTGAACAGGGCTGCCATCTATATGGGAAATAACAGGAGTTCCTTTCTCCGCTATTGCTGTCGGGCGGATACCTGCCAATTCGGACAAATGGCAGAAGTCTACAGGTTTCGTAGAATACCAACAAAGATACACTCGTGTTTCAGTCATTTGTATTGCAATTTATCGATTAAGTTAGCAATTATTCCACAAACATGGAGACGTGAATTCTATTTTGAAGTGCAAATACCTGGTGTTTTGCACTTCTCTTTTGCTTTTTGCCTATGGTCACGTGCAAATATGTCGGTATTTGCACGTGACTTTACGTATAGCCGCATCCGTGGGCCGATGGCGGATTCGCCCCTCGCCCCAGCGGCGGGGAAAGTATCTAGAATGACAGGGCGAGGGTCACTCCTGCGGTATTGATCCGGTTGTTGCCGACGTTGATGCTGTTGACCGTAGGATAAACCTTGAACTCAGTGGCATAGGTCTTTAAAAGGTCCTGATTGTACATATTCTTGACCTTGGCCACTCTGACACCGTCGACAATCGCCCAGATATCCAGGGCCATCGTGCCGATAAACGCGAAAAGAAATGCACCTTCCTGGTCGTTATTGGCAAAACCTGTCATCAAGGCATTTCCGCCGATACTTCCTGCCAGAAATGCGATTCCGCGACCGGCTTCACCACAGATCATCTGACCGAGGCCCGGGATGAAAGCCGATGCGACTCCGCACCAGCCCGGGCTGTAGCGATTGACCGCAGCCCAGGTATAATCCCTGTAGTCATAGTAATTCTTGAGCTCGCGGTATTTCATTCCGGGAACAATGCCTTCGACCGGTTCGCGGTCGGTGTATAATAATCCGGAGTATGAACTGCTGTTGTCGTTGAATACTTCGCTGCGTCCGGATTCGTAGCGGATAAGCAGGATGTCGGATTTATTGACGGTGTAGATTGCACCTTCCGGCTCCTCGAAGAGTCTGTATCTGACTTCGGAAGTGCCTACCTCAAGCACCTTGACCTTGATGTCCTGACCGTCCTTTTTTGTAATGATGTCCTGGGCGGATACCATTGCCGATGACATCAGCAAGACCGCCATTGCAAGAAAAAATCGTTTCATATCTGAAATGTTTAAATTTTTTCAAAGTTAAGCAATATTTCTTTCGCTTATATAACGGCAATCACTGAGAATTCCTGCATATTTAAGTTCGTGTAATTTTTTCATACTTTAGTATCACTGATATCAGCGTGCAGTAATGACTCCCGTCTTGAAACGAACTGTCATGCTCATTGATAGTGACAATTTACAGTAATTGCCGTAATAAAAAAAATGGTATCTTTGTAGATATGAAATACTTCCATTTACCAGTAATAGCACTCGTTGCGATGGTGGTGGCATCATGCGCCACGACCAAATATGTCTCAAAGCCAGATTTCCAAGCGATAAACGATGTGGCGGTCTTCACACCGTTCACGTACATCACCTGGCAGGAAAGCAAAAATGACGTGCAGTACAGCGACTCTTTGTCCTCCGTATGCGCTCAGTTGATCACCAAGACCATTCAGAGGTCGTCCCTTCCTACGGGCGATGTGGTGGACATCGAATTCAGCGATGATATGGTCTATCAGTCTGCCCTGGCGTCACTGAGGGGCATCAACGCCAAGAAAGCCGGTGAGGCTTCCGTCCCGGAACCATTACTAAGATTGCTTCGTGACAGCGGGCAGAGATATGGCGTATTCGTGTTCTCCAATGGTTTCATGAGGAGCGACAAGGACTTTGCAAAGGCTGCCGGTGCCGGTGCAGCGGTCGGAGTGCTCACGGCCGTTCTGACGATGGGCGCCGCCACGACATTCACGGTCCCGTACAAGAACAGTTTCAAAGTCTGGACAGCCGTAGTGGATTCCGCGACCGGCAGGATCGTCTTCTACAACACCGACGTCTTTGAAGATGGCAATCCGACCAGGGAGGAGCATGTACGCAAAATCATAGAACTTCTCTTCAATGACTTCGGCAAACAGAAATCAGTATCATCAAGACATTAGAAAGTGAGCATTCAGCCACCCGCTCCATGCAGGATTTCCAGGTGATTGCCGTTAATAAAGCAGAAATAATATTGTTCGATTATGAAAAGAATTTGCATGAGGAACATCCTGGCCATAATAACAATGCTGTGCTTGGCGACCGCCTGCTTTCCTACTGAATGGTTTGAGCCTGAGTTCGCAGATTCTGAGGTATTCCATAATTTGGAGATTCCAGCAGAAGGTAACAACTACGAAATCCCATTCGAGTTTTTATACTATGAGACAAGGACGAGTTGGCCGATGAAAACATACCAGATACGAGTAAGATTCATTTTCAATGATGTCCCTGGCGAGATATACGACGCTGCGGCAAACGAAAGCCCGATATATTGGAATTGGGACTGGAAATCCGATACACATTATGGCTATGAAAAAGCGATCATGCACGTTCATGTTCCAGCAAATGAAACCTCAGATGCAAGAACCGTCGCCGCTCAGATAAGTATTGACAATATCGACAATCGGATGTTTACGATTGAGGAAGGTGAGGAGCACGATTGGGGAGAGTGGATCACAATCCTTGATGGAATACAGGCCGGGCAACAGAGCCGCCTGATGCTTTGACGGAAGAATAATCATTCAATATAAATATCATGACACGGAAGTATATCATCATCCTCTTCGCAGCGCTCTGTCCGATCGCGCTTCACGCTCAGGATGACAAGGAGTCCATCGCTTATCTGAACGGCGGCGGATATATAGGTTCTCACAACAACTTTGGAGCTTATATGGGTGTGGAATATGACCGCCAGATAGATGGCAACTGGTATTGGGGAGCTAGGCTGAGCGGAACAGATTATTTTGGGAAACGGGTATTCTATGACTGGTCCGGACAGGGGAAGGACCCCTACAGGAACACGGTGGACCAGAACATCTACAAGGCTGACGCCATGCTTTATTACCGGATTCCGATCATCAAGGATATCGTCAAATTGAGGGCCGGCGCAGGCTTCGGCCTTGGCTATCACGACATCTTTGACAGATATTTCGACGGGACGGACAAGGTCATTCCATATTTGAATGCAAGCCTCAACTGGATTGTCCGGTGCGGAAAGCATCTGGAATTCGCCTTCAGTCCGGCACTCTTCATCTGCCCTTCCGAATTCGACTGGTCAGTTGTCCAGCTTGGAGGAGCGACCGACATCAACCCTTGGCTCACGAACTACTGGGGGCTCTCTCTCGGCGTAGGGTATCGCTTCTGAACAAAGGACCAATTGCAGTTTATTTCCGGAGCGCTGGATTGATGCAGGAAGGTCTGTCGGATGCCTTGATTCTGGCATCGACCGGTGAATCAGGACCGTTGCCGTCCATATATGGATCATTGACAAGGACTTCCTGGATCCGGGTCACATCGACGTCCTGAACCGCGCCCTTGCGGGCGAATGCAGCTGCAAGGCCGCAGGACTGCCCCATTTCGAGAAATACCGGCTCCATCCTGATAGATCCGTAGGCAATGTGGCTTGCCGACAGGCAAACCGGTACGAGAAGATTGGTGCACTCCTCCCTCTTCGGCGTGACGCTGCGATACGAGATCAGATATGGCTTGCCGCCGCCGATTTCGACATCGCCCTCGTTCTTGACCATCAGCTTGCCGTCCTTCTCGATGACTATGCGTTCGCAATTGTGCGAATCCATCTGGTATGCGGCATATCCTATACCGTCGGTGATCCCGGTCCGGCCTTCGCAGTCGGCCTGAGTGGCGACATATTCGCCGACAAGGCGCCTCGCTTCGCGAATGTAGAGCTGGTGGGTGAATCCGCCCGTGCGGGAATATTCATCCTTGGCGTAGCCCCATTTCCGGATCTCGTCCTGAAGCACCGCCGGCACTCTCGGATCGGTGACATAGAAGTACATAAGCCCCTGAGTATAATCCTTGTGCGCCTTGATGATCCGCTCCCGCTCCTCGTATGAAGCCTCGGGATAGTTGTGGTTCATGCCGATCATATCGGTGGAGAACGCTCCCCTGTTGTTCACGTCGGTCTTGCCGTTAGGCATGAGGCTCCAGATGAAATAGTTGTTGAGATATGGCTTCGGATCAGACTCGAACACTCTCACAAGAAGCTCATATACGGACGGGTCATAATTGTCCGGAGCAGAGAATGGAATCTGGTTGTCAGGGTCGTTGGAGAGGCAGAGACGGTAGTTGTATGCCTGGACATAGTCATCCCCGGTACCGGCTTCCTTGAGTTTCCAGTCCTGAATACCCCAGAGCAGGCCGCTCTTCGGGTCGCCTTTGACGACAAACGGATCAATGCCATCGACGAACTGATGGTAAAAGCTTATCTGCGAACCGTCGTGAGTCTCGCCATAGACGCTGTTGTCCTCACGCCCCACGTAATATGAGACGCCGGCCCTGGCCATCAGGTCCCCTTCGTATGTACAGTCAATGAACTGGTCCGCCTTTATAGTGACGCTCCTGCCCTCCTTGTCCTTGCAGGTGATGGATATGATCCTGGTACCGCTCTTCTCCACCGAATCGAGGTAGTATCCCTGCATCAACTTGATGCGCGGGCTGTCCAGATAGCCCATCAGAATCTCTTCGGCGACGTGCGGCTCGAAGGTCCACTGCTCCGGCACGCCGTAATGCTCGCCCAGCTGGCGATAGAATTTTCTGGCCAGTCCGATGACGGCCTTCTTGTTGCCGATATCCGTGGCGCCGAGGCCTCCGGTGGTCATTCCGCCGATGGTCACATCAGGGCAGATGACAGTCACGCGGCTTCCCTTCTGCGCAGCCGCATACGCTGCCGTGACGCTGGCGGAAGTGCCCCCATATATGCAGACGATGTTTCCACCGCCCGTATCCGCCTCCTCGACGAGTCTGCGGGCCGTCTTAGCGAGAAGAGCCTCCGCCGAATCGGGCCTGCCGGGATGATTGAGGACGAATACGACCGCTATCGAATGCGTACCGTCGGGATGGATGATGATGCCTGCATCGTTGATGGCGGCAACGCCGGTAGCAGTCGCGAATCCGGTGCCGGTCTTGTGCACGACGACGTCACTTTCCTCCACGGCGGCCGGCAGCCTTGAAAGGCCGGTGTTGCATTCCGACATCAATTGCCAGATATAGCTCAGGTATTCATTGTCGTCGCGATGCTGGTAGAACCATTCCAGCAGTCCGGCCATTTCCTTCGGCGAAGCGGCATTCAGGCTGGCGGTGCTCCGGTCAGCCATCATCTGCCTCTCGGTGCTGCGGATACGGATGCCCGGAAATCCCAGGCCCGCGATGTATCTCTCAACCTCGGCCGGCTGGCCGAATGCCTCGAACAGAAGGTCGCAGGCATTGTTGTCGCTCTCCACCATGGAAAGGCGCAGGAGCTCGGCATAGCTGAAACTGTGCCGAGACTTGAAGGTCCCGAGCATCGGCGACCAGGTATCCTGCATCAGGCGGCGCTTGCGTACCGGCATCCTGTCATTGAGGGACTTCCCGGATTCGGAAAGGCGGTGCGCCACATAGAGCGCCTGCGGAAATTTGACGACGCTGAAAAGCGGACAGGCGTCATCATCATTGAGGCCGGCCCACCCGTCACCGGAGCGGACATATGCGCATACTTTTTCCTGGCTGTCCGAGCCCGAGTCTGAGCCCAAGTCTGAGCCCGGCCCCGGAACGGCACTCTGCGCAAACGACTCTGCGCCGTATGCAAGTAACGCGAGCGCAAGCGCCATAAATATGAAAAGCTTCCTCATAGTCTATTATTGAGTTACCGGAGTCCACCTGGACGCCGCCGCTTCACAAAAATATGGAAAGAATTCGGTTTCGCAAGCTATTGAGCGGAACTCTCGCGTCATTTCGCGGCGAAGCCGGCGGAATGGCCACCGGCGGAGACAGGGAGTACACCTTCGAAAGGCGTCAAGCCGCAGAGGGCACGAGCTGCCGCGGCGCAGTTGGAGGGATTGTCGTCCCAGGCGATGACGAAGGCCCGGAAGTCCTTGTACCACGGCATGCGGTCAAGGGCATACGGATTGCCGAATTCCTTGCGCAGGGCATAGCAGTCCAGGCCGGCAAAGGCCCTCAGGCTGAAGGCCATGGCGAGGCCGGTCTCAAGGCCGATGCCGACATACGCCCGGACGGCCTCAACGGCCACATCCTGCTGATACATCTTGGCACCTCCGACTTGCGCAGCGACAAGTTCTACGACAGGCTTGACGAACTCATCGAAAAGCTTCTTGCCAAAGGTTATAGCTTCACCGCTTTGAAATAGCGGGAACTCACAGGATTTTTTGTTATATTTGCAGTTTATTGCAATAGAACCGCTATGTCAGGAACTTTCACAGAAGAAGATTACAACATCATCGAAAGGGAGATGGTAGGTCTGCGCGAGGCTGCGCGCAAACGCTGCGCCACCAGAGACGAATACGAACTGGTGCTCAAGGCTTTCGATTTCGCGAATGACGCCCACAAGAACGTCAGACGCCGTTCCGGTGACCCTTACATACTTCACCCTATAGCCGTGGCCAAGATAGTCGTGTCCGAGATCGGGCTCGGCTGCAAGTCAATCTGCTCCGCCCTCCTCCACGACGTGGTCGAGGACACGGATTTCACCGTGGATGACATACGCCGCAACTTCGGCGACAAGATAGCCTCCATCGTGGACGGTCTGACCAAGATCAAAACCGCACTCGACGGCAACAAGGACACCACCAGCCTGCAGGCGGAGAACTTCAAGCGCATACTCCTGACCCTCAACGACGACGTAAGGATAGTCCTCATCAAGCTGGCAGACCGCCTGCACAACGTGAGGACCATAGAGTTCATGCCGGAATACAAGCGCGACAAGATACTCAGTGAGACAATGTACATCTTCGCGCCACTCGCCCACCGTCTGGGCCTCTACGCCATCAAGACGGAGATGGAGAACATCTGGCTGCGTTTCCGCGAGCCGGAGGCCTGCTCTGACATAGATGCAAGACTCGACCACATAGTAAAGCAGCGCGAGAACGAGCTCGAGGAATTCCTGGTCCAGATAAGGCAGGCCCTCGAGGAAGGCGGCTACAAGGACTACGAGATACTAAAGCGTCTCAAGAGCCCGTACTCGATATGGAAGAAGATGAATACCAAGAACATTCCGTTCGAGGAGATCTACGACCTCTACGCGATACGCATCATCTTCAAGCCGAAGGAGGAATTCACCGAGCGCGAGCAGTGCTGGCACATTTTCACCAAGATCACTACACTCTTCCCGTACAAGGCGGACCGCACGCGTGACTGGACCAAGGAGCCGAAGTCCAACGGATACGAGGCTCTCCACCTGACGGTAATGTCCAACAGCGGCAACTGGATCGAGGTCCAGATACGCACCGAGAGGATGAACTCCATAGACGAGCGCGGCGTGGCGGCGCACTGGCTCTACAAGAACACAGGCGCCATCAGTCCCGAGATCGACAGCGAGATCGACGTCTGGCTCAAGAAGGTCCGAGACATCATCGAGAACCCTGATGCCAACGCCATCCAGTTCCTGGACGACTTCCACAAGGAACTCACCCAGTCCGACATCTACGTATTCACGCCGAAGGGCGAGCCGAAGAGCCTCGAGAAGGGCTCCACGGTCCTCGATTTCGCATACAGCATACACACCGACATAGGCAACCACGCCATCGCCGGCAAGGTCAACCAGAAACTCGTGCCTCTGTCACAGGTGCTCCGCAACGGTGACCAGGTCGAGATCATCTCCTCCTCCACCGGCAGCCCGAAGCGCGAATGGCTGGATTTCCTCAAGACTTCCAAGGCGAAGAATGACCTGCTTGACGCCCTCCGCAAGAACACCCAGGATAGTATAGGCGACGGCCTGAAGATACTCGACAGCAAGCTCGAGGAGCGCGGCATCACCGACCGCATACGCGTGATAAAGAAGCTCCTGACATACTACAATTTCGAGACGAAGGACGAATTCTACAGCAAGATCGGCCTGGGTCTGGTGACACTGGACGACATTGACAAGGCGCTGAGGTCAAACAGCCCTACCCGCGACGTGCTCATGTGGGGCATCAAGCTGTTCCGTCCGGAGAAGAACAGCAGCGAGAAGATTGACCACAAGAAGGAATACATACTTGAGGAGAATCCGGACAAGGGCACCACTTCCTTCGTCATCGCAGACTGCTGCGCCCCTATCCCGGGTGACCCGGCAATGGGCATGATAGACGCGGACGGCAATGTCGTCATCCACAAGAAGAGCTGCAGCGTGGTCAACGACCTCGCCTCGAAGCAGGGTGACAAGGTGCTCGCCGTAAGGTGGAGCAAGCATTTCATAATGTCCTTCCTCGCCAAGATAGCCATCACCGGCATCGACCGCATGGGTCTGATCAACGAGCTCACCAAGGTGATCTCAGGAGCGATGGGTATCAATATCCGCAAGCTTTCAATCGAATCACACGACGGAGTCTTCGACGGAACCATAGAACTTTATGTACACAGCACCGATGACCTCGAGAAGATGAGCCGCAAGATCAGCCAGATCAAGGGCATCGAATCTGTAAACCGCGTAGATATTAACTAAGCAATGAGACAGAGACTCACATCCGCCGCAATAATGCTGACAGTCATGGCGTGCTGCCTCGTGTCGCGTTCCTGCGCCAACACGACAACGCCACCGGGCGGCGGTCCGAAGGATACCATACCCCCTGTGATAGTCAAGGTCACACCTGAAGCCAATGCGCTCAACTTCCCGCTCGTGGGAGGAAAGGTGGCCCTGACATTTGATGAATACACCGTCATCAAGACGGCGACCGACATACTGCTCTCCCCTCCGTCCCAGAAGAAACCTATTGCCAAGGTCAAGGGCAAGAACATAGTGGTCACCATGCAGGACACGCTCATGCCTGACAGGACATATACCATCGATTTCGGACAGGCCCTGGCGGACAACAACGAAGGCAACCCCGCACCGAGATACGTTTATACATTCTCCACAGGCAACGAGATAGACTCCATGTACATCACCGGAAGGGTGATAGAGTGCCAGAGCCTCAAGCCGGTGCCGAAGGTGCTGGTGGCCGCATACCACGACAAACCTGACTCGGCATGCTTCAACAGTTTCCCTGACGCCGCCACACGCACGGACGACTGGGGTTTCTTCTCCATGCGCAACATCAAGCCGGTCGAGTACCGCATCATAGCATTCACCGACGAGGACGGCGACAGCAAATACAATCCTGACGCAGACCAGGTGGCATTCCTGGACGGCACATTCAAGCCGCAGGCCGTGGTGAACGACACCATCTACGAGCTTCAGGGCTACGACATGAAGGACACCGCAAAGTGCGAAGCCCGCGTGCCAATGATGGAGCTCTCATATTTCAAGGAGCTCCAGAGCGTGCAGTATCTGCAGAACTCCGGCCGCATCAGCGAGAAATTCGGTTTCCTCAAGTTCAGCGCCGGCAACGTCGATATCAGGAAGATGGATTTCTACGGCATAGACTCATCGGAAGTGCTCGTGCAGTACAATCCTGCGAGGGACAGCCTCAATTTCTGGATCACCAGCAAATACCATCTTGAGGACAGCGTGCTGCTCAATGTCACCTACATGAAGACCGATTCCACCGGCGTGCTGGTGGAGACAGACGAGATGGTGTCCATGGGCATGCCGACCGACTCAGTGCTGCTGAAGAACATCAAGGACCACGAGAAGGACACCACCTTCAAGTTCAGGCTCACCACCACCAACGAGACGGTGGAGCAGAACGGTATCGTCCTCGAATGCGACACCCCGATCAGGGACATCGTGCTTGACTCCCTGAAGTTCATTGAGACCAACCCTAAGAACCAGACCTTCGAGCGCAAGCTCATATTCAAGAAGGACACGACGGACATCAGGCGCTTCATCCTCCTGCCGGAGGACAAGCTGACCATAGGCTACACCTACAACCTCACCATTCCGCAGGGAGCGTTCATCAATATCTACGACCTGCCGAACGCGCAGGAGACCGCCAAGATCGAACTGCCGAACGACGAGAACCTCAGCTCCATCTCCCTCGACGTGAAGGGCGTGGATACGAGATACATAGTCGAGCTGGTGAGCGACAAGAAGGACAAGGTGTACAGGACCTTCACCGTGGACTGCGACACCGTGCTCCACTGCCCTTATCTCCAGAAGGAGAATTATTCCATCAGGGTAACCCAGGACAGCAACCGCAACGGCATCTTCGACATGGGCAATCTGCTCGAGAGGAGACAGCCGGAGAAGGTGGCCATATTCAAGTTCGAGGACGGCAAGGACGTGATAGAGCTGCCTGAGCGCACCGACCTTGACCAGGAGATTTTCATCAAGAATCTGTTCAAATGAAAAGATATCTAGCAGCAGCTTTTCTGATATTGGCCGCTCTGACGACCCGAGCCCAGGACAACACCCCGATAGTGTTCGACCTGCCGGACGCATTTGTGGACATTGACACTCTGCCTCAGCAGAAGAAGTTCAAGCCAATGCACATGATAGGCGTGAAATACTCCTATGACCTGTGCACCGTGCAGGCCACGCCTGACATCGGACAGGGCTACATCGGTTCAGCAAAGAACTTCTATGTGGCCTACACCTACTATCATGACCTCTGGGACTATCTCAACATATTCGGCCTGCAGATCGGCGCCAAGTTCGGCGAGCAGGGCTACAGCTCCGAGTACAACGACTGGGGCGAAAGGACCAAATACATCGAGATCCCATTCCTGACCCAGCTGCATCTGGATGCCGGCAAAATGCGTTTCCTGATAGACCTGGGACCGTATTACTGCTACAAGCTGGGGACTGACAAGCCGGACGGCTTCGACAAATTCGACATACGCCACGACTACGGCATCATAGGCGGCGGTGGCCTGGCGCTGGTGTTCAAGCCTTTTGAGATACAGGTCGAAGGACAGTACAAATACTCGCTCTGCAGCATGTATCACACCAACAAATACAGTGACCTGTACTGGGTGCTCGCATATCCCCGCAACATCATGATCAGCGCAGGCATTTTCTTCCATCTTTAGAATATGAAAAGACTTTCTTTCGATATAGGCAAACCGGTTGAAGGACATCCGGAGAGCTGCGTCACCATAGGCGGTGACTCCCCTATCCTGGTTCAGACAATGTGCAATACCGCCACTCAGGACGTTGAGGCGTCCGTGGCACAGTGCCGCGCGATGTATAAGGCCGGCGCGCAGATCATACGTCTGACCACCCAGGGCCCGAAGGAAGTCGAGGCCCTGAAACTAATCAAGGAACGCCTCCACGCTGAGGGCATATTCACCCCGCTGGTGGCTGACGTGCATTTCAGCGCCGACGTGGCGCTGGCAGTGGCACGGGTGGCCGACAAGGTGCGCATCAACCCGGGCAACTTCGCGCCGGTGCATGAGGATGCCTGCCGCAAGTTCCGCGAGTTGATAGGCGTCTGCCGCGAATGCGGTACGGTGCTTCGCATAGGCCTCAACCACGGCTCGCTCGGTGAGCGCATCACCACTCTCTACGGCAACACGCCTCTGGCGATGAAGGAAGCAGTGATGGAGTGGCTAAGGATGTGCATCGAAGAGGATTTCTACAACGTCGTTGTATCTCTGAAGGCCAGCAACACGCGAGTGATGGTGGATGCCTACAGACTGCTTAACGAGGCCATGCAGGCCGAGTTCGGCTGCGTCTTCCCTTTCCACCTCGGCGTGACCGAGGCCGGCAACGGCGACCAGGGACGCATCAAGTCCGCAGTCGGCATTTCAGCCCTGCTGAAGGAAGGCATAGGCGACACTATCCGTGTCTCCCTTACGGAGAATCCTGTCAATGAGATTGAGGCCGGTCGCCAGATAATCGCCGCCCTCGAGGACGAGGAAGGCCCGATCGAGGCCGCATCCTGGAACGAATTCATCATCCGCGCCTCAGTGATGTACGGCCCCGCCCTGCTGGACTGCCGTATCGACGACTGCGACCTGAGCGGCTGCAGCGTGGATGGCAAGGCACTGGGCGCCGAAGAGGCCGAGGCCTTCAAGGATACGCTGCTCCAGGCGTGCCGCAGACGCTTCACCAAGCCTGAATATATCGCATGCCCGGGCTGCGGACGCACGCTCTACAACCTGGAGGACACTTTCAACGAAGTCAAGCGCCGCACCGCCCATCTGGCTGGCGTCAAGATAGCGGTGATGGGCTGCATAGTGAACGGCCCCGGCGAGATGGCGGATGCCGATTACGGCTACGTCGGCGAAGGCCGCGGCCATGTCACGCTCTACCGCGGCAAGACCCCTGTGATGCGCACAATCCCTCAGGAAGAGGCGATTGACAGATTGCTCGAACTTATCGAAAGCGACCTGAAACAGGATAAAAAATAATTTGTATATATTTGCGGCCCTATGATAGTTACAGACATACTTCTATTCATTCTGGGCGCAGCGCTGGTTGTCTTCGGTGCGGACTGGCTCGTGGACGGCGCATCCGCCGTGGCCCGCCGTTTCGGCCTGTCCGAATATGTGATCGGCGCCACCATAGTCGGCATAGGCACATCCATGCCTGAGTTCGTGGTCAGCAGCATAGCCGCATTCCAGGGCAATGCCGACATCGCAATAGGCAATGTGTCAGGCTCCAACATTTTCAACACACTGCTGATCCTCGGCATCACAGCACTGATTCTTCCGCTCTCCTTCACCCGCAGCAATGTCAGGACTGATCTCCCTATGAATCTCGGCGTATCAGCGGCTCTGCTTCTGATGGCCATCGGCGGCACGGTCGGACGCGTGGAAGGAGGCATACTGATGATTGGGTTCATCGCGTACCTCATATACAATTTCAAGCAGGGAAAGGAGGTCCGGGAGGAAGAGGAATCTGCGAAGGAAATGTCTGTATGGAAGATTCTGCTGCTTCTGGCCGCCGGCTTCGGAGGCCTTATCTGGGGCGGAAATCTCTTCGTGGAGCACGCGACCAACATAGCCCGCTATCTGAATGTGTCTGACGCAGTGATCGCCATCACAATTATGGCCGGAGGCACTTCGCTGCCGGAACTGGCTGTATGTGTGGCAGCGGCCGCCAAGGGACGTGAGCAGATGGCTATAGGAAATATCGTCGGATCGAATATCTCTAATATCCTGCTTATCATAGGCTTCAGCGCGCTCGTGACGCCGCTGACGGTGCAGAGTGTCAATCTCGTCAGCATCATCTCCGTGCTGATATGTGCAGTGCTCCTGCTGCTTTCGGCCTTCCCATTGAAGACCCTTAAGCTCACCCGCTTGAAGGGCCTCATCTTCATCCTCTGCTACGCCGCCTACATCTGGCTCATCATCCGCAACGGCGCCGCAGCATAATTATCAGGGATTGCAATCCCTAATACATCCCGAGGATATCGGAGACGAGGTAGTTGCTGCCGGCGACAAAGATGAGGTCCTTCTCGGATGAGAGGCTCTCGGCCATCGCCATCGCTTCCTGCGGCGAATGCGCCACGCGTGACGGAATGCTGTAGTCAGACAGCACGTTTGCCAGGTCCGCCGCATCGATCGCCCTGTGGGTCGATGGTGTTGTGATGATGTAATTCACGTCGTGAGGAAGGTATTCAGCTATGGCATGCACGTCTTTGTCAGCCACCGCACCAAGCACAAAGAAGATGTTGTCGTAATCGCAGCAGACCTTGTCGATCTGTTCCCTTATCCATCTGAATGCGTGGGCATTGTGTCCCGTATCGCAGATGATGCGGGCCCTGCCTCCGCCCGTTTCGCGTATGGTCTCCCAGCGGGCGCGCAGTCCAGTGATGCGGGCGGCGCTGCAGATGCCTTCGCGCAGCTGTGTCTTCAGTTCAGCTGCCGGTATGACACCCAGATGCTCCCTGCCCCAAGCTGTGCCGCAGAGCACGCTGATAGCCGCATCGAGGGTGCGAAGGTTGCGCTGCTGATAGTCTCCCTGCAGGTCCATATCCGTCAACGAAACGTTTATAAACGTTTGTGACGCCTCTTCCGCGAACGTGATGGCGCTGCCGCATTCTGAGGCCCTGGCCTCGAATACCGGGCGCGTCTCCGGCAGGGTCTCTCCTATGACCACCGGCACGTCCGGCTTGATGATACCGGCCTTCTCCCCCGCCACCTCGGCGAGTGTGTGGCCGAGATACTGGCAGTGCTCCAGGGAGATATTGGTGATGACGCTGAGCACAGGGGTGATGACGTTGGTGGAATCGAGACGTCCTCCGAGGCCGACCTCAATGACAGCGACGTCCACCTCCTCGGAGGCGAACCAGTCGAAGGCCATGGCCGTGGTGATCTCGAAGAATGACGGGGCGGCGCTTTCGAAGACAGGCTGCATCCTGTCAAGGAACTCCAGCACTTCCTGCTTTTCGATCATGCGTGCTTCCGGCTCGCCACCGCCGACAGGCTGCTGCACCACCTTCATCCTCTCGCGGAAATCCCTCAGATGCGGAGATGTGTAGAGTCCGACCTTCAGACCGCAGGATGCAAGGGCGGCTGCCATCATCGATGACACGGAACCCTTGCCGTTGGTACCGGCAACGTGTATTGTCGTGAAACGGCGGTGCGGATGACCGAGTTCGGAGTCCAGCAGACGCATGGTGTCAACGCCCGGCTTGTATGCCCTGTCGCCCACTACCTGATATGACGGGAACTGCTCGAAGAGCCAGCCCAGAACCTCATTGTATCTCTCTTCAGAAAATGTTTTCATAACTATTTCGCCCCAGTTGCTTATAAACGCCGCAAAAGTAGCCATCTACTATGATTATTGCAATATTTTTCTTAAGTTTGCAAGTTGACAGAAAAAGTTTTTAAAAGAGTTTATAAAGTCAAATAAAACAGATTTATGGAGAAACAAGTTTATCGTTTCGGCGGCAAAACCGCAGAAGGAAACGGCAAAATGAGAAATGAGCTGGGTGGCAAGGGCGCCAACCTGGCCGAGATGTGCAGGATCGGTATTCCGGTTCCTGCAGGTTTCACAATCACAACAGGTGCATGCGTCGAGTATTTCAAGCTCGGCGGCAAGTATCCTAAGGGCCTCGAGAAGGACGTAAATGAAGCTCTCGCAGCTACAGAGAAGATAATGGGCAAGAAGTTCGGCGATGCGAAGGACCCTCTCCTCGTATCCTGCCGTTCAGGCGCGCGCAGCTCCATGCCTGGCATGATGGAGACCGTCCTCAACATCGGTCTCTGCTCAGCTACCATCCCTGGCCTCATCGAGAAGACACAGAACCCACGTTTCGTATATGACGCATACCGCCGCCTCATCATGATGTATTCAGACGTTGTGATGGAGAAGGCTGAAGGCATTGAGCCTGAAGACGGCAAGGGCATCCGCGTACAGCTGGACAACATGCTCGCCGACGTCAAGAAGAAGAAGGGCTACGCAAGCGACACCGACCTCACCACAGAGGACCTCATCGCTCTCTGCGAGGCATTCAAGAAGCGCGTGAAGAAGGTGCTCAAGGCTGACTTCCCTGATGACGCGAAGGCTCAGCTCTGGGGCGGCATCGGCGCAGTGTTCAAGTCATGGAACGGCCGCCGCGCCATTGCATACCGCCGCATCGAAGGCATTCCTGATGACTGGGGTACAGCTGTGAACGTACAGTCAATGGTATTCGGTAACATGGGTGACACATCCGCTACCGGCGTTGCATTCTCCCGCAACCCTGCAACAGGTGAGAACAAGTTCTACGGTGAATGGCTCATCAACGCTCAGGGCGAGGACGTCGTAGCCGGCATCCGCACTCCTAACCCTCTCAACGAGGCAACCAAGAACGACAAGAACCGCAACATGGCTTCCCTCGAGACAGCAATGCCTGAGGTTTACAAGGAGCTCGACGGCATACAGCAGAAGCTCGAGGAGCACTACAAGGATATGCAGGACATCGAGTTCACCATCCAGGACGGCAAGCTCTGGATGCTCCAGTGCCGCGTCGGCAAGCGTACAGGTATCGCTGCCCTCAACATGGCAATGGACATGCTCAAGGAAAAGCTCATCGACGAGAAGGAGGCAGTTATGCGCGTAGCTCCTAAGCAGCTCAACGAGATCCTCCTCCCTGTCCTCAATCCGGACGCAGAGAAGAAGGCCACCCCTATCGCAAGCGGTCTGCCTGCAGGCCCTGGTGGAGCTGTCGGCAAGATCTATTTCACATCCGAGGCTGCAATCGCTGCAACCAAGAAGGGTGAAAAGGTAGTCCTCATCCGTGAGGAGACCAATCCTGAGGACGTTGAAGGTATGCGCGCATGCTCAGGTCTGCTCACCGCACGCGGAGGCATGACCTCACACGCAGCCCTCGTTGCACGCGGCTGGGGCAAGTGCTGCATCGTAGGATGCGACGCAGTAAGCTTCGTCGAGAAGTGCGGCAAGAAGAAGGTTGTCATCGCTGGCAAGGAATACGAAGAAGGCGACTGGTTCTCACTCAACGGAACCAAGGGTCTCGTATATGCCGAGAAGATCGACACCATGAGCGCTTCAGAGAATCCTCTCTTCGTCAAGTTCATGAAGATGGTTGACAAGTACCGCAAGCTCGGTGTCCGCGCAAACGCTGACAACCCTGAGGATGCAAAGAAGGCCATCGAGTTCGGCGCAGAAGGCATCGGCCTCTTCCGTATCGAGCACATGTTCTACGGCAAGAATTCAGAGGCTCCTCTTGCAAAGCTCCGCAAGATGATCCACAGCACAACAGTTGAAGAGCGCGTGAAGGCACTCAAGGAACTTGAGCCATACGTAAAGAAGGCTACCAAGAACACCATGAAGGTGCTCGAAGGCCGTCCTGTCACATTCCGTCTCCTCGACCCTCCATTGCATGAATTCGTTCCTCAGAGCCCTGACAAGCAGAAGGAGCTCGCTGCCGAACTCGGCATCAGCCTGAAGGCAGTCAAGGAACGCGGCGAATCCCTCCACGAGGTCAACCCTATGATGGGACACCGCGGAGTACGTCTCGGCATCACATACCCTGAGATCAGCCGCATGCAGTTCAAGGCAATCTTCACAGCTGCAGCAGAACTCATCAAGGAAGGCGTTGCAGTATGCCCTGAAATCATGGTTCCTGTCACAGTATGCGTGAACGAGCTTGACTACACCAAGAAGATCGCAGAGGAAG
>JAKSJG010000031.1 GCA_024398365.1 Bacteroidales bacterium | reverse complement strand
GTGAACTTCTCGAGGAACTTGTGGGCGCCGATGATGAGCATAGGAGCCGCAGCTTCGAAGCCTACGCGTCCCTTGATGCCGATGATCGTGTCACCCACGTGCATGTCGCGGCCGATGCCGTATGCAGCGCCGATCTTCTCCACAGCCTGGATGGCTGCTATCCTGTCTTCATATTCCTTTCCGTTTACGCTGCAGAGCTCGCCTTCCTTGAAGCCGAGGCTCAGCACTTCGCTGCCGTCCTTCTCCACCTGCTTGAGGTATGCAGTCTCAGGGAGGCCCTGCTTAGAGTCGAGTATCTCGCCACCGCAGATGGATGTGCCCCAGATACCTACATTGTAGGAATACTTGAGCTTGGTGAAGTCTGCGAAGAAGCCGTGCTCGTTGAGATAGTCAATCTCCTCCTTGCGGGAGAGGTTGCCGTCGCGTGTGAGGGTGATGATCTCCATATTCGGGCACATCACGAGGAATGTCATGTCGAAACGCACCTGGTCGTTGCCGGCGCCGGTGCTGCCGTGGGCGATGGCATCTGCGCCGATCTCGTTGGCGTAGCGGGCGATGGCCATGCCCTGGAATATGCGCTCTGATGATACGGAGATAGGATATGTGCCGTTGCGGAGCACATTGCCATAGACCATGTATTTGAGGCTCTTCTCGTAATATTCCTTTGTCACGTCGAGGGTCACGTACTTTGTGGCTCCGAGCTTGTAAGCGTTCTCCTCATTGGTCTTGAGCTGCTCGGCGCTGAATCCGCCGGTGTTGGCGCAGGCAGCGTAAACCTCGTATCCCTTTTCCTTTGCCAGATACATCACAGTGTAGGATGTGTCCAGACCGCCGCTGAATGCGACTACTACTTTCTTCTTGTCACTCATATTCAATTGTATTTATTTTTCTGTCAATGTCGGTGTCTTGATCTGTATAATGTCGTCCGGGTCAAACAGAAGTCCTGTGCAGATGCAGCGCTGCTGTTCGTTGGCCTGAAGAATCTCGTAATTGCGGCAGCCTTCGCATCCCTTCCAGAATTCGGGGTCTGAGGTCAGCTCGGCGAAAGGCACAGGCCTGAAGCCGAATTCGTAGTTGAGCCTCATCACGGCGCCGCCTGTGGTGATGCTGAATACCTTGGCATCAGGGAAGAGTTTGCGCGAGAGCGCGAATGTCATTTCCTTGATGCGTCTTGCCAGGCCGCGACCTCTGTAGTGATGGGCCACGATCAGACCTGAGGTCGCCACGTATTTCTTGCCCTGCCAGGATTCAATATATGAAAAGCCGGCGAAGCTGCCTTCTTCAGTCAAGGCAATCACAGCCTTACCGGCGCGAATCTTCTCCTCAATGTATTCCGGTGTACGCTTCGCTATACCCGTATGCCTCTCCTGCGCCGAGATGTAGATCTCGTAGCAGATATCCCTCGCGAATTTGACGTGACTTTCGTCCGCCACCTTAACAATGAAATTCATTTTCAAATTTGAAATAAAAAGTAAAAGTACGCACTTCAGCGGAAAATATCAAGAATTAACAATAAAAAAACCGCACCGGAAGGCCCGGTGCGGCATAATACCAATGAGTGGCAGTTTATTTCTTCTTGAGAATGCCGCCGAGGATTGATGTGGCTGCACCGAGGATACCGCTGCCGCTCTTCTTGGCTGCGCCTGCTGAGCTGCCGCCCTTGAGTGTGAGGAGGATGTCCTGGAGGTCAACGTCACCGTCGCCGTCCTTGTCAGAAAGGATGCCTGAAAGCTTGCCCATCACAGTCGGAATGATGTTTCCGAGAGCACCTGTGAGCACTGAGCTGAGGCCGAGCTTGCTGGCGTTACCCTTGAAGATATTGCCTGCGAGGGCTGTGATAGGGCTGCTTGCGGCAGACTGCTTGCCTGTCAGCAGATTCTTTATCTGATCGACGCCACCTGCTTTGGTGACTGTCTGTGTGAGGCTGCCGAAGATTGAGTCGGAAAGGCCGCCAAGAGCTTTTTCCTTGAGGTTTTCAGGAATTTCGATTCCTCCAGCGTTTGACTTAACAGCTGATGCGATAATGTCTTGAATGTTTGCCATAATTGATTGTATTTAGTAGTTAATTATTGTTTTCAACTGAATACAAATATACTAAATTCTCAAAAATACGTAACTTCGCGATAAATAATTAATTTGCAATCTCAAGTCTGGCACCTATCCACCTGATTTTCAGGCACAAGCCGATACCCCACCTGCGCAAAATCGCGCAGGTGGCATAGGTTCAAAAAACTGAGTGCCAGCCACTTGAGCGCCACGAAAGAAAAACATGAAACAGTCAGCACTGATTGCAGTATTGGCAATCATAACAATGAGCATCTCAGCCTGCGGTGGCAGGACAACGGAAGGCCAGCTGGCCGAGGGAAACGGCAGTGTCAGCAGCACTTACAGCGGCACCGTGGATTACGACACATATTTTACTCCGGAAAGACTCCGCATCGACCTTATTCTGGCAGGCGGCCAGGGCCGTCAGGACATTTACCTTTCAGCACTTTCCCGTGAAGAAGCGGCCTGGGCCGGCTCGCCGAACTCACTCATAGATCCGTTCGGCTACGGCGACTACTACTATGAGGCATTTGCAGGCGACAGCCTGATATTCTCCAAGGGCTTCTCCGCCCTCTTCCAGGAATGGCTCACCACAGAGGCCGCCAAAAGCACCTCGATGTCAATGACCCAGACCATCTGGATGCCATTTCCTAAGCAGCAGACCAAGCTTGTCATCTACAAGCGCGAATATGAGGACAACAGGCTTTACCCTGTCCTGAGCTTCAACGTCGATCCGCAGGACAAGCTGATCTGTCGCGAGGCGAAGAACAACTACCCCGTCGAGACAATGCTGGACAGCGGCGATCCGGCGCACAAAGTCGATCTGCTGTTCGTGGCCGAAGGCTATACAGCTGCGGAGATGGGCAAGTTCCGCAGTGACGCGCAGCGCTTCACGGACTACATGTTCAGTTTCGACCCATACAAGGGCCGCGAGAACGACTTCAACATACGTCTGGTCTGCTCCCCTTCTGACGACTCCGGAGTCGATATTCCGCAGGATGACATATGGTGCAGCACAGTCTGCGAATCCAACTTCTACACCTTCTACATCGACCGCTACCTGACCATTTCCAACCATTCCAAGATAGCCGATGCAGTGTCGGGAGCCCAGTTTGACGCAATCTTCGTCATCGCCAACAATGGCAAATACGGTGGGGGCGGCATCTTCAACTCCTACGCCATGGGCACCTCCGACAACGAGCGCGCGGAGCACGTGTTCCTGCACGAACTCGGCCACAGTTTCGCCGGCCTCGGCGACGAATATTTCGAGAAGGAAGTGGCATACGAGGACTTCTACAACCTCAGGACCGAGCCATGGGAGCCCAACCTCACCACGCTTGTCAATTTCGAGACGAAGTGGAAGGACATGCTTCCCGCTGACGCAGTCATTCCGACGACGCCCAACGACAGCACCATGGACGGCACACTCGGCGTTTTCGAAGGCGGCGGATACATGTACAAGGGCGTTTATCGCCCATGCTGGGAATGCCGCATGCATCACAACCAGATGGATGAATTCTGCCCGGTCTGCCAGCGCGCCATCAGCAGGATGATTGACTACTATGTCAGATAAGATCATATTGATGGACTTCTCGGACACTCTGTCCGAGGAAATGCTCCCACAGGCGCTCGAGCAGCGGCATCCCATCATCGTGGATTGCCGCGACATCGAGGGCTGCGGACGCTTCTGCGACCCCGATGCGGCTGCGCAGATAAGGCAGCGCATCAGCGATATGCCCTGCGAGGGCCTGCATTGGATAGACAGCGGAGATTACCATTTCGCCACGCTCTTCTGGTGCGAGAAGATGGACGAGCCTTTCGACCTTCTGCTGTTCGACCACCATACGGACATGCAGCCACCGCGTTTCGAAGGCCTGCTCTCCTGCGGAAGCTGGGTGCTTGAGATGCTCGGAGGCGGCAGCAGTCCCGCCAATCCCATGCTCCGCCACGTATATATGATCGGAGTCTCGGAATCCCTGCGCTGCGAGACTGAGGATTTCCCGCAAAGGGTGTTCATGCTCTCGGAAGAAGAGCTTGCGCAAATGTCCGCTGCGGAGATGGTCTCTTGGATGGAAGGCTGCGGCGCGGACACTTCCCTCCCGCTCTACATCTCTATAGACAAAGACGCCCTTTCGCCCGCCGATGCCGCCACCAACTGGGACCAGGGCTCGCTGCGCCTCGACACGCTCTGCGAAATGCTGACAATGCTGCGCGGCTCTCACCGCATCATCGGCACAGACATATGCGGCGGCGCACCGCTGAACGCCATAGCGGACCTTGCCGCCAACTGCTGCAGCCTGCGCCCCGTCCCCGCCTCCGAGCTCAACCTCCGCGCCGATCTGGCACTGATACGGACCCTCCTCTGATGTTTTGGCACGATATTGGAAAAATATCGTATCAAACACTAATCAACAGGAGGAAAGCATTATGAAGAACATTTACAAAATGATTTTGGTCATTGCCATCGCCATGATGGGAAGCAATTCTTTTAATGCCGCCGCTCAGGGTCCAAATCACGGTAGAGGTCCGGGCTACGGCCGAGTAGAGAACCACGCAAAGCACGGCCGCGGACACAAAGTCCACTACGCGGATCCGATTTACAGCCATGCACCTGCTGCTTATCACCACGCTCCAGCTCACAGACCCAGGCCTGTAGTTCATCACAGACCGGCACCAAGGCCAAGACCGGTGGTTGTGTATAGGAACAACGGCCGCCGCATCCGCAGGGCGATAGCAACTGCCGCAGCAATCGAAGCCACACGCGCAATAGTCGGCTCTCTCGTCTATAATCTTCCACCATACTGCAGGGAAGTCCTTATCAACGGGGCTGTCTTCTATGTAGCTGACAACATTCTCTACAGACCGATAGTAGTCAACGGAGCCCCTTGTTTCGAAGTTGTCAATCCGGAATACTACTACTAGAATACATATACTTTCTGAACAACACAGGCGGGCCGCCCCGGAAGGAGCGGCCCGCTGAATATTATATAGCCGCGTTTTTGAAATGCCAAGATGGTAATTTTAGCTTGGAAATCATTAAATTTGTAAAAAATTGAGATAGATTATGTCATATATCAAACTACATACAGCATTGTTGGTAATCGCATCAACAATGCTGACTGCATCCTGTGCATATCAGGATGAGCAATTAGTTGCAGATTCAGAGTCAAGAGGAATATCCATCACAGCATCACTTGAGCTCCCCCAGGATTCCTCCAGGACCTATCTGGACAACGAAGAAAAGGTAGTCTGGGCGGATGGCGACTCCTTCTCTCTGCTTACCGAAAAATCAAATGACCGCTTCGATCTGACTGAGGGCGGCGGCACTGCCACCGCATCATTCTCCGGCCAGGTCACAGGTAGCGGACCTTATTATGCCTTGTATCCGTACTCGGAAAACAATTGTATCAAGGACGGAAACTTAATATTCAGTCTGCCGCAGGAACAGACATACATTGACGGCAGTTTCGATACCGGCACCTCTCCCGCCATCGCCTCTCTGCAGGAAATCACAGATCCGGCTGCATTCAAAAATCTCTGCAGCATCCTTCAAATCAATCTCTGCGGCACAAGCAAAAAAATAAAGGGCATTGAGATAGTCAATCTTGACGGCAAGGCTCTCTGGGGTGAGTGCAGCCTGGCACTTGACGGAAAGCAGGGAACAGATGAACAGTCATTGACCGTAAGCGGTGGAAACAATAAATTGAAGATACGCTTCAACAAAGTCGTAAGCCTCAAGGGATCCTCACCTGTTGTAATAGACGCTGTGGTGCCGGCCGGCAGCTTCGCAAAGGGATTCAGTGTGAAAGTGCTGGACGAAGACGGTGCGGCCATCAGCTTCCTGACCGCTCAGAATGCAGGAATCAAAACTGCACGTTCATTCATAACACCGATTGAAAAGGTCAAGATTCCTGCCAACGGCGAAGCGCTGGAGGTCAATAAGAGAGGATATTACAAGGACGTTTTCATGGATGGAGGATACTATCTTACACATCGCACCACACTTCCGGTTTGCCCGTATCTTGGTCTGTCCCTTGACTATCTGGCCACATCGGATACCATTTTACAGACCAAGGTGATGATCGAGTCTGATGAAGACATCAATGGAGTACTGCTCTATCCGGACGATGAACCACGATACAGAGTGATATATGTCAATGGCGGCAAGGCCAACAGTCACGGCAAATCTCTCGGAGACATAGGTCGCGCTCGCGTCAGGACTTATGTGGACAATGGCGGATGCTATGTCGGGACCTGCGCAGGAGCATTCCTCGCCCACAGGGAAAATGATACTTACAAGTATTTCAACCTGCTTCCTAAATGCGTGATGAATTCTTCCGGACTGTCAGAATCCTACGATGCCGGAATTGTAATATCCAAGGATTCCCCTCTGCTCAATTACGGCTATGACTTCGAAGGTGATTTCTATGTGGACAGCGTATGGCACAATGGCGGCGGCTATATGCCGAAAAGCAATCTGCCCGCAGGCGGCGAGTTACTGGCGACTTATGATATGCCTGGCAAGGGAATGGACGGTAAGGGAAGCGTATGGGCATACAAACCGACAAAAGACAAGGGTCGCGTAGTTGTGACAGGGTCACACCCTGAAAAAGGTGAAAGCGGTGAAATACGCGACCTTATGGCAGCGATTGTAAGTTATGCACTCGACGGTGCTGGCGAAATAAGCACAAAGTGCACACTCACCAACGGATATGTAAGAAAGCAGGTGAAGGAATCAGGCAGCACGGCAGGTATTGGCGACATGCAGTATCACCATTTCAAGGTAAACATCCCTGAGGGTGCAAGCAATATCAAAGTGGTACTCGAGAGTGAAAGCGCAATGAATCTGCATCTGGCAATGCGCAGAGCGGATTTCGCCTGGAGAAGCGATGCTGACTTCCTTCTTGCACAAAAGGGTGCCAACAAGACAATGGAGTTCGACAGCCTTGAGGCGGGAGTATGGTATATCAGTGTTTACTGCCCTGCTGCCGTAACCACGAAATGTGCAGACGGCTCATTCAAGAGGACAGGAGACCTCGAGGCTCTCAACGGAGTGCCTTACAGCATCTCCGTAAGCTGGGAATAGCAGATTATACTACGCGCACGTTACGGTAGCCGAGACGGTGCAGTTCTATGGCGGCACCGATGCGGAACATGACGCTGTAGATGCGCACAAGGATATAGAAGCCGCGTTCAGTCTCGGCTTCTATTTTTTCATGTCTCATAAGCCCCTGTGCCGCAACTGCGAGGCTCTGCAGGGAGAGCTTGAGCTTGGTTGCCCAGGCCTCGTCGGCCTCAAGATATGCCACGCAACGCTCATCCATATCGTCGAAGCCGCGTGAACCGTAGTAATCCTTGTATGTCTTCTCTTTGAAAAGCTCGAAATCGCGGTCCCAGTCGTGTGCCACGGCCATGCCGAGGTAAGCTGGCCATGCTATGGTCACTTCAGGATACTGGTTGAAGTTATCTACAGCATCTTCCACATAACCCTGGATGAGGCTCTTGTTCCACTTGTCATCTATATCATCGTTCTGCAGGAGTTCACCGTCCAGCAGCTTGAAGTTCTTGCAGAGGTTTACGAGTCCGTCTTCGAGTATCTGCTCGAATCTGTCGAGGTATTCTATATCTTCCATGTTTGCGGAATTATTTGCTCAAATATGTGTAAGGATCAATGTCAAGTTTGTAAATGCAGCCTTCCTCCATGAGACTGCGCGGTGTCGTACCTTCTACTCCAGCAGGTGCCTCCGCGCCGATGCGGGAGAACAGACGCTGCCAGTAGTCGCGTTCGGCGATGGAGCCGGATTCGAAGTTGAGTCCCCTGTTGCTGAATATACGGCGTCCGTCAGGATAGGTATATGCGTCCTGGATCAGCTCTGTGCAGTACCATTCATCATTGCCGGGCACAAAACTGATATCGTAAGGCAAGCCGAGGTGGAGCTTGGCCGTCTCGACGCACTGATCGACTTCAGGAAGGTCCTTCACACGCCATACTTCAAGGGTGAGGTGCCTGTCGTTCCTCAGTTTGAAATCGGCGACGAGTGTGTCCAGCCTGTGCCTGTCAACGCCGTGCTTGAAGGTGGCATCGACCACCCAAAGACCATCTTCATCGACGTCAAGCATTGATGCATGAATGTATGTCACAGGAATTTGCCCTGCTTCAAACAAAGTATCGCTCAAGTAATAGTCACCTGGTATTCCGACAAAGAGCAGATCGCCCTTGCGTATGCTGTCCTTAGGCTGCATCTGTTCTTCTGCTGAAGCGGTGGCGGATGCCGATGCACCTCCCCTTTGGCCGCAGGCGCAGCAGCATAGCGCTGCCGAAAATACTATCAAAAAGAATCTTTTCATATCACGCAAAGATAGTAATAATACCCCAAGCCTGTCCATCAATACTCACATCTTACAGCAATGTATCACTATGCCCCGCGACAGATAAACCGCTGTTTATCAGGTACATCAGCCCACCCCACCTGCGCAATTTTACGCAGGTGGCACAGAGCGAAATAACTATGAATCAAGGGTTTAAGTGCCACGACCAGCAAAGGCAAAGAAGGCAGAAGTAGGTGCAAAGAAAAAAGGTCGGCTCAGATGAGTCGACCTTTGAATCCAAGCGGGATAAATGTTAGAATCCGTTACCGAATTCCACCCAGTACTTGGCTTCCATTGCCTTCCACATTGAAGCAGAATAGTCGAAGACGGTCTGGGTGTAGTCGTTGAGTTCTTCAGCTGTAGGATTGACCTCGAGAATCTTGAGGCCTGAGAATGCCTTGTTGAGCTGCTTCTCGATGTTCTCGTTGAACTCCTTCTTGGTGGTCTGCCATGAGAGAGTGGCGAGCTTGTTTGCAGGACGGAAGGTCCAGAGAGCGCAGTCAGGCCAGTAATTCCAAATACCGCAGCGGAGGAATGGCTCCGGAGTCTTGGTATTGCCGCAGAAGATAGGGATGCGTGGGCTCTGTGCAGGATTGTCCACTGAGAGCCATACTAAGCCGCCGACTGCGTCAGGCAGCCAGTTGCGCAACTGACCGACGAATGAATAACCGCACCATGACACTGCCACCGTACGGTGGAACTCGACGGTACCCGGAGCGATGGCATTCAGAGTATTGCGCATCGTGGTGGTGAGCCAAGGATTAGCTACTGGGCTGATCTCACCCTTCTCGTTCTTGACATTCTTGCACATGTCATTTTCAGTGCCTTCGTATGTAGCGCGGAAGAGAGCCATAACCTGGCGTACGTCAACCTTTGCATCAGGCTTCACATATACTGGAAGCTCAGTGATATCGCTGGTGAATTTCATTGAAGGTGCGAGAGTCTGGAAAATGAAGAGCTCGCGGTCACTGTAATTCTTGACCTTGCCCTTGCCGATATAGGCTTTCCAGAAGCTGAATTCGCCCTTGCCGTCCCAGAGACCGTTGTCCTTTGCCACCTGCTCTACATTGTCGGAGCAGAGGAAATTGGCCTTGTCCTTGCGGTTGAGCTTGCCGATACGTGGGATATTGGCAGAAACGGCGATGCAGTCGTCAGGGATGCGCTGGGCTACCCAAACGGCGCCCACCTTGTCCTTGCCGGCACCACAGATCTCGAACTGCCATACTTCGTTCTTGTCAGCCACGGTGAGGCATTCGCCGCTGTCGCCGTAACCGTACTTTTCAGCCACCGAACCCATGAGGATAACGGCGTCGCGTGCTGTGGAGCAGCGCTGGAGAGCGATACGCTCGAGCTCCTCGATGAGGAACATTCCATTCTTGTTGCGGATAACGTCAGTACCCACCCATGTGGTCTCACCGATGCAGAGCTGCTTCTCGTTGAGGCAAGGATATGCAGTATTGAGGTATGCGAAGGTATGTGCCACCTCAGGGATCTCACCTGCTACGCGTACGTTGGTGGTATCACCGCGGAAATGAGTCTTCAGAGTGCCCTTGAGCACCTGGTGCATCTCCCCTTCCTGATGGTCAGCTGCAGGCTCAATATAGTTCCATGTGCGGTATTTGCCGTCACATGTATGGGACGTGATCACGGAGCCGTCTGTGGTGGCCTTGCGGCCTACCATGATACTGGTACAGCTCTCCTCCCACCAGTTCTCAGGCTGCGCGAAGCTGCTGAGACTGACAAAGAGGAGCGCTGCGAATGATAATGCGAATCTCTTCATGACTTATTCAGCTTTCTTGCAGCACTTGCAATCTTCGCATGCGAGGCAGTTCCAAACGAGAGCTGCGATGGCGCCACCGAGAAGAGGTGCTACAATGAATACCCATACGTCCTTGAGAGCAGCACCGCCAACGAAGAGAGCAGGTCCGAATGAACGTGCAGGGTTGACTGATGTACCGGTGAGGTTGATGCAAACGAGGTGGATGAGGATGAGTGAGAGACCGATAGCGAGGCCTGCGAGGTTGCCCGCACCCTTCTTCTCGTCTGTTGTACCGAGTACTACGAGCACGAAGAGGAATGTAGCGATGATCTCAACGAGGAGAGCGCCGCATACACCGCCGGCATTGGCAACACCGTTTGTGCCGAGGCCTGCAGGGTCACCCATTGCGCCTGGAGCACCTGTAGCTGAGCAGATCCAGTAAAGGATGGCTGCACCTGCGATACCGCCGAGGAACTGGCCTACCCAGTAGCCGCAAGCGTCCTTCCAGCTCATTCTGTTGCTGAGAGCAACACCGAGTGTGATGGCAGGATTGATGTGGCAACCTGAGATACCACCGATGGTGTAAGCCATGGCGATAACTGCAAGACCGAATGCTGCTGCTGTAGCGAAAACGCCGGCAGGCTCACCGCATCCTACGAATACTGCTGTACCGCAGCCGAGGAGTGTCAGAACCAATGTTCCGATAAATTCTGCAAAATACTTTTTCATAATACTTTAGTTTTTATTTGGTTGGTTGATTGAATTCCTTGATATAAATGTCCCTCTGAGGGAAAGGTATCGAGACATCCGAACCGTCGATGGCAGTGTATATCGCCTCGCGCATGCGGCCCATGACGGACGGCTGGCTCTCGACGATGATGTTCTGCTTGATGGCGATATCGATGCAGTTGTCACCGAAACCATCGACGAATACGCTGATGCCGTGCTTCGGCTCGATGACATTGCGGCCATATTTGTCCTTCTCCGTGAGGAAAGGATTGAGGGCCTCGAGCAGAAGCTCGCGCACATGCTGGATGTCGGCGCCGTAATTCACACCCACCACAAGCTTGACGAAGACATAAGGGCTGTCCTTGGTCAGGTTGCGGAAGTTCTTGTTGAAGAGCGTGGTGTTGGTAAATGCCATGATGTCGCCCTCCAGTGTGGCGATCTGGGTGCTCTGATATGTGATGCTCTCCACCTGTCCGCGCACGCCGTCACATTCTATGTAATCGCCTACCCTCAGACGACCGGCCATAAGCTGGATGCCGTAGATGAAGTTGTTCAGGACATCCTTGAGGGCGAGACCGATACCTGTCGCGAGACCGGCGGCCACAATGGATATGGCTCCCATCGGTATCTTGAGCAGTATGATGGCAATGATCACGTATGTGCCCCAAACTACGATGGAGAGCACGTTATTGGCAAGTGTGAGGTTGACCTGGTTGGTGTGGACAAAGTCACCGGTATTCTGCGCCATCGCGCTCTGGAGCTTGTGATGACGGAACATCGCCTTGGAGATGTATGCCACATATTTGAAGACAAAGAAGAGGCTTGATACAAGCACGATCTTGTATAGAGACAGATGAAGTATGGCATTGCCATCAGCGTCGCTCAGGTTGAAGAACGGCTTGTAGAATATGGTCTTGCATATCTCCGTAAGGTCAAACACGTCGGATGCCATCCAGATGCAGAACGGAATGCTGAGTATGGCAAGCACAGGAACCGCAACCTGCTTGAGCAGGTCGAAGAGCCAAGTGACCTCGATGAAGGCGGCGTTCTTCTCCTGCGCGAGCACGACGTGATTCTTGCGGTATTCGGCGCGTCTGCGTGCCAGTCCGCCCTTCTCATATATGCCGAGCAGCTCGTAGCCGGCGGTGATGGTGTTGAGCGCAGCGATCTGGAAGAGCCACCAGATGAATATCTGCACTGCCATCAGCACATATCCCTTCCAGGCAACGACGGTCATTGCGAGCATGACTGCAAATGATATCCATGAATATACCATGTCGCTTCTGTCGAGCTTAGGACAGACGCGCTTGCAGAGCAGGAACTGCCATACGGTGAAGATCAGAAGCAGCGGCGGGAAAATGAGGTTGACAAGCTTGTTAGGTATGAAAATGATGCGGAATGTGATCACAATCAGACCTATTATGATAATTGGAGTATATACCTTCAGACTCTTGTTGAGCTTCTCAGGCGCTACGCGGATCAGCAGAGAACCGAATATTGCGGCAAGCAGCCAGGCATATACCAGCAGCAGGCGCGATGCAGCGGCGAAGAAGTTCTGGTTGACAAACTGCACGGCGATCATCACTGTAAGGGCGAATATGGCCGCGCCGAGAAGCAGGGTTATGCAGAGCTTGCGCTGTCTGAATGTCTCCTCCTTCTCATCCTTGTAACGCTTAACCCTGCGGTGCAAGAAACGTACGATGACATAACTTATCAGAGCCGAGATAATAAGGTATAGGAGCACAAAGACTATGAATCCAATCACAACCGGTCCGCGCCATTCACTGTGACTGTGGTGATGATGTTCATCATTGCAGCTGTCAGCCGTGGAATATTTCATGTGTGCCTCCTGGAATGCCTGGCGGGCATAGCGGCGGAAGCGCTTGATCACAGTGAAGTATGGGTCCTGGCCCTCCACGAATATGTTCTTCTGTATTACGCGGTAGCGGTTCTGGGCATATTCGTATGACTCGTTTATGCGGTTGCTGAGCTCGGCGTAGTGGAGTGTGTCCTCAATAATCTTGTCGCGGGACTCAGTGTACATCTTGAGAAGATTGCGTGCATAGGCAAGACAGGTGTCGCGGTCGGCCTGTGCATCCTCGGAGAGCAGGAAGGTATTGCGCTCCGCAGGGTCCTCCTCTATCTGCTCGCGGGCTCCGGTGAGGATGTTGATGACATCTTCGGTATTCAGGCCGTGTTCCTGATGCGCTGCGGCATGCGGTGCCTTGCCGTGAGGCGCGTGGGCTGCAGCATGCTGTGCGTGTGCACGGAATGCGGACCTTGCGCTGTCCAGCGCTGCAGGGTCGATGTCCAGCATCACGCTGTCCTTGGCCATGGAGATGCTGTCCGGCACCTCGGATATCTCGTCCAGCACCGGCGGGAGGCGTCGCAGGGCTTCAGCCAGACGCTCGTAGCGCTCTATCTCCAGGTTCATGCCGGAGACTATCTGGTCGAAAGGCATCTTTCGCTCGTTGAAAGCCCTGTACTGATCAGACACTTCCTTGAGGGCGTAGGTAACGTCGAAGGTGTAATCCTGATTCTGCGAATAGAGTATCAGCGAAAGCTCATTGCATTTCTTGACCATGGAGACCATCTGCATATGCTGCATCTCCTTGCGCTGGTTGATGCGCGAGCGGGATGTCTCCATCTTGTCGTTCTGCTGGTCAAGCTCAAATCTGAGCACGGACAGGGTCTGAGCCAGATTCTTCTCGTTGAATACGGCGAAAGCCGCCGGCATGCCAACAAGAAGGAATAGCAATATGGCTATGACGTATTTTCTCTTCATAGTCCTAGTAACGTGTATCTATGTTGTAGTCAAGCGGTGCCTTGCGGTCGCCCATAAGAGGCACGAACTTGAAGTCAGCACCGCGCTTGGTCTCGAATTCCTCCTTGATGCCCTTCAGCAGATCCGGATTGTTGTAGAGATCATATGCGGTCAGATAATAAATACGGGACACATTGAGAAGGCCCTTGGTGCCTATGGTCGTACCGCCGGTGGCTGTGGCCTGCCAGCTGTGAAGTCCTCCGCAACCTGGAATAAAAGTGGCGACACTGATGGATGAAGTCGGGACCACCCATGCAACGTTGCCGACATCAGATGAGCCGCTGCCCTTGCCGTCGGGACCCATAGGCTGTACTTTACGCATAGTCTCGAGTGCTGCCTCAGTGTCTGTGACACCTGAGTTCTTCATCAGCTCCATGGCAAATGCGGTCTCGCGCTCGTCGAGGTTCACACCTCCCACGAGTTCCATATTGTCGTGCATGATCTGTGAGAGATTGCGGTTGGTAAGCTTCTCATAGTTGCCGTTCATAATCTCGTACTTCATTGTGGTACCGGTGCCCATCGCAGCACCTTCGGCAGCCTTGAGGGCACGGTCAAGAAGGTCCATCACCACCTTGCGGTTCTGATGGCGGAAATAGTAAAGCACCTCCGCATGGTCAGGGACCACGTTAGGCGCAGCGCCGCCGTCGGTGATGACATAATGGATACGGGAGTCGCTCGGTACGTGCTCGCGCATCATATTGATCATAAAGTCAAATGCCTCCACGGCATCGAGTGCGGAGCGGCCCTTGTCAGGAGATGCCGCTGCATGTGACGGAGTGCCGAAGAATTCGAAGCGCACACGCACGTTGGCCAGGCCTGTGGTTGGCGTGGTGCTGTTGGAGGTGCTGGTATGCCAGTCAAGCATGGCATCTACGCCGTCGAAACAGCCTTCGCGTACCATGTAAGCCTTGCCGCCGCCACCTTCCTCGGCCGGACAGCCGAATACCTTGATGGTGCCCTGGTGGCCCTCGGCGAGCCATTTGGCGATAGCCACAGCGCCTGCCGTGCTGGCAGTGCCCATCAGGTTGTGGCCGCAGCCGTGACCTGCTCCGTTAGGGCTGTCCTTAGGGACACTCTTAAAAGGAACGGTATCCTGGGCGAGGCCGGGAAGAGCATCATATTCGGTGAGAATACCTATCACAGGGCTGCCGCTGCCGTATGTGGCGACATAGGCCGTCGGAATGCCGGCCACTCCCCTCTCAACCTTGAATCCGTTTGCCTCGAGATGTCTGATCAGAGCTGCGGAGCTTCGGGTCTCATTGTAACCAGTCTCGGCATATCCGTGAAGTTCAAGCGAGAGATCGTGATAAGTTGTGAAATTGTCATTGAGATACTGCATCCCGACGCTGCCCATCTTGGCCTTGACAGCTTTTGCCTGCTTGGCTGACTGCTTTGTCTGTGCGGGATTGGCGGCAAAAGCTGACTGGCTGAGAGTCAGTGCGCTGAGCACAAACAGAGCCGCCATTGTAGAAAAATATCTTCTCATAACTTCCATTTACAGTTATTGCATAATACAAAATCGTGTGAAGTTACGAAAAAATCGGCACAATCGCCAATCCTCACCCACTATATACGCACAGCTTGTCAACAGGATAGGTATTTCCTAAAAAATGATTATCTTTACACATTTATAAAATGCAGTACTTTGCGCAAATAAATAACAAAAATTAATAATTTAATATTCAAAACAATGAAATTCAAAACTTTAGTATTCAGCCTCATTGCAGTGGCAGCTACAATCCTCACCGGATGCCATCAGGAGGAAGACTGGGGAGCTGCGGACATCAAACTTGACCGCACTACCCTGACATTCACTGCCGACGGAGGCAGCGAGACAATTTATCTCACAACGACACGAGAATGGAAGGCCAAGGACATCCCTGAGTGGGTGATCGTTGACCCTGAAAGCGGCAAGCCGTCAAAGGAAGCGATTGCCATCACAGTCACAGTACCTAAGAATGAAGGTTACAACAGACGCTGCGACATCGATTTCAACGGCGGTATCGTATCAGACGGACTCACCATCACACAGGAAGGTCCTGACGGCGACAATGACGGCATTGTAGATGGAGAAGCCATCACAGTATCAGAATTCATAACCAGGGCTGACACTCAGAAGGAATACGTCCTCGAAGGTAAGATCAGCAATATTGCCAACACATCATACTATGGATTCGACCTCACTGATGAAAGCGGAACTATTGCAATCGCATTCCCTCTCAATTTCAAAGATTATGTTGACAGGCTCAAGGAAGACGGTATTGTCAAGGTACGTGGAAAATACCAGTTCTACCAGAGCAAGCAGACCCATCAGATGGCTAATGGAACCATCCTCTCATACGAGAGCCCAATGGCCGTAAATCCAGACAATCTGAAGACTTTAACCGTCAAGGAATTCCTTGACAAGGCTGATGCATCCAAAAATTACAAGCTTACAGGTACCGTCACCAACTTCAATTCAGAATATTGCAGCTTCGATCTCAAGGACGAGACAGGTTCAATCAATGTCTATTCATTGACCAACGAAAGCAAGACACAGTTCGGCAACCAGATTGCCAATGGCGGCAAGGTTACACTGTATGGCAAATACTTCTGGTACGAATCAGGCAAAAAGGCAGAAATCAAGAACGCCACTATCCTCACATACGAAGCCGGTGTAGTGGAGACATCCACCATCGAGGGTCTCGTAATGGCAGTATCCGCAAAATCATTTGTTGTGAAAGTCGGTGATTCATTCCAGTATGTATTCGTTGACGCAGCACCTGGCGTCAGTGTAGGCGATATGGTAAGCGTCAGCGGAGAGAAGAGCACATACAACAATCTTCCTCAGATCACAAAGCCACAGACCACAATCAAGTCATCAGGCAACGCCGTCTCCTACCCTGCACCAACAGTTCTCAAGGGCGCGGACGTGGATTCATACTCCACAGGCTTTGGCTACGTGACCGTTACCGGCGTACTTGTCAAGTCCGGCAATTACTACAACATCGAGATCCCTGACAGCAAGCGCACTGGTTCCATCGCATACGCCGCAGCTGACTACAGCTCACTCGTAGGCAAGACTATTGACGCCACAGGCTTCTTCGCCGGAATATCCGGCGGCAGCTATTTCAACATCGTAGTAAGCGAGGTCAAGGAAAGCATCTCACAGATTGACATCAGCCTCAAGCACCCTCTCACATCAGGATGCAGCTGGATACTCGGCAACAAAGCCAATGACAACACTTCAACAGGCAGCAACAAGCAGAGCGGTACTTTCAACGGCACTAAGGTTGACAATTTAGTAAAGCTCGGCACAGGTTCAGTCGGCGGCGACTTCACCATCAAGGTTCCGGCAGGCAAGAGCAAAGTATCATTCTACTGCATAGGATTCAGCAAAGACGTGTCCGACAATTTCCCTAACACAAATGGAACTGCATACTCTTTCACCGCTGCTGTAGGTTCAGATACAAAGGCCAACGTTACTGTGAAGCGGTTCATCGCCAGCGGCAACCCTCCATTTACAATTAACCTCAAGGAGGACGAAGACTACTACACCATCGACCTCGGCGCAGCCACAACAGCTGAGACACAGCTCAAGATCACAGCCACAGGCCGAATGCTCTTCATCGGAATCAACGCTGAATAATGGGCTTTCACAGGACAACAATACTCGTGCAGATGGCGGCAATCATTATTGCCGCCATTATGCCCGTGTCCTGCAAACCTGAAGAGGCTGTACAAGCTGAAATTTCCCTGCGCATAGCCGAGACGGACTACAACATAGGCAACCAGTTCGTCGCCGTCACGGCTGAGGGCGACTGGACGCTTGCCATTGATTTCCACAATTCCGGTGCTGACGCAACTCAGTGGGCATACCTGGGCACAGACGGTGCCAGTTCAATCACCGGCAGCGGAAGCCGCCGCAACATAGTGCTCAACTGGGCGCGCAACCTATCGCCGGAGAGCCGCAGCCTCACTCTCACCCTGGACTGCCAGGGAAAGCGGACAAGCTGCGAATTCAAGCAGAAAGGCGTGGACAATTCCTATTATAAGGAACTGCCGGACGGCATCAAGTCGGATCCGGTACACAACTGGATGGAACTGCCGGCCACCGATCAAAAGGGGAAGATATTCATCACGCATTATATGAAAAATTCCGGTCGTGATGTCCGCAATTATTCATACTTCTGGGACACTACCGCCCTTGTGGCCCATTGGGTGGCATATCCGCTCAACGATGGGCTAATCGGCAACGGTTCCCGTAGCGACGAATGGGGCCTCGACCCGAAGCTTCCGCGCCGTCTTCAGCCTGTACTGTTCCACGCATACGGCAATGCCGGCTACGGGTATAACGGTTGGTACAACAGGGGCCACCAGTGCCCTTCCGCCGACCGTCTCAGCTATGAAGCCAACGTGCAGACCTTCTACGGCACCAATATGACTCCGCAGATGAGCGAACTCAACGCGGCGGCCTGGGGTGTGCTCGAAGGTATGGTGCGCAGCTGGGCGCGTCAGTTCGACACACTCTATGTAGTGACCGGCTGCAGCATCAAGGGCAGCACAGAGATGGTACAGGACAATGATGGCAAGGATGTCACCGTACCTACCGGCTACTACAAGGCATTGCTGGGCTACAAGAAGAACGGCACTGTAGGCATGACAGACCGCACAGGAGGATATACAGGCACCGCATTCTGGTTTGACCACAAATCATATTCAGGCAACAGTTCCGTGGTGATGGCGCAGCGATGCACCATCGACCAGCTCGAACAGAAGACCGGGGTTGACTTCTTTGTCAACCTTCCGGCAAAGATAGGCGAAAGCTACGCCGCCACCGTCGAGTCAACGGTTGACTCCTGGTGGAAATAAAGAGACTTATATGAAAAGATTTATCAATATTGCATTGCTCCTGCTGCTCTGCTCCGGCGTTTTCGCCCAGAAGAAGGACAGCGGCAGCCGCAATTACGTGATAGGCTTCTACAACCTGGAGAACCTCTTCGACATTTACGACGACCCCGCGAAGAATGACGAGGAATTCCTCCCTGATGGAGCCAACAAGTGGACGGAAGCCAAATATCAGAAGAAACTTCACAACATGGCCAGCGTCATCCGTGCTATGAAGGAGGACAACGGCCGCTACCACACCATACTCGGCATAAGCGAGATCGAGAACCGCCTCGTGGTGGAGGATCTCGTCAACCAGCCGGAGATAGCCGAGGCCAATTACCAGATCATACATTATGACGGTCCGGACCGTCGCGGTGTGGATGTGGCGCTGCTCTACAAGCCTGAGCAGTTCAATTACATTGAAAGCGAATCCATCCCCTACACTTTCGGCCCGGGCAGCAACGTCGAGTTCACGCTCGATCAGGCTGCGATGGACTATTTCCGCACCCGTGACGTGCTGATGGTGCACGGCACCATTGATGGAGAGCATTTCGCATTCTACGTCACCCACCTTCCTTCCCGCATCGGCGGCAAAGGCTGGGACCTTCGTTCCCGAGGAGCGGAAATCATCTACAACCACGCGATGGGCATGATGGAAAAGTATCCGGGCATCAAGATCGCGGTCATGGGCGACATGAACGACGACCCGTTTGATGACAGCATGGCAAAGTTCCTGCACGGCCGCGAGACTATGGAGGAAGTCGGCGAGAAGGATTTCTTCAATCCATTCCTGTCAATGATCCGCGACGGATACGGTTCGCTCTGCTACCAGGGCACCTGGAGCATTTATGACCAGATACTCATCAACTCCAACCTGGCCAAGGCGCCTCAGGGCGGCCTGCAGATCAGGAAGATAGTCAAGGACAAGTATTACGGCCGCATCTTCAAGAAACCGTTCATGACCACCCAGAAGGGCCAGTACAAGGGCTACCCTTTCCGCACCTTCTCCAACGGCGCCTTCATGAACGGCTACTCCGACCATTATCCAACATATATCGT
>JAKSJG010000030.1 GCA_024398365.1 Bacteroidales bacterium | reverse complement strand
AAACGAGCTGGCGATACAGATAAATACCAATTTATCTGGCTAAAGATACATCTTTTCTCCCGTATGTTTATTGACCGACGCACAAAAATCGCGTCCAAACAAACTATTTTTCAGAAATCTGCATGCCTGTAGCGATTATTTCAGCCTTAAACGTTGATTTTTCTATATATTTGCGGCGGTGAAAACTGTTCAGTTTTCCGTGAGCATTCTGTTCAAATTTCGATTAGCATCTACATGCTGATCGCAGCAAAAGGGGATTACTTCACGAATGTTCCCATAAAGAGCATTGTATTGTGAGTATCTGTTATCGCATATACGAACGGGCGGTCAACGTAGAAATCATATGGATCTTCGGTTCGTATTTTCCCAAGATATATATTCATGTTTATTGCTGTGGCCGCTGCTGCTTCTGTTCCTTTTTCAGATACCGTAACAGTAGTTTTCTGATTTATCGATTCCACATACAACTGATCTTTGCTCATATTCTGGAAGTTTGCGGACGGTTCAAATATTTCGTTGATTCCCATGCTGCTCAGAACCTTTTTGCATGGCGCGGAGTCCAAACTGTATTTGTCTGAAAACATAGGCACATGAACCGTCATATTGTTTCGGTTGTAGCAGTTGTGCATCCATTCGTGGAGTTTGGAATATGTCAGTTCGGATATGAAGCTTTCGATATTCTGGCTGGCTGGCGGAACTATGATCCACATATAGAAACTATTCTCATAGGGTAATTGAACAAGTGACGGCTCATTGTTGTCTATGTCGAAAGTGTTATATTCATTTATATATTGTTTACTACCGCCTTTAAAATAGTCACGATTTGCCGAGCGTCCATTGCAGTCAGTGAATTTGTTGGTTTCCTTTATGTATTCCCCTGCCCATTTTTCATTGAAATAAACAGCATTGGTCAATATGACCCTACAATCCGAACTGATGGCTCTGATTAGATCCTTTATCTTGCCGTTAGTGTTGTTTGATACCCAGTCATTTATTGTACTCTTCGCTTTTGCTTTGTCTTTGAAGTTAAGTTGGGTGGCAGGGGCGGAAAAGTACTTTTTCAAGTTGTCCATATAGTCAGGGATCAAATTGGCGTTTTTGTCATACCATAAGGCATTGGCACATTTCAAATTGCTGTTTTTTAATTCATTAAGGATTGCAGAATAGTAAGCATCGACGTCTTCATGCTCATATCCTTCCAGCCTGAGTGCCTTGACTATCTCCGAGTAGGTGGTTCCACTTGCGCCGTCCGAGAGCATGGCAAGGCTCACTGACATGCTGAAAGGTGATACCATGAAATTGCTGCCTTTTTCCAGTTCAGCAACGCCCTGGAAGAAGTCAATGCAGAAATCTTGTTGACAGTCAGCGACATTTTGCTGAGCTCTCGTGAGTTGTGTGACAGTGTGCACAGCCTGTCCATCGAAAGTATTGGCAACATTGTCCAGATTATTGCAGCCGGCAAGGATGATAGATATGGCTGCAAAGGGAATTATATTGAATCTCATAACTGAAATATTTGTAATGTAATTGAGAGGTTATTTGAGTGTGAATCTGATTCCGCTGGAGGCGGAGAACATAAACGGGTGCTCGGACATAAAGGTGTCCAGAACTCTGTTTTCTGATGGGATGTTCCAGGAGAACCCTGGCTCGAGGTAGAGCCCGAGATGATCTGTGACATTGAACTGTATCCCTGTCGTTCCTGTCAGGGAAAACGCAATCCCGTCAGGATCGACTTCAGTATCTAGCAATGTGGCGGCAATGCCCCAATCTGCACTGGCTCCGGCGCCGACATATAAATTCAGCCACCTGTTTTGTGCTAGCGTGAGGTCAAGCCTGAGCGGGATGCCGAGATAATGTGCATTTTGTTTTATGCCGCCTGCATATTCATATTCGATTTCCGAAAATGCCCAGATATAATCGAGCCCGGTGGTGAGCGACCATCTGTCATTTATCGGAATCCGCAGTGACAGCCCGTTGCGCAGCGGGATATGATGTTTGTCATTGCCGGTCCTTTCCGGCAGCAGTGGAATCAGTCCGAAATAGTTGATCATCTCCTTCGTTCCGGCATAATATTTCTCTAAGGAAGGCAATCCTGATATCCAGTTGGGATTGAATGGCGCAGGGGTGACGTCTGTATCTGCTCCTTTCAAAAACGTGATGCAGTTTGCCAGCGCTATCGCCCCGGCACTGCCCAGGACACCTGCCGCGGTTTTGCCGGTGCTGAAAGTCTGTTGCCCCGGTTTTTCGGGGCGCGGGTATGAATATGCCTGTTGCGAATCATTGGCGGCGTCCCGCTTATGTGACGCCGGCATTGCGGTTTCAGTGGAAGCATCTTCTGTCTCCGCTGATGACTTGACAGCCGCAGGGCTCTCTGCGGTGCTCTCTGTATTTGTGCCTGTAGTGGCCATTGTTGAGGATGGTATGTGAGCCATGGCAACAATGGCTTTGTTTTCGCTATCAGGCTTACTGGCTTCTGTTTCAGCTTCAGCCATAAGAGACACCTGAGCCTGATTATGCACCGGCTCTTGCTTCTGCTCCTGATATCGCTTCGGGATAAAGAACAGGGCCAGACCCGCAGCTACGGCTGCAGATGCCAGCCAGAGCGGCAGCGCCGTCTTTTTCGCCGGGGCTTTCGATTCGTCGAGCAGAGCTTCGAACTCGGTGGTGTCACAGCCCGGAAGCCTGCTTTCGTAGTCTTCAAGTCTGTCCTTTATGATATCTTCAAATGATTTCATTAGTGTTCTGAGTCAGTTAAATAATCGTTTATCCGTTTCTTGAGCTGGTGCTTGGCCTTTGCCAGCAGGCTGGTCGAGCCTCTTTCGCTTATGCCGATCTTTTCTGCGATCTCCCGATGGGAATAGCCGTCCAGGCAGAACAGATTGAAGATCGTCCGTTGGGTGTCCGGCAGTTCGGAGATGAATTCAAGCAGTTTTTCCTCCGGAATTCTTTCAAGTGCTTCAGGGGCCGGTTCCGGAACCGTTTCCATTGCATAAGCATCCTGCCGCACAAAGCGGAATTTGTATCGCTTGATGTTATTCAGGGCCATATTGATGGCAATCCTGCTTATCCACGCATACAGGGAGCCTTTCCCGCTGTAGGTAAATGTGTCTATCCGGTCGAGGGCCTTCAGCATTGTGTCGTGTACAAGGTCCCTCGCTTCGTCCGAGGTATCGGAATATCGCCTGCAGAGCGTGAAGAGCCTGGCTGCATACCTGTTATACAGTTCCATCTGCGCCTGACGGTCCTTGTCGGAGCACAGCCTGACCAGATTCTGCTCGTCAATATCCCGGTACACACCCGACATATTTGATTATTGTCTGATGACACCCATAAAGAGTATGCTTTGGGTTGAAGGTTCTATGATAGAGTAGAGGAAGGGCCTGTCTGCATTGAATGTTTCAAATGCAGGGACAGGCAGAGGTTCTGTACTAGCCCCGTATAAGGTTGATATTGACGTGGCTGCGGCTGCTTTCGCTCCTGACCGTGTGACTTCTATTTTGGCTATTTGGCGTACATCACCCACATAGGTTTCGTGAGGGGATAAATTTGAGAAACCTTTCGTTTCATCAAATTCAAATGCCTTCCGTATTCCCATTTTCTTGAGAATATCGATGCATTCCTGAGAAGACAATGATGTTGCCTCGGAAAATTCGGGAATCGAGACTTGGGTAAATATGCTGGATTCTCTCAGCTGTGACATCATCCTGTTCCACTTGCTGTCACTCAGCGAGCCGATGAAATCGTCGATTGATTTTCCTTCCGGCGGCAGAACAAACACCATCTCAAGCGGGCTTGATGCAAACGGCAGACTTATTATCCGCGGCTCTGATGTTTTTTCGTTTTCGCTGTTTTCCAGGTTATACGATCTTCCCGATACATAACTGCCTTCGAAGAACTGTTTCTTTATCTCCTTGCCATTGTCATCTTTAAACCATTTTTCTATCGTCTGATACCCATCCTCATGCTTCCATTTGGCATTGAAATATACGGCGTTGGTCAATATCATGGCTGCTCCAAGAACTTTATTGTCCAGAATTTTGTCAATCATTCCATCTGTATTGTCCTTCACCCAGTCATTGACACGGTCAATCGAGGCGGGATCAAGGAGGTCAAGCTCCGTTACCTTTGCGGAATAATACATCTCCGTTGCGCTGATATATTGTTCATAAGGGTGAAGCAAGCGGTCAACCCAGATGGCGTTGGCGATATTCAACTTGCAGCTGTCATCAGCAGGTGCCATCGCTTCGAGGGATCTGCGGTAATAAGAACCTATTTCTTCCGGTGCGCAGGCCTTGAAGCCCAGTGTCTCTGCAATCTCCGTATATGTCTTCCCTGAGGCTCCGGGAGCGAGCATTGACCAGGCTGCAGACATGCTGAAAGAGGAGACCAGCGTATTGCCACCTTGCTGTTTCGCTGCTCTTTTAAAGAAATCGACACTGAATTTGACCTGGCCGGCCGCGACTGTCTCCTGAGCTCTTGTCAGACCTGATGTAGGAGGCATATTGGATTTGCGGCTGCCATCCGCCAATTCGATATCTGCGCATCCGGCAGTAAGTATCAGTGCTGCGGATAATCCGATAATAAGTGAAATCGTTCTTTTCATAAGTCGTGTTGTTTTCGTTTCTGACATATAAACACAGAACCCTCGGGAATGCGTCAGTAATTTTATGAAAAAATCGAGATGATTCCTTATATCATCCAAAGATAGCAAAATCATAAAAATATTATTAACTTTGCAAACAATGGACTGATATGGACGGAGGAACTATACAGAAGCTGAAGGAGAACATTGCGAGCCTGGTGTCGAGATATGAGATGCTTCAGGCGGGCAATGCGGAGATGTCGGAGAAGATAGTCCGCTATGAGTCCAGAATTGCTGAACAGGATAAATTAATAAAGGAACTTAACGAAAAACTGGATAACTTACAATTGACACTGGCATTTGGCGGTACTCTGCCTGAAAAGACGGAGGCCAAGCGCAAGATACAGCACCTGATGAAGGAGATTGACAAGTGCATTTCCATGTTGAATGACTGATGCCATGAAACAGAACATCAACTTGAAGATAGGAGGGCTGGAATATCCGCTGACGATTGATTCCGAACTTGAGGAGGGGATGCGTGAGGCTGCGGAGAGGATCAACAAAGAGATGGGATATCTGATGGACCATTATGGAAATACGACCAAGGAGAAGGTGCTTTGCATGATGCTGTTGAGGACGGAGATGAAGCTGCTGGAGATTCAGAAGAATGATACGGGTGAGGCGAGCGTGCTGAAGAACGAGGTGGATGCCATCAACAGCGAACTGGAGGATTATTTGCACAGCCGTTAGTTTGCTCTCTGCCAAAATCAACACTAAAAACTTAAACGAGCCAACTCGAACGTCAAAGACAGGCCTGGGTGACCCTTCGGGGGATTCTATTTTTATAGGACGTTGGAAGTCTGCGATACATATATTCGGAGCTCAAATCTTATTTATTTAAGATTTTCGTCTGATCAGGCTAACGGCTTTTTTATCAATTGTAAGTATCTGTATTTGAGGACAATTTTTAACTCAATATATATACTCACACTATGACAATAGCTATTATTATCACAGCTTTAATTTCTGCGGCGGTCGGCGCACTTGCCTTCTGGTTCGTCAGAAACATCATACTCAAGAGCCGCGGTGATGAGATCATCCGCAAGGCTGAGCAGGAGGGAGAGAACATCAAGAAGGAAAAGATTTTCCAGGCAAAGGAGAAGTTCCTCCAGCTGAAGAGCGAACACGAGGCATTCATCAATGAGAAGAACGCCCAGATCCAGCAGACCGAGAACAAGCTGAAGCAGCGCGAGATGCAGCTCAATCAGCAGAATTCCGAACTTGGACGCAAGAACAAGGAGGTCGAGAGCATCAGGGAGAATCTCAAGAACCAGCTCGAGATTGTCAACAAGAAGGGCGAGGAGTATGACAAGCTCCGCGGCCAGGCCATAGAGGAACTTGAGAAGGTGGCCGGAATGACTGCCGAGGACGCCAAGAATCAGCTCGTCGAAAACATGAAGAATGAGGCCAAGAGCCAGGCTCAGGCCTACATCAATGATGTTATCGACGAAGCCCGGCTCACCGCAAGCAAGGAAGCCAAGCGCATTGTGATCAACACCATCCAGCGCACAGCTCCTGAGACTGCGATCGAAAACGCAGTGACCGTATTCAACATCGAGTCCGATGAGATCAAGGGCCGCATCATCGGCCGTGAAGGCCGCAACATACGTGCTCTTGAGGCTGCCACCGGTGTCGAAATCGTGGTTGACGATACTCCGGAAGCCATCCTGCTTTCCGCATTCGATCCTGTTCGCCGTGAGGTCGCAAGACTTGCCCTGCACCAGCTCGTGACTGACGGACGTATCCACCCGGCCCGCATCGAGGAGGTTGTGGAGAAGGTCAAGAAGCAGCTTGATGACGAGATCATGGAGACCGGCAAGCGCACCTGCATCGACCTCGGCATCCACGGACTCAACATCGAACTCGTGAAGCTCATCGGCCGCATGAAGTACCGTTCATCATACGGACAGAACCTCCTGCAGCACTCCCGCGAAGTGGCAAACATCTGCGCCACCATGGCATCCGAGCTCGGTCTCAACCCTAAGACGGCCAAGCGTGCCGGTCTGCTCCACGATATCGGAAAGGTATCCGAGGAGGAGCCTGAACTTCCTCACGCACTGCTCGGCATGAAGATGGCTGAGAAGTACAAGGAGAAGCCTGAGATCTGCAACGCCATCGGTGCACACCACGAGGAGGTCGAGATGTCATCCCTCATCGCTCCGCTCGTGCTTGTGGCCGACGCCATTTCCGGCGCACGCCCTGGCGCACGCCGTGAGGTCATCGAGTCCTACATCAAGCGACTCAAGGACATGGAAGGCATTGCACTCTCATATCCGGGTGTTACAAAGACCTATGCCATCCAGGCCGGCCGTGAACTCCGCGTCATCGTGGGCGCAGAGGAGGTTACCGACCAGCAGTGCGAGGAACTTTCTGCAGAGATAGCACGCAAGATCCAGGACGAAATGGTATATCCTGGTCAGATCAAAATTACAGTAATCCGCGAAACGCGCTCAGTCGCTTTCGCAAAATAATCAAGAATTATGGCAGAGAACAATCAGCAGATCGATATCGAAATCCGCCCGGAAGTGGCGAAAGGCAATTATTCAAACCTTGCAGTAATTACACACTCATCCAGTGAGTTCATCGTGGACTTCGTGCAGATGATGCCGGGCCTTCCTAAGCCGACGGTCAACAGCCGCGTGCTGATGACCCCGGAGAACGCCAAGAAGTTCCTCAAGGCTTTGATGGAGAATGTCCAGAAATACGAGAGCCAGTTCGGAGAGATCCGCTTCCGCGAACAGACATACGTTCCGCCGATGGGAAACACCGGCGGAATGGCATAATCAGAGACTAACCCTGATAATCACTGAAATCGGCCGTGACGTTGAACGTCACGGCTGTTTCATTATCGAACGTGATGGTCAGAGTGAGACCGATCTCCGTTTTCCGCTCCGGTACGCAGTTGAAGAAGAGCTTGAACAGGTTGATGCTGCTCAGGAGCATCATATACTCCGGAGCGATTGAATCGGCGGGGGATATGCTTATCTGGATGCGGTTGAGAGCAGCATTGTAATTATTGAACGCGCCTCCGTATCCGCTTGTGATGAACGGGCCGAAGGAGGTGGTCTGATACTCCATGATATCCATGATGGATGATCCGGCCGGGTGCTTTGCGTCAAAGTCGCTGTCGCAGGCCAGCTCGATCGATGCTATATCCTTTGCATAGCACTGCTTTGAAGGGTGGTTGAACAGCGGGTCTTCTCCCTTGAAGTTGAGGTCATTGTGCTTCTGGCACAGGCTCCTGTATATCTCGGCCTCATCACCTGTGGACCAGCTGCTGTATTTCTTTATATCCGATGGATGTTCGGTGTCAATCGACACGGATATGAACGGCATCCCTCCATATACGTCGAGGACTTCACATTTCAGCGGTCCGTCATAGTATTCCTGGATATAAGGGCCGTCGATTTCTACGGCATTCCACGCTTCAGCTATTTCATCCATGGCGCAGGCGGAGGTCAGGCTGATGGCCGCTGCGGCGCAAAGCAGTCTTGATATGATTCTCGTTGCTTTCATAATCATTTGATATTGAATCTTATTCCGCCCTTCAGATTGAAGTTCCATGGGGCGTCGTTGTACATTGTGTATGTTTCATCTCCGGATACGGAGCAGTGGATGAGGCCCGGCTCGATATAGACGGACATCGGGCCTGCAATGTCATACTGGAAACCTGCGCTGAGCTCGGATGACAGTATGACGGGGTTGATGAGCAGGTGGTTGCCGTTCCAGCTGGCGTAGAGACACTTCTGTGTCATGACTCCGGCGTACAGATAGACGGACGTCTTGCGCATTTCCACGGCTGTGAGGCGCAGACCGAGCGGAAGTCCCGCGAAATGTATCTCCTGCCTGTCGCAGCCCATCACGTAGTCGTTGAGGTAGCTGAAGTGGCGCGCGCTGTGGTAGGAGTATGTCAGACCTGTCTCAAGGCTGAGTATGTCACTGAGGCCGATGGAGAGGTTGATGCCGACATTGACCGGCATGTTGTGGACGTATTGTGTGTGGTATCCGATGTGCTCGCCCTGCCGGCCTGCTTCCGCGCGGGTGGCGAATATCGGCTCTTCAGCCGGGACACTTGCGGTGCTTATTCGGCCTGCGGATGCGGAACTGCTGCCGTTGCCCAGCGCGAAGTTGATGCCTGTGGAAATGCTGCGGCTGTGATGTTCCGGTATATGTTCAGGCTGTAATTCCAGCTGCGGTTCGGTCTGGAGCTCCTTCTGGCGGTCCGCTGGCTGATCAGCTTTCCTTTCCTGTGCCGTCTTCAGAACCTTTTCGGCTGGAGTTTCCGCTCTGGTTTGCTGCTCTGTCTGCGGCTCGGGCTCTGTCTCAGGCTGAACAGCAGGGGCGGGCTCGCTCAATTCCGCCAGCCTGTCAGAAGTTACGGCCGGCGCTGGCTGGCCCGTCATCTCCGGCAAGCCTGTGTCAGTCTGGCTGACAGACTGCTCATGCCCACTCTCGTGAGCCTGTACCTGATCCGCTGCCGTTGCCGGCGTCTCCGCCTGTGCTATGAGCGGTGCTGCGGCTTCCGGCTTGCCTTGCTGCGGCAATATCAGGAATGCTCCAGCCAGCACTGCCGCTGCTGCAATGCCGACAATGCTGAGGCGTACCGCCTTCCTGCGCCGCGTGATGGCTGCCATATCAGCAGCGACGGAGTCCCACATCCCTTCCGGGAGCGGTTCCTCTATGCTTTCGATGCTGTCCCTGACGGCATCCAGCCAGTTGTTGTCATTCTGCTGCATTGTTCAGCCAATTTTTTATTTTGTGCGCCAGTATCTGTTTCGCTCTGGCGTATTGCGATGACGATGAATTTTCCTTGATACCCAGCATCCGGGCGATTTCCCTGTGCGGCAGACCGTCAACTGCAAACAGGTTGAATATGGTGCGGTAGCCCGGCGGAAGCTCGTTGATGAATCCCTGCAGCACCTCCGGCGGTATTCTCCGCACAAGAGAGGCCGGCGGGCCATCGGTGTCCGGCTCAGGCGGCCTGTCGGTGTATTGAAGCTGCAGCTTCTTTTCCTTACGGAGCCTGTCGATGGAGAGGTTGACCATCACTCTCCGGCACCAGGCCGCCAATGAACCTTCCTCTTTGAAACTGTATTTATTGATGGAATCAAATATCTTGATAAAGCCGTCGTGGAGCGTGTCTTCCGCAGCGGCCCTGTCGGGGGCGTAGCGGAGACAGACCTTGAAAAGACTGGGCGCATACCTCGCGTACAGCTCCTTGCGGGCTGCAGCATCGCCTTGGAGGCAGAGCTTTGCCAGGTCGCGTTCGTCCATCGAAACACTGTTTACCCCTATAACGCAGTCAACGCTCGAATCCTGCATCATATTCCCGACTTTTTTTTGCAAAAGTAAGCGATTTAAAGCAAATTTGTATTTATAACAAAACTAGGATATGTTCAGAAAAATCAAGGAATGGTACACAGGCCAGAGCGACACCGTAAAAGCATTCGTCTGGATTGGCCTGATATGCATAATAGGAATCATCCTGCGCTGGAACGCAGTAGTAGCCGGCGTGACCAAGGGATTCAACTTCTACTCCGGAAAATAAACGAAAAGCCATATGTTACGCATTGATCTGGGCGGCTGCGAAGGATTCGCCGACAACGCCCGCTATCTTGAAAATGTCTCATCCGCAAAACACGCACTCCAGACGCTCGACAGCGGTTCAGGAGCCGGCTCCGACTTCCTCGGCTGGAATGAACTCCCGTCCGAGACTGACGCAGCTCAGATACAATCCTACCTCGACGTTGTCGATTCCTGGCTCGAAAAGGGAATCGAGCTCGTGGTAGTCATAGGCATAGGCGGCTCATACCTCGGTGCCAAAGCCGCAGTCGAGGCCCTGTCGCACACCTTCTCACGCGAAATGCATCTGACAGACGGCCCGCAGGTCGTATTTGCCGGCCAGAACCTCTCCGAGGAATACATCGCCGAACTGATGGACCTCGTATCCATGCGCAACACCGCACTCGTGGTCATCTCCAAATCCGGCACCACCACGGAGCCGGCAGTGGCATTCCGCCTGCTCAAATCCCGCCTCGAACAGAGATATGGGGAAGAGGAGGCCGCCAGCCGCATCGTGGCCATCACCGATGCCCGCAAAGGCGCGCTCAAGACCCTCTCGGACAGCAAGGGCTACAGGACCTTCGTGGTGCCTGACAATGTCGGCGGACGCTTCTCCGTCCTCACGCCGGTAGGACTGCTGCCTATGGCCCTCGCGGGCCTGGACATCGAGGCGATGATTGACGGCGCTCGCCAGATGCAGCGCATCTGCGACGAGCCTTCCGAGGATAACCCGGCCATCAAGTACGCAGCCATGCGTAACCTGCTCTACGCTTCAGGCAAGAAAGTCGAACTCCTGACCACATTCAATCCCAAGCTGCAGTACGTCGCCGAGTGGTGGAAGCAGCTTTTCGGTGAAAGCGAAGGCAAGGAAGGGAAAGGAATCTTCCCGGCATCAGTATGTTTTACTACGGACCTTCATTCCATGGGACAGTACATCCAGCAGGGCGAACGCATGCTCTTCGAAACGTTCATCTCCGTGGAGAACAGCCGCCGCGAAGTGCTCATCGAGCGTGATGAGGAAGACCTCGACGGCCTGAACTACCTGGAGGGAGTCAATGTGGAGCATTGCAACCACATGGCCGAGCTGGGCACCAAGCTGGCTCATATTGAGGGCGGCGTGCCGAATATCACTGTCACAATGGAGCAGATAGACGAGTATAATCTTGGACAGCTCTTCTACTTTTTTGAGAAGGCCTGTGGCCTGAGCGCCTATATGCTCGGTGTCAATCCGTTCGACCAGCCGGGTGTCGAATCGTACAAGAAAAACATGTTCGCCCTTCTCGGCAAGCCGGGATATGAGGCTATGGGCGAGGAACTTAAAAAGAGACTGTAAGTGAAAGAATTCCTGAGACAGGTGGCTGAATGCTTCTATTCGGAGCTCGGCGACGGCATAGGAGACTGCTGTTTTGTGTTCCCTAACCGCCGCTCCGCGTTGTTTTTCCAGAAATACCTCGGCCAGACCGCCGGCAGACCTGTCTTCGCTCCGCACCTGCTTACTATCAACGATCTGTTCGCCCAGCTCTCCGGCCTGCGGCAGGCAGACAAGATAGAGATGCTCTACATGCTATATCAGCGCTACGCGTCACTTATGTGGCCGGACGGGGAGGTGAAGGAGAGCTTCGATGAATTCGTGTATTGGGGCGATACGCTGCTCAACGATTTCGACGACATTGACAAGTACCGTGTCGATGCGAAGCAACTTTTCACAAATATCAGGGACCTTAATGACATAGACGCCGGCTACGAATATCTGAGCGACGAGCAGATTGCCGCGATAAGGCAGTTCTGGGGCGATTTCCTGCACAATCCAGTGAAGGACACAGGTGAGGATAGCTTCGACAAGAAGGCATATTTCGCCAGGACATGGAGCATACTATACCCGCTTTACACTGCCTTCCGCGCTGACCTTCAGGAGAAGGGACTGGCATACGAGGGCATGATATACCGCAGCGTGGCGGACGCGGTGCTGACCGGGAGCATTCCGGCCTCCGGCCGCATAGTATTCGTCGGGCTGAACGCCCTCAATGAATGTGAGAAAGTGCTGCTGGACGCCCTGCGCAAAGAGGGCGTTGCAGACTTCTACTGGGACTTCTCAGGCCGTATGGTCACGGACAGGGACAACAAGTCGGCCATGTTCATGACAGAGAACATCAGGCGTTATCCGTCCCTCCATGACATTACCGCCTGCCTTCCGGCTTTGCAGAATTTCCGCTCCATAGCGGTTCCGACCGGAGTGGGGCAGACCCGTGTGGTCTCCGGCCTCATCGAAGATATATTCGCGGAGCAGGGCTTCGTCGCCGAAGAAACGGCGGTGGTGCTGCCGGACGAGAACCTGCTGATGCCGATGCTGGGTGCTGTGCCTCAGTGTGTGAAGGATATCAACGTGACAATGGGCTTCCCGCTGGAGTCCAGCAATGTGGCGACCTTCATCTCCATGATCGAGCGTCTGCACAAGAACAAGCGGGTCAAGGGCGGCTCCTGCGCCTTCTATCACCGCGACGTGGTGGCCCTGCTGGACCATCCTTTTGTGCGCAGCTGTTTTGCCGCATCGGATGACGATACGGTGCGCAGTCTTTCCCGCACCATCACTTCCGTCATCAGAGCCCGCAACATCATCTTCTCCAACGCCGGGGACCTTGCCGCCAGTCATCCGCTGCTGGCTGCCATTTTCAAGGACATTCAGGCTGTTGAGGACTTTCCGGCATATCTGGAGGACATCTTCGCCATTGTTCAGAAGCATGTCTCCCCGGTGGACCGCGAATTCATCTTCCAGATGGAAACCTGCATACGCAGTCTGCAGAATCTCAGGATAGAGATGCTGCAGTCCACATATTTCAGGCTGCTGATGCAGCTTGCGTCTGTCCTGCAGATACATTTCAGCGGCGAGCCGCTCTCCGGCCTGCAGATCATGGGCCCTCTCGAGACCAGAGCCCTGGATTTCAAGAACGTCATAGTGCTCTCCGTCAATGAGGGAACCTTCCCTAAACGCAGCGTGAGCGCTTCTTTCATACCGTACAATCTCCGCCTGGGCTTCGGACTGCCGAACTACGAGTTCCAGGACGCCATCTCCGCATACCACTTCTACCGCAGCATCTGCCGCGCGGAAAATGTCATCCTGCTTCACGACTCCCGCACCGACGGCCTTCAGAACGGGGAGGAGAGCCGCTACATCAAGCAGCTGAAATACCATTTCGAGCAGCCTCTTTCAGAGGAGACTGCCTCGTACATTCTCAGCAGCTCATCGTCCGCCGGCAGCGGCGCTGTGGAGAAGACTCCTGATGTGATGGAGAAGATCAAAGAGCTTTTTGCCGGCAAGGGCAGGTTCTCCGCAACATCTCTCAACGAATACCTTGACTGCAGGCTGAAGTTCTACTACGCCAGGATACTCGGCATATCCGAAGCCGACGAGGTGAGCGAAGGCCTTGACGCCGGCATGTTCGGCTCCGTATTCCACAAGGTGATGGAGGATATCTATTCTCCGATGAAGGACCATGAGGTCAGCGCTGATGACATAGATGCGGTCCGTGAGGATGCCGACATGATCGACAGGCTCATTGACGAAGCATTCGCTTCCGAATGTCAGATATACGAGATCAGCGGCCGCAATATCATAGTGAAGAACCTGATACGCCGTTTCGTGGGCCGCGTGCTGGAGGTTGACCGGGGGAGGGCTCCGTTCAGGCTGGAAGGTGCCGAACTGGGCAAGAGCTTCAAGCTGGATGTTCCCGGTTGTGACTTCCCTGTGATCGTATATGGCAAGATAGACAGGCTTGACAGCTTCGATGGCCTGTATCACATCATAGACTACAAGACCGGCACGGTCAACAAGAAGGCTGATTTCAAGCAGGTCGATGAATTGTTCGACAGGGATTCAGCCCATCGTCCCACCATCGCCTTCCAGCTCTGCCTCTACGCTCTGCTGATGCTCGAAGGTGACGCCTCGGCCAACGCCGGCAATCTCATACCGACAGTTTATGCCCTGCGCGAGATATTCGACGGGCAGCCTGTAGAGCGGCTCGTGCTCAAGGATGAGACTGAGAAGTTCAAGGAGCTTCTGATGAAACTCATTTCGGAGGTATTCGATCCTCAGGTGCCATTCTCGCCTGCGGAAGAGGGCAGCGATGCCTGCAAGTATTGTGATTTCAGGAAAATGTGCAACAGATGAGCAAGCTTAAGATAATAAAGGCGTCCGCAGGCAGCGGAAAGACGCATACCCTGACTCAGGAATATCTGTCGCTGCTCCTGCCACAGGATGACAGCGCCCCTGTCAATGCATACAGGCACATCCTTGCCGTGACCTTTACCAACAAGGCTACGGATGAGATGAAAAGCCGCGTCATAGAGGAGCTTGCGAAGCTTTCCAAACGCGAGGATACTTATGGCAGGCGTGCCAAGGCTGTGCTGACGGCCATACTGCACGATTACACCAGCTTCTCAGTCAGCACCATAGACAAGTTCTTCCAGGGTGTGATGCGTTCCTTCGCCCGCGAGATCGGGCAGTTCGCATCCTACAAGGTGGAACTGGACTCCGCGGAAGTGCTCAACCAGTCCGTCGATCTGCTTATGAACTCCCTTGAGAAACCGGAGAACAAGGCCCTGCTGGACTGGCTCATGGAGTATTCGCTGGACACGATAGAGAGCGGAGGGAAGTGGGACATCACAGCGGAGCTCAAGTCCATGGCGAGCCTCTTCTTCAGGGAGGATTTCAAGATCAGAAAGCGCGGCCTGGACAAGGTCATCGGGGACAGGGAACTCATCAAGTCGCTTCGCGGCGAACTTGACGCCATCATAAAGACATATAGAGAAGATCTTGCGGCTGTCGGTGCGGACGGCTGCAGGATAATGAAGGATAACGGCGTCTCAGCCGGGGATTTCAAGGGCGGAAGCAGATCGCCGTTTCATCGTTTCCAGAGCTGGAAGGAAGGCGATATGAAGGACATTAACGACAGTTTCATTGCCCTTCAGGACAATATTTCCGCATGGTTCACCGCCAAGACGGATCCGGCCACGAAGAACTCCATCACCAGCGCATACAACTGCGGGCTCAATGATGCGGTGCGCCGCGCCGTGGAACTGCTGGACCCGAACGGGAACCGCAGCCTGACTTATCATACCGCAAAGCTGATGCGAGGCAACCTGTATCTGCTGGGCATATTCTCAGATCTGTACAGGATAATGGACAGCTATCTCAAGGAGAACAACCTCGTCCTCCTCGGTGAGACCTCCGACGTGCTCAGCCGCATCATCGACGGCAATGACACGCCATTCATTTACGAGAAGACAGGCACCAGATACGACCATTACATGCTGGATGAATTCCAGGATACCTCGCATCTGCAGTGGCTGGACTTCAAGCCTCTGATTGCGGACAGCATAGACCAGGGCAACTCCAACCTTATAGTTGGTGATATCAAGCAGAGCATCTACCGCTGGCGCGGCGCCGATCTGACTCTGCTCGGAGAGGAGCTGCAGAAGGAGTTCCCGGCACCTTCATCGGAGCTTTCCCCTCTGGATGACAACTGGCGCAGCTGCCCGGAGATCGTGGGATTCAACAATGATTTTTATTCCAATGCCGGTGCGTTGCTGGAGGATTTCGATGCCCTGACATCGGACAGGGTGAAGGAATACTACGGTGACAGCATCCAGCATGCCAGACATACGGACGACGGTCCGGGTCACGTACTCGTCAAGTTCCTGCCTTCCAAACAGACGGCGGAGGACGGCAGCGAGAAGGACTGGAAGGCCCTCGCGCTGGAGATGATCGGCCCGACAGTGGAAAGGCTGAGCAGGAGCTACGAACTCTCGGACATCACCTTCCTGGTACGCAAGAACACCGAAGGCGCTCAGGTCGCCGCCAAACTGCTCGAACTGGGCTACGACGTGGTGACAGAGGATTCACTCAAGATTTCTTCATCCGCGGTGGTGCGCCGTGTGGTGGCGATACTCAAACATCACATATCTCCGGATGACAAGGTCAACAATCTCGTTCTCGGGGCGCTGCTCGGATCCGGTCAGCTCCCGGAGCAGGATTTCTCCACCATGGCGGACTCTTCCCTTTACGGGATATGCGAGGCTCTGGTCAAGGAATACGGCAGTGATGCCACCAGCTTCGATACTCCGTTCATACTGGCCTTTTTGGACAGCGTGCTCAACTATATGGGCAAGTTCGGCTCAAATATCGGTGGCTTCGTGGAGTGGTGGGATTCGGTCGGAGCGGACCGCAGCATCTCAGCCCCGGAGGGCCGTAATGCCATACGCGTGATGACCATACACAAGGCGAAGGGCCTCAAGTCCGAAGCTGTGGTGATACCTTTCCTCCAGGAGAATCTCAAGCCTTCCAACATGCACATGCCGTATATCTGGTGCAAGCCGGAGGTCGAGCCGTTCAGCCGCATAGGTCTGGTGCCTCTCAAGGCTTCGTCCGAGATGGCCAGAACCATCTTCGCCAAGGAATACAGCGACGAGATGCTGATGCACTGCGTGGATGCCGTCAACACGGCATACGTCGCGATGACCAGGGCGGTGAGTGAGATGACGATATTCGCTCCATATCCGGACAATGCCTCCAAGCCTGCCTCCTCAGTGGCGGATATGCTCTTCCGCCATCTCAAGGACAGCCTTGACGAAGATATGATCTATGAGTGCGGCACGCCACGTCCTGAATTGAAACAGGAGACTGATGCTCAGGAGCAGGAGGGCATCAGGCTCACGGACTTCAAGGTTGTGGGCCTCGGTGACAGGCTCAAGCTCTCCCTGCGCGGCGGCGATTTCTACAACCGCAGGCTGGGCATAGTCAACCATGACATACTCTCGCGCATAGAGTCGGAGGCCGACATTGAGCAGGCAGTGGACACTGCAGTCTCTTCCGGAGAACTGGACGCTTCCGCCGCGGCTGCTGTGGCCGGGAAGATGCGTTCGCTGCTGTCTTCAGTCGGGGACAGGCACTGGTTCGACGGGACTTACAGGGCGCTCCGCGAGATGTCCATCGTGGATGAGCAGGGCAAGCCCCATCGTCCTGACCGTGTCCTGGTAGAGAAAGACCAGCCTCTTGGAAGGGGCCGGGCAATAGTAATCGATTATAAATTCGGCGCGGAGCGCCCTGATTACCACAAACAGGTGTGCGAATATATGAAGCTGCTCAGAGGAATGGGCTACAGCGACATAGCGGGATACATCTGGTATTGCGGAACAAATACCATAGAACAATGCGAAGAAGACTTTTGATCCTGATCATGGCCGCACTTCTGCCTGTATCGGCTGCGGCACAGTATTACTCTTACGGTGCGGAGCCTTCATCCGTGAAATGGTCTCAGATAAAATCCGAGCATTTCAAGATGATATTCCCGCAGGGGATGGACTCTATGGCGAGGGACTATCTCTGCGCCATGGAGATGATGCGCCCTTCAGTCAACGGCCCGATGCTTCTCAATACGCATCAGATCCCGGTGGTGCTGCACCCTTACACCACGCTCAGCAACGGAAGCGTCTCCTGGGCGCCGAAGGTGGTGAATCTTGTCACATCCCCGGAGCCGTATGACGGCACTTCCGACCCGTGGATGATGCAGCTGGTCAATCATGAGCTGCGACATGTTGCTCAGTGCGAGCATTTTACAAGGGATTTCTATTCCTGGTTGTGGTACGGACTCGGCGAACAGGCCGCCGGACTGGGAATGGGCCTTTTCACCACGAAGAAGTATCTCGAGGGTGACGCGGTCATATCCGAGACGGAACTCAACCAGGTGGGTCGCGGACGCAGTGCATCCTTCCTGATGTATCCGCGCGCGCTTCTGCTGGACGGCAATTATCTGAGCTGGGAGCAGGCCACCATGGGTTCCTATCATTATCAGTCCATCAATCCTTACGCTATCGGCTACATGCTCCTGGCACAGGAAAGACTCCGTACCGACAATGCCTCCTTCACCGGAGAGTTCTTCCGTGACAAGGCCAGGCTGTATGATATCAAGAGATTCCTGCATCCCGACCAGTACACTACATATCCGTCCCAAGATATGATGATAGCCAAGACCTTGAGGATGTTCAACATAGCATGGAAGCAGGATCTCGATATGAGAGGCGAGTTCACCCAATGCAAACCGCTTTCCCGCGAAGAGAGGCTTTACACGGACTATATCAGCGCCGTGCGCATCGCCGATGAGCGTTCCAGCTTCGACGGTCATGTCATAGCCCTCAAGAAGGGCCTCGAGCATAATAATGAACTCGTGCGCATCAACCCTGTGGGTGTGGAGCAGCATGTCAGCTATTTCAACCCCGTGGCATCCAAGATCTCCGATCCGGCAGGCGGACGTATCTACTGGTCCGAGACCGTGATGGACGAGCCTTCCGATCTGGAGAATTTCTCAGTGATCAAATATCTGGACATCAACAGCGGCGACATAGGATTCGTCACACGCGACACCAAGTATTTCAATCCGGCAGTCTCGCCTGACGGCAAATACCTGGCTGTCGCCGAATATCCTGTTGCTTCTGCGACCCGCCTAGTGCTCCTCAATCCGTCCGACGGTCGGGTGATCGCGAGCTGTGCGGCTCCGGGAGCCGGGCAGATACTCGAGCCTTGCTTCAGCTACGGATACATTTACGTCTCAGCCATTGCTGAGAACGGTGCGGGTATCTGGCGTATCCCTTACAAGGACGGCCTGGATGACGAGTGGGAGAACGTCCTTCCTGCCACGGGCTGCGAGATACGCAATCTCCGCAGCTTCGACGGTGGAGTATGCTTCGCCAGCGATTTTGACGGTGTGATGAATATTTTCTCCATAGACTGGAAAAACTCCGCTGTCAAGCAGCTTACCAACTCCAAGTACGGAGCAAATTATCCTTTCTTCGATGCTGACGGGCAGCTTTACTACAGTGAATACAGCTCGAAGGGCTACCATCTGGTGACCGCTGACAAGTCCGCTTTTCTTGATCGTGATATCAAGTTCAAGCAGCCTTATCTGCACCCGGTGGCAGAGGCTCTCGCGACTCAGTATGCTGAGAAATTCACTGAGGCTCCTGTAGGCAATGCCGCATATCTCGATCAGGAGCAGTATCCTGTTGAGGAGTATGACAAGCTTCGCAATGCCTTCCATTTCCATTCGTGGGCACCGCTCTACTACAATGTGGACCGAATAATGAATATGTCCGGCGATCACCTCTATGAAATGGCCTCCCTCGGTCTGACAGGCTATTCACAGAATGAGCTCGGTACCGTCACGGCCATGGCCGGCTATTCTTATCATGGCGGTTTCAACGCCCTTCACGGCAAGGTGAATGCGGTCATTGCAGACTTTGACGTTGAGGCGTCATTTGATTTCAATGACAGGAAGCAGCGTCTCGATGACCCTCTGCTAAAGGAGATCCAGGGTGATTATCAGTCTGTGGTTACCAACAGACCGTATTTCACGGCGAGCATTGCGGCTGATTATCCGCACAATCTCTTTGGCGGAGGATGGCTCAGTATGTTTATCCCCGTGGCCAGACTTACTTTCTCCAATGACCTTTGTCGTTACGAGTCTGAAAGCGGCGAGCTCAGGAATCATTTTACCGGCAAGTTTATGTTCGGCTCCAGATATTACAAGATGTTGCCTGTGACCAAGGCTGCGATATTCCCTCGCTATGGTATCAGCGCTGGCCTGTATTTCCAGCTCCCGATGGCTTCTGCAGGACAGCAATCTCCTCTGATGTATGCGACAGTTTACGGCTATCTGCCTGGTTATGACCGCTCGCATGGATTGAAGCTTTCTGCCAGCTACCAGCGTCAGGCGACTTCGGGAGGCAAGCGTTTCATAAGCGAGTCTCTCGCATCGATGCCGCGAGGCTATACTGGCATTTCTCCGACAGAGGCTTACGGCAAGATTACTGCTGACTATGCTGTGCCTGTATGGTTGCAGGATTATACGATATCAAAGTATCTTTATCTGAAGCGCCTGCAGGTGATTCCGTTCGTGGATATGGCCCTTGACAGCCGCCATCAGCTCGGCAAGCCGGTTACCAATTTCCTGGGTTCTTTCGGTACCGACCTGACGGTGGATTTCTATGCGTTCCGCCTCGGTTTCGAGATCAATGCCGGTTTGAGGTATGCGCACACGCTGCCAGTCGCCGGCCGCAAGGGCGGCAACTACTTCGCTCCTCTGTTCGGAAT